>NZ_JBPSDN010000001.1:0-44865 GCF_052036135.1 Gordonia marina
ACCGGACCCGCTCCCGACGGGAGCTCCTCACAACTTCGCCCGAACCGGGCGAACAGCAGTAACCAACCATCAAAGGGGGTCAGGTTTCAGACGTCGATAGGGGGTCAGATTTCACCCGCCGTTGACAGAGGTGTCGCCCTGTGACAGGGTGCCCGGCACCCACCCCCGTTCTCGGACCCTCGGCGATGGGGCGAAGACGAGTGACTGGATGAAGGGAGCAGGAATCTTGGTGCAGGGCTACTGCTGTCGCGGTCCCGAGCATGGGTGGCTGACCGAAGCGACGACACCGCGGTCGAAGGGCGCCCGTCTCGGACTGCGCTCGACCATCGTGGGTGCGCTTGACCGGCATAGCGGTTCCACACGGCCGGGACGGGGACCCGAGCCCGCTCGACCGTACTATTCGTGCATTCGACCGTTCCGGGATGGGGGGGTGCCGCGTTCGACCGTCATCGGGGCTCACCGGGAGCGGTGGCAAGTGTCGCCCCGTGGCAGGGGTGCCGGCACCCATACCTCGTTCTCGCCCCCTCGGCAGTGGGGGCGAGAACGAGGTACCGGGCGAAGGGGCGAAAGCCCGGAGTCGGGTGACTCTGATCTGGCCTGTGCCGTTCCGGGTGTGGGCGTGGTCTCGACTCCGCCGGTCCCGCGCATGGGTGTCCGACCGAAGCGACGACCCTCGGTCGAAGGGCGCCCATCATGGACTCCGCTCGACCGCCGGCGGAGCCGATCGACCACCGGGGCCGCGTTCGCCGGTCAGGGGAGGTCGACCATCATCGACCTCCGGTCGACCCGTCGTCAACTTCCTCGGACCGTCGCGGCCCGGCCGGCGCTACGAAGGTGTGGCGGAGCCGGTGGGAGGCGTCGTGCGGGACGGGGGCGTCCGCTTGGACGGGGTCTGTCGCGGCGTGGAGTGGGACCGCTTCGGCTGGCGCGCCTTCGACTTCGCCGCCTTCGACTTCGTGGCCTTCGCGGCGTCGGCCTTCTTCTTGGCGGCGACGGCCTTGTCGTGGGCGGCCGGGTCGAGCTTGTTGGCCTCGGCGCCGCGGCCGGTACCGGTGGTGTCGTCCTCGATCAAGCACATGCTGCGGACCACGTGGTGGAAGGTCACCAGGCCGTAGGTGAGCGGCAGGCCGAGAACGGCGCCGATGACCCGCACCGGGCTGAGCGGAAGCGGATCGATGCCGGTGGCCTGGTAGATCGGATCGAGGGCGAGCCCGCCGACGGTGGTGAAGAGATACAGCGAGAAGTAGTACGTGTAGTAGGCCGCGGTGAGTGACTTGGTCACCGTCAGATCGTGCAGGCTGACCATCTCGCCCATGTCGTCGCCCTGGCCGATGTTGTGGCCGAGGCCGATGAGGATGTCGAGCGGGGCGCCGCCGATGTACGGAACCATGTTGCCGGCGAACGACGCGATCGATTCGACGTTGCTGAAGTCGGCGGGATCGGCCGGAATCAGATTGTGCGGCACACGGGTGGTCTTCATGGTGCGCAGGATCTTCGCCACCTCGGCGTCGATCCGGCGCTTGGTGGCGGCGTTAGGCGCCGTCGACTTGGCGTAGTCGCCGGTGCGGGTGACGATCCGGGCGAGAGTGAGGTCACCGATCGGCTGGCAGGTGTCGCTGTCGGCGAGCGCGAGCTGATCGGCGGCGCCCTGGATCAGCGGGTGGATCGGGATGTCGTACTTGACCTTCTCGCTCGGCTTGCCCGCGCGCTCCTTCTGCTCCTCGGTCACCTGCGCGACGCACTGGTTGAGGATCGCGCTCGACGTCCCCTGGTACAGGTACTGCATGCCGAGCTGGCTCATGGTCAGGCCGAGGCTGAGCAGCGTGTTGTAGGTGACGAAGCCACCGAGGAACGACAGCGGCGTGGCGGCGAGCGGCGGCTCGCTGAACGGACTGCCCAGGCTCGGCACGAACGACAGGCCGAATTTGGCGGGCGCCAGGATCCCGACGAACACGTACAGCCACACCGATTCGACGGCCTGGCTCAGCGTGATGTTGGCGACCGGGATGGCGTCGTTCTGCTTGCCGTCGCGGATCTTCAGCAGATCGTCGACGACCAGCTGGGAGAGGGCGGTGCGGTATTGCGGATCGTCGAGGTCGGCGCCGCGGGTCAGCGGATTGTTCGAGACGGCGAGGGTCGAGACGGTGACTTCGCGCATCCACTTCTTGATCCCGGCCTGGTTGGCGGTCGCGGCCTCCCGCAACTGCGGCGGGAGGCTCGGCAGCAACGACTCGACGACTGAGTCGAAGACCACGTCGAGGGTGGTGAACTCCGCGCTCACACAGGTGGTCTGCTTACCCTTGTTCTCGGCGAGCGGCGCCAGCATCGACCGCTGGGACCCGCCGATCCGCTGCTGGCGCTCCTGGTAGGTCTCCGCCGGCTTGGTGCGCTTCTTCTTCAGCGTCGCCGCCGGTGTGGCGGCCGGGGCGGTCACGGTGCGCTGCGGTACGAACAGTTCCGCCGCCCGGGCATCGGGGACCGCGTCGTTGAGCGCGAGCGTGCTCAGCATGCCCACGGCGGCGAGGCGGACGGCCCACTGCTGGGCAGATTTCGGCGTCATCGATCCACTCCTTGTCGGTGCTGAGTGGATGTCCGCGCGCGTTCTCGTCCGCGTGGCCCCGACCCACCCAAGAATGGACTTAGCTTAGCCATAAGTCATGGTGTTCGATTTGTCGGGGTGGCGAGGGTCACGCCGTGCCGGGAGCTCACTGGTCGAGGGTGGCTCCGCCGTCCACGCGCAGGTCGTGAAGGGTGATGTGCCGCGCGGCATCGGACGCCAGGAACAGGACCGTTTCGGCGATGTCCGCCGGTGCGGCGATCCGGCCGAGCGGGATCCCCAGGCGGAAGCGGGCTGGATCGCCGTCGAGCACGGCCTGGCGGGCGGTGTCGTCGTCGAGCAGCTGGGTGAGCATCGGGGTATCGGTGGAGCCGGGCGAGACGATGTTGACTCGAACCCCGGCGGCAGCCGCATCGATGCCGCGGCTGCGTGTATAGGCGGTCGCCGCGGCCTTGGAGGCGGCGTACGACGGCATCGCCGCGCGCGGGGTGGCCGCGGCATTGCTGGAGATCACGACGACCGACCCCCGGCGCCGCTCGATCATGGCCGGCAACGCGGCGTCGAGCAGATTGCGCACTCCGCCGGCGTTCACCGCCAGGCAGCGGTCCCAGTCGTCGCTCATCACGCCGGCGGCGCAGATCAGTCCGGTGATGGGGCCGTAGCGGCGCTCGGCGTCCACCCACGCCGCGGCGACGGCGGCGGTGTCGGTGACGTCGAGCGGTTCGATACCGTCGCCGGCCAGATCCCAGGCGACGACGGTCGCGCCGGCCGTGCGCAACGCCGCGCACACCGCCGAGCCGATACCGCCGGCGGCACCGGTCACGGCGACCGTCTCGCCGGTGACGCCCGGAACGACGGTGCCGGTCACGGCCGGTCCAGGGCCGCGATGACGTCTGCGGCGGACAGCACGCGCCCGGCTCGCTTGCCGATGTACTCGGCGGCCATCTCGTGTTCGTCGCGGCTGAAGTCGGCCATCGCGTCGACCACGAAGAACGGTTCGACGTCGCTCATGAAGGCCTCGGTCGCGGTGATCATGCAGCCCATGTGCGCGTACACGCCGACGACGATCAGCTGGTCACGTCCATGGTGCGCGAGCAGCTGCCGCAGGTCGGTGCGCTGGAACGCCGAGTAGCGCCACTTGGTGACCTGGATGTCGTCGCCGGTGGGCGCGAGTTCGGGGACGATGCCCTCGTCCGGGCCGCCGGCCAGACCGTCGCCCCAGAAATCGGCGAGGATGCCGCGGCGGGACGGGTGCTGATCGCCCGGCTGCGCCGTGTAGATCACCGGCACGCCCGCGCGATGGCAGGCCTCCCGGATGGCGACCATGTTCGGCAGTGCGGTCGCGATCGGTTCGGCGTCGGGCCGGTAGGCGGTGATGAAGTAGCGCTGCATGTCGTGGACGAGGAGAGCGCTGCGCCCGGGTTCGAGGTCCCAGTCCACGCGCTGGGGGAACGGGCCGCTCGGAATCGGATAGGGGGCGATGGCGGGGATAGGCACTGTATTAGGCTAGCCTGACCTTCATGCGAGTGACACCGTGGCCCCCCGAACTCCGTGCTCAGTACCTGGCTGACGGCGTGTGGACCGACCAGGTCTTCGACGACCTGCTCACCGCCCGGTCGACGGACCCGGCGTTCGCCGGCCGGATCGCCGTGGCCGACGCCGAGCGCGCGCTCACCTACGCCGAACTGGACGAGCGGGTGGGCGCCTTGGCCGCCGGATTCGCAGCCCGCGGAATCGGCCCGGACACCCGGGTGCTGTTGCAGATCCCGAACTGCGTGGCCTTCATCGAGGCGCTGTTCGCGCTCTGGCGGGCGCGGGCGCTGCCGATCTTCGGCCTCCCCGCGCACCGGGAGAGCGAGCTCGTCGGCATCGCGCGGGCGGCCGGCGCGGCGGCGATCATCTCGCCCGCGGCCCGGCCCGGATTCGACTACCGGGCACTGGCCGAGACGGTCGCCGCACAGGTCGACAGTGTGACTCAGCTGATCGACTGCGACGGTCTGGAGGACCTGTGGGCGCCGCCGATCGACCACGGCCGGGCCGATCCGGAGGACCTCGGTTTCCTCCAACTGTCCGGTGGCAGCACCGGCACCCCGAAGCTGATCCCGCGAACCCACGCCGACTATCTCTACAGCGTGCGCCGCAGCAACGAGGTCTGCGGCGTCGACGACGCCACCGTCTACCTGGTGGTGCTGCCGTGCGGTCACAACTTCCCGATGAGCTCGCCGGGCATCCTCGGCGCGCTGCACGCCGGCGGCACGGTGGTGCTCGCCGATTCGCCCGCGCCGTCGGCGGCCTGGCCGCTGCTCGAGGCGCGGCGCGCGACGATGGTGGGCCTGGTTCCGCCGCTGGCCCGGCTCTGGACCGAGACCGCGGAGAACGGCGCCGCGCACGACCTGTCGAGTCTGCGCACGGTGCAGGTCGGCGGGGCGCGCTGCCCCGACGAGCTGGCCCGGCGCATCGGCCCGGCCCTCGGCGTGGAGCTGCAACAGGTGTTCGGCATGGCCGAGGGGCTGGTCTGCTACACCCGGTTCGGCGACGACGAAGACGAGGTCGTCACCACCCAGGGCCGGCCGATGTCGACCTGGGATCAGCTGCGGCTGGTCGACGAGGACGGCGCGCTCGTCACCGACGGTCCCGGCTTCCTGGAGACCCAGGGGCCGTACACGATCCGCTCGTACTGGGACGGGGTCAGCCCGTCGTCGTTCGCCCCGGACGGCTGGTACCGCACCGGAGACGTGGTCGAATTCTCGCCGGCCGGTAATCTGATCGTCCGCGGGCGCGGCACCGACCGGATCAACCGGGGCGGCGAGAAGGTCTCGGCGGAGCAGGTGGAGGAGCACCTGCTGGCGCATCCGGCCGTCCGCGATGCCATCGTGGTGGCCGTCGCCGACCAGTACCTCGGCGAACGCACCTGCGCCTACGTGATCCCGGCGGACCTCGAGGCGCCGCCGAAGCTGGCCGAGTTGCGGTCCAGTCTGCGCGGCGCCGGGCTGGCGGAGTGGAAGCTGCCGGACACCGTGAAGATCCTCGAGACGTTCCCGGAGACCGGGGTCGGCAAGGTCAGCCGGCGCGCCCTGCGCGAGGCGCTCTCCGGCTGAGCCGGCGCTCGGGACGGCTCAGCCGGCGTGCTCAGCGCTTCCGGCTGAGCCGGGAGGCCAGGCGCGCGGCGCCGCCGCGGACGGTGTCGCCGACGCCGTGGTGGTCGTGGTCGTCGTACTCCCGGTCGTCGCGGTCGTGGTTGGCCTTGCGGGCGTACCCGTTCTCGTCGAGGCCTCGCCGCCAGTAGCCGATCACCAGCATCTTCCGGCGCTCGACGCCGCGGCCGCGCAGGTCCTTGCGGATGGCCAGGACCTCCGCCGACTCGGCGGCGGCCCAGGCGAAGGTGCCGTCGGTGACCGGGTGATCGGCGACGGCCGCCGAGAGCAGGGTGGCGGTGCCCGCCGGGGCGCCCTCCCGGCAGAGCCACCGGATCTCGAATCCGGCCGGGGCGGTCAGCTCCTGCCGTGCGGACTCGTCGCCGACCTCGATGTACGCGGTGCCGCGCGCGTGCGCGGGCAGATTCTCCAGGATGTTGCCGATCGCCGGGAGCGCGGTCTCGTCGCCGGCGATCACGTAGTCGTCGGCGGGGCTGATCGGGCGCCCACCGCCACCGGCGATGCCCAGGGTGGTGCCGGGCTGCGCGCGGTGCGCCCACGCGGAGGCGAGGCCCTCGTCGCCGTGCAGCACGAAGTCGATGGCGAGGGTCTGCTCCTGCGCGTCGTACCGCCGCACGGTGTAGGTGCGGACGCGTTCGTGCAGTTCGGGGATCGTCCGGATCGCGGTGTCGGCGCCGCACGACGGGTCGTCGAGCTCGGGCACCCCGTACGACCCGTCCGGCCGCGGCAGCAGGATCTTGATGTTCGGGAACTGGCCGGTGGCGATGTACCGGGCCACCGGCTCGCCGCGGAAGACGATCCGGCGCATGTGCGGGGTGATGTCCTCGACGGACTCGGCGGTGAACAGGAGGGCAGGCATGGCGTCTTTCTGTGATCGGCGGAGGATGCTCGCCGGGGTCAGGCGAACAGGGCGGAGAACTCGTCGATCTCGTCCTGGGTCAGGTCGTCGACGAGCGAGTCCGAGGGGGTGGCACCGCCGAGCGCGGGGTGCAGCTCGGGGTCGTCCAGCAGGGTGAGCAGCGCGGTCCAGGCCCGGGCGATCTCGTCGATGTGCGCGTCGTCGACGACTCCCGCGGCCCAGGAGAACTCGGCGCGGACCACACTTCCGGAGACGGCGGGCACCGTCACGGCGTTGACCTCGAGCGGGTGCGACGCGGGCATCGCGTCGTCGTGGAGGACCAGGAGCGGACGCTGCGGCCAGAGCGACGAGAACGGCGCGTCTCCCTCGCCGGTGGTGAGCCGCCCCAGGTAGTTGAACAGCACGGGCGACGCCGGGCGTGCCGTCGCCGCGGGACCCAGCTCGGTGAGCAGCCCGTACTCCAGACCGGAGAAGCGCGGTGCGGCGAGGGTCTCCTTGACCTGCTTGATCACCGCGTCGACCTCGGCCGCGTCGATCTCGGCCGGGCCGGTCCCGGACGGCAGATCGACCGGTATCGGCCGCAGCGCGGTGAACCAGCCGACCGTGCGCGACAGATCCGTGCCGGGGACCAGTGCCTCGTCACGGCCGTGACCTTCGACGTCGACGAACAGCCGCCGGGAGCCCGGCACCGCGGCGACGGTGCCGATCGCCACCGCGAGGGTGCCGAGCAGGATCTCGGTGGGGCCGGTGTTGTACAGCTGGGGCAGGCGCCCGACGGCCGCGTCGGCCGGGAACTCGATCTCCCGGCGCCGCATCCCGGTCGCGGTGTCGACGGCCGGGTCGAGGGGACGGGTCCCGAGGCCGATCTCGGACGGCGCGCCGCCCGGGTGCGCCCACCGCGGGGACGAGTCGAGGATGTCGGGCTCCTGAGCACGCGCGGTGAGCGCCAGCGCCCACTCCCGCCACGACGTGCCCTCCGGGTCGGGGGCGGCCGCCCGGGCACGGGAGAGCTGCCCGGTCACCGCGCGCAGATCCTCGGTGAGGATCCGCCACGACACCCCGTCGACGGCCAGGTGATGCACCACGAGGACCAGCGCGTCCCAGTCGTCCTCGCCCGGGAGGCCGCGGAGCAGCAGCGCCCGCAGCAGGCCCGGGCCCGCGGGGTCGAGATCGCGAGCGGCGGCCGCGGCGAGGGCCTCGACGCGCGCCTCGAGGTCGACGGTGCCGGACAGGTCGTGCTCGGTGAGGGCGACGGCCGGTGTCGCCTCCGGCCCGGGTACGACGAGGGCGTCGCCGTCCAGGGCGGCGGCCAGCACCGGGTGGGCGTGCACGACGGCGGTCAGCGCCTCGTCGAGCAGCCCGGTCCCGAGCCCGGCGGGCACCCGCAGTACCCGCGCCTGTGCGAAGCCGCCGATTCCGCCGTGGCGCAGCACCCGGCGCATGAGCGGGGTCAGCGGTGCCCGGCCGGCCGCGTGCACCGGGTCGGCCGCTCCCGCGGGTCCGGCGCTGTCGGTGGCGGCCGCGGCGAGGGCCCGCGGAGTACGCAATTCGAAGACCTGGCGGGGCGTCACGGTCAGGCCGGCGGCGCGGGCCCGCGAGGTCACGCCGATGGCGATGATGCTGTCCCCGCCGAGCGTGAAGAAGTCGTCGTCCGGGTCCACCTCGTCCAGGTCGAGGAGATCGGCGACGATCTTCGCGAGGATCGCTTCGGCGCCGTCGCCCGGCGCGACGATCGCCCCGGTTCGGCCCGCCCAGGGGTCCGGCAGCGCGGCGCGGTCCGTCTTGCCGGACGGGGCGCGCGGCAGCGTCGCCGCCGGAACGAAGACGGCGGGCACCAGGTGGGCCGGCGCGGTCGCGGCGAGTGCGGCGCGGAGCCCGGCGAAGTCGTCGCCGTCGGTGCCGACGAGGTACGCCACGAGCCGGCGCGTCCCGCTCGGGGCGGGCCGGACGTCGGCGACGACACGCTCCACACCGATCCCGGTCTGCCGGGCCGCGGCCTCGACCAGCGCCTCGACCTCGCCGAACTCGATCCGGAAGCCGGCCAGCTGCACCTGGTCGTCGGCGCGGCCGAGGTAGTCCAGCCCGCCGAAGGCGTTCCAACGCACCAGATCACCGGTGCGGTACAGGCGTGTTCCGTCGCCGAACGGACTCGCCACGAAGCGTTCGGCGGTGAGCGCGGGCCGGTCGTGGTAGCCGCGTGCCAGCTGCGGCGTGCCGACGTACAGTTCCCCGGTCGCCCCCTCGGCGACCAACTGCAGATGGGCGTCGAGCACGTACAGCCGCGCGCCGAGCGCGGGCACCCCGATCGACGGGACGGGGGTGTCGGTGACCTCGGTGTAGGTGATCTCCACCGTGGCCTCGGTCGGGCCGTACAGGTTGAAGACGGTCACGTCGGGACGGTCGGTCAGTCGCTCCCACAGCCCCGATGGGAAGGCCTCGCCGCCGGTGGAGAGCGTGCCAGGGACATGCCGCCTCGCCGCGGGCTCGATCAGCCCGGCGCGGACGTACTCCTCGATCAGGACCGGCACCGCGTCGACGTAGTCGATCCGGTGCCGGCGCACGTAGTCGACCACCAGGTCCGCGGAGGTGACATCGGCGCGCTCGATGACGTGCAGCGTGTGGCCGTCGCACAGCCACGCGATGTTCGAGACCGACGAATCGAACGAGAGGGTGTGGGTGGCGAGCAGTCGCTGCCGCGGTGCCCGCATCGTGAAGTTCCGGTGCGCGCCGAGCAGGGTGGCGATCGCCCGCTGGGTGATCACCACGCCCTTGGGCGTGCCGGTGGAACCGGAGGTGTAGATCACGTAGGCGGCCGCATCCGGGTGCGAGCGTCGTCCGGCGGATTCGCCGGACGACGCCGGGTGCCCGGCGAGGTCGAGGATCGTCGCGCCGGTCAGACCCTCCACCAGACCGCGATCGGGCGCGCCGACCAGCACCGCCGCGGGCCGGCTGTCGGTGAGCTGATGAGCGATCCGCGCGGCCGGATACGACGGGTCGACCGGCACGTACGCCGCTCCGGCGCGCCAGACGCCGAGGATCGCCGCCAGCGCGGCCGCCGACGACTCGGCGACGACGGCGACGCGGTCCTCCGCCTCGACCCCCGCCGCACGCAGCGCGACGGCGACCCGGCGTGACCGTTCGGCCAGCGCGGCGAAGGTGAGCGTCGCGTCGTGGGCGACGACGGCGAGCGCCTCGGGCTGCGCGGCGACGGTCGCGTCGAAGCGGTCCAGCACCGGGGTCGTGCCCTCCGGATTCGTGCCGCCGTCCCCGAGGGCGAGCACGTGGGCGCGCTGTGCCGCGGTGGTCAGCGGCAACGACGCCAGCGGGCGCCCGGCGGCCTCCGGCGCCGCGAAATCCTGCAGGAACGCCGCGAAGGCATCGAGCAGCGCGGTGGCTTCCGCGACGTCGTACCGGGCGGCGTCGGCGTCGAGGATCACCTCCGGACGGCCGTCGGGGCCGATCGCCACGGTCAGCGCGTAGTCCTGCACGGGCCCGCGGTCGATCGAGTGAACGACGCCGCGGATCCCGGCGAAGTCGAGGACGGTGGCGAAGGGTTTGACGTTGACGACGGTGCCCGCGTGCCGGGCCAGGCCCGCGGTGAGAGTGGGGTCGTCGCCGATGAGTGCACCGCGATGGCGCTGGTGCGCGGAGACCGTGCGCATCGCGGTGGCGGTGGCCTCGATGACGGCCGCGACCTGGTCCGCGGGCCGGGTCGGCACGGCGAGCGGCACCAGATTCACCGCGGTGGTCGGGACGCGGGCGGCGGCGAGACCGAGCCGGTTCATCAGCAGGAAGCCGAGGCTCTGGTGGCGGGTACCGGTGCGGCGGGCCCCGAAGGCGGCGGCCGCGGCGACCACCGTCGCGGCCCAGTTCCCACCGGTCAGCGGCGCGATGGTGGTGCGGATGCTGCGGACCGTGCGGGCCTGTGCGGCGTCCGCCGGGCGATCGCTCGACCCGTCGAGCCGTCCGGCCCAGAACGCGGCGTCGTCGGCGCAGGTGGGGGAGTCCAGGTAGTCCAGGTCGGCGGTGATCACCTCGTGCAGGGAACCGAGCCGTCGGCCGGCGGCGTCGTCCCCGGCGGCCAGGCCGCGGTAGATCTCGGCGCCCCGGGTGAACACCAGCGAGAGCCCGTACGCGTCGATCAGCGCGTGGTGAGCGGCGAGGATCCAGAGCGTGCGGTCGCCGCCGTGCAGGATCCAGTGCGCCACCCCCGGTTCGGCGGTCAGGTCGTGCGGCCGGGCGGTCCACGCGGAGATCACCTCGTGCGCGCGGTCCCAGAGGTTCCCGGTCCCGGCGGCCAGTACCGGCGGCGGATCGAGGACGGCATCGCCCGGCAGTTGCCGGATGCCGTCGCCGGTCTCGACGAACCGGGTGGTCAGCGCGTCGGACTCGGTGACCGCGAGATGCGTTGCGCGGGTGAGGAGTTCGAGGTCGATCTCGCCGGACAACTCGACCGCGTCGCAGACGTTGAAGGTCGGGTTCTCCGGGTCGAGGGTCTGGCCGAACCAGAGCGCGGCCTGGCTCATGGTGAGCGGGACGGGGGTGCGGTTCGTCATGCGGTGGGATCTCCGGCCAGGAAGTCGGTCAGCGCCGGGCCCCACGCCGCGACGGCGTCGGGTCCGAGGAGGTCGCCGTGCGCCCACGGCACGGGCAGGTGCCGGCGCGGTGCCAGGGTGCCGCCCCAGGTGGCCAGCGAGCCGGCGGGTTCGGCCTCGACATAGAGCACGTCGGCATCGACCGGCGTCTGTCGGGCGGGCAGCTCGCGCATCACCCGCAGCGACCACGCGCTCGAATCGAGCACGGCGGCGACGAGTTCCGCGTCGAGACCGGCGAACACCGAGGCTCCGCCGCGAACCAGGTCGATGGCCTCCTCGCGGCTCAGGTCGGTGCCGCGTCCGCCGGGCACCGGTACCCCCAGTGCGCCGAGCGCCGAGGCGTCCGGCGAGAGCGTGTCCAGATACGCGAAGTACTCGTCCGGGGACTGCGCCCAGGCGTCGAGCAGCACCAGCGCGTCGATCGACCGGCCGCGCCGGATCAGTTCGTCGGCGACGGCCGGCGTCAGCGAACCGCCGAACGACCAGCCGAGCAGTACGACCGGCCCGGCGGGGACCGCCGCATCGATCCGGTCGGCGAAGGCGGCCACCACGTCCGCCGGACGCTCCGGGGCATCGTCGCCGCTGATCTGCGGGGACTGGACCGCGTACACCCCGCGCTCTTCGGGCAGGTGCGGCAGGAGCTGGCCGAAGCGCCAGCCCAGGCCGGTGCCCGGCGGGAGCACCACCACCGGGGCGGTCCCGGGGCGGCCGGTGCGGAAACCGATCACCGGCGCGCGGAGCCGGTCGGCGGCGGCGGTGTCGCCGTCGAGCATCGCCGCGATCGCCGCGATGGACGGATCAGCGAAGACCTGGGAGACCGCGAGTTCCACACCGAGCCGGGCGCGGACGGCGTCGGCGAAGGTCATCAGTTGCAGGGAGTGTGCGCCCAGGTCGAACAGATTGGCGTCGACGTCCACCTCGGGCAGCCCGAAGGTCTGCGCGGCGATCTCGGCGAGGACCCGTTCGAGCAGCGATCCGGTCCGTGAGCCGTTCGCGAGTTCGGCGGCCGGGGCCGGCAGCGCCGCCAGATCCCGCTTGCCGTTGACGGTCACCGGGATCTCGTCGATGAGCGTGTACGACGACGGAATCATGTACGGCGGCAACGTGATCGCGAGTGTCCGGCGCACCTCACGGAAGTCTGGTGGTGTGCCGTCCGGTACCAGATATGCGGCCAGCGTGGCCTGCGCGCCGGTGCCGCGGGCGGTGACCACCGCGCGGCCGATGCCGTCGATCGCGACGAGGGCGGCCTCGATCTCGGTCGGTTCCACCCGGAATCCGCGGATCTTGAGCTGGAAGTCGGTGCGGCCCAGGTAGTCGAGCAGACCGTCGGTGACATTCGGCCCGCTCGCCGCGCTCCCGGCGCCGGCCCGGCGCCGCATCAGGTCGCCGGTGCGGTAGAGCCGGCGACCGGGATCGTCCGGATGTGCGACGAAGCTCAGCGCGGTCAGACCGGGCCGGTCGTGATAGCCCCGCGCCAGGCCGTCGCCCTCGACGTACAGTTCCCCGGCGACGCCGGGCGGTACCGGCCGCAGCCACGGATCGAGCAGATGGACGACGGTGTTGCCGATCGGGCGGCCGACGGTCGGTGACGCCGAATCGGTGGTGCCGCCGCCGAGCGTGTTGATCGTGTACTCGGTGGGGCCGTACAGGTTGTAGCCGAGGGTGCCGGGCTCGTCACGCAGCCGGTCCCACACCCCGGTGCCGACAGCCTCGCCGCCGAGCAGCACGAGCGCCGGCCGATGGTTGTCCAGCAGACCGGCGCCGATCAGGTATTCGGCGTAGGTCGGGGTCACGTTGACGACGTCCACCCGGTGGGCATCGCAGTAGGTGACGAGCGCCTGCGGATCGCGGCGCAGGTCCTCGTCACAGATGTGGACGGTGTGCCCGTAGGTGAGCCACAGCAGTTCCTCCCACGACATGTCGAAGGCGAAGGAGACGGTGTGGGCCACCGCGAGGCGCCGGCGGCCCTCCCGGCTCGCCAGCGCGACGGACGGCCGGAAGATCTCGTCCTCGTGGTTGAGATACATCGTGGTCAGGCCGCGATAGCCGGTGACGACGCCCTTGGGCTTCCCGGTGGAGCCCGAGGTGTAGATGAGATAGGCGGGATGGTCCAGGCGGCGCGGCCGGTCGTGGGCGAACGCGCCCAGTTCGGTGTCGTCGAGCGGGTCGCCGGACAGCTCGTCCAGCCGGGCGCGGACGTCCGGGGCGCGCAGGTCGAGCGGGGGCCGCCGTCCGTCGAAGATCACGTCGAGATCGCCGGGATCGGCCCCGGCCGTCAGCGCCAGCACCGGGCGCGCATCGTCGACCAGACCGCGCAGCCGCGATGCCGGATGGACCAGTTCCAGCGGCAGGTAGGCCGCGCCGGTCCGCAGCACCGCGAACAGGGCGACGACCATCTCGATGGACCGCTCGATCGCCAGCGCGACCACCGTCTCGCAGCGTGCGCCCTCGGCGAGCAGCAGCCGGGCGAGCCGGTTGATCTCGGCGTCGAGTTCACCGAAGGTCAGGGTGGCGTCGGCGAAGACCAGTGCCGGGGCCGCGGGCTCGCGGGCCGCGGTGGCGGCGAGCAGTTCCGACACCGACAGGCCGGGCACGTCGAGGGTGCGCCCGCGGTCGGGCGGCTCGGCGGCCGTCACCGGGAGCCGGGCGAGCGGCACGTCGTCGACGTCCGGGCGTGACAGCGCGGTGAGCAGTGCGAACAGGTCGTCGGCCAGGCCCGCGGCGGTGGCGTCGTCGATCAGGTCGTCGCGGGTCTCGACGGCGACCGCGAGCTGCGGCCCGCGCGTCGCGACGACGGTTAGTGCGAAGTGGGTGTGATCCTCGCTGTCGTGGTCGGTCACCCCGTGCTCCGCGCCGAGCCGGCCGTCGTCGATGAAGTTCTGCAGGACCAGGAGCACGTCGAACAGGGCGGGGGTACCGGCGGCCGCGGCGATCTCGCCGAGGCTGAGCCAGTCGTGCCCGAGGACGTCGAGGCGGCCGGCCTGCTGCTCGCGCAGGAACTCGGCGACGCCCGGGGCCGGGCGCAGCCGGGCGCGGACGGGGACGGTGTTGAGGAACATGCCGACGGCAGTATCGGCGCCGTCCACCTCGCTCGGGCGGCCGGCGACGGTCTGACCGATCACCACGTCGCCGCGGCCGGACCACCGGCCGGTCACCAGGGCGAGCGCGGTGGCCAGCACGGTGTTGAGGGTGACTCCGGCGCGCTGCGCGGTGGCGGTGAGACCGGCAGAGGCCGCGGCATCGAGCGTCCGCCGGACGACGCGGGTGCCGCCGCGGACCACCGGGTCGGCGCCGGGGCGCAGCAGCGAGGGCTCGTCGTAGCCGTCGAGGTAGCCGGCCCAGGCGGCGGTCGCGGCGTCGCGGTCGCGCTCGTCGATCCAGCGCAGATAGCGGGCGAAGACCGGCTCGCCGGTGTCGCGGCGGGCCGGTGCGGTGCCGGCGTAATGGGCGAGGAGACCGCCGATCACGAGGCCGTTGGACCAGCCGTCCCAGAGCAGGAAGCGGCGGGAGACCACCAGCGCGTCGCCGCCGGTCCGGCGGACCAGGGTGACGCGCCACAGCGGCGGCGTGTCCAGGTCGAAGCGGCGGATGCGATCGGCGGCGATCACCTGATCGGTGGCGGCGGCCAGCGCGTCACCGGTGAGCCCACGCAGGTCGACGGTCTCCAGCGGCGGCTTGAGGGGGTCGACCAGGAACTGGACCGGCGCGGGCCGGCCGTCGTGGGTGAACCCGGCACGCAGCACCGGGTGATCGGCCATCAGGGCGGCGAGGGCGCGGCGCAGGCGCCCGGGTTCCAGGGCACGGTCGAAGGTGAGGACGAACTGAGCGTTGTAGACGTCGTGCTCACCGGAGACCGCAGACTGGAAGTAGAGGCCTTCCTGCAGCGGTGACAGCCCCCAGACCGCGGCGATCGGCCGGTTCGCCGGATCGGCGGCCGCCGCGGCGAGCAGTTCCAGGGCCCGGCGCAGCGCCTCGAGGAAGGTCTCGGGGGCGGCGGCACCGGGCGGCCGGGCGCGCAGGGTGATCGTCGTGCCGGCGTCGCCGAGACTCAGGTGCAGGTCGGGGTGGGCCGCGGTGCCGTGGTCGACGACGGTCAGTCCGCGGTCGTCGTCGGCGCCGACGGTGAACAGCGGACCGGGCGGGGTGAGCGCGGGTCCGGCCTGCGGATGCAGGTGGCGCAGCAGACCGAAATCGGCCGTCGTCGACGCGCCGTCCTCGAGTGCGGCGCTTCGTGCGTCGCGCAGCGCCGCGGCCGGGTCGGTGCCGATCCGCACGACGGCGGGTGTCGCCACGCCGAGCGGCAGGGTGGTGCGCACGCCGTCGCGCCGGTCGTCCGCGGCGGCGACGACGCTGTGCGCCGACTCGCCCAGCAGGCCGAGCGCGAGGCCGAGGGCGGCGAGTGCCGCGCCGGTGGGCGTCAGGCCGGCGGCGGCGAAGACCGCCGTGTCGAGGCCGTCGACCACCGCCGTCCGCGGGGCGTCGAGCGGTGCCGCGGGCAGCGCACGGACGGTCAGGTCGCGCCAGCGGTCGAGCCGTGCCAGCACCTCGGGGGCACCGGCGCGCTGCGCGCACCGGTCGAACAGGGCGGCCGGTTCGTCGGCGGCGGGCGGCGCGGGTGGCTCACCGCGGCCGATGGCCGCGAACGCCTCGGCCACCTCGTCGCGCAGCAGGGCGCGGCCGGGACCGTCGACGAGGAGCGGATGCGCGCTGATCACCAGGGTGCCGGGCACCGCGCCGGTGCCGGGGATCCAGCCGAAGGCGGCGCCGTCCGGGCCGGGCACGTACTCCCACAGGCCGGGGATCGGCCGCTCGGGGCGCAGGGCCAGCTCGGGATGGGCGGCGCTCACGGCCGCGCACACCGCGCGGACCTGAGCCGGCAGCGCACGCGGCGGGGTCGGGACGGTGAAGACGGCCGGAGTCACCGCCGGGGCATCCTCGTCCAGGTCGTCGTGCGCGATGACCCACTCCTCGGTACCGGGCAGGGTGCCGACCGGTACGTCGTGCGGGTGCCCGGCGGGGAGCACGGATGCCGGCCGCAGCGGCGGACCGATCGGGGCATCCGTCCCGGTCAGCAGCTCGCGCAGGTAGTCGGCGTACTCGGCGGCGAGCCGGGTCATCTCCGGCCGTTGCGCGCCGGGGCCGTGGAAGAAGATCGCGACGGAGCGGGCCGCCGCGTCGACCTCGAAGAAGACGTCGACGTCGCCGGTGGGACCGGACGAGAGGATCTCCAGGCGGGCGTCCAGACCGGCGGCGGTGAACGCCCGGGTGGTGATCGGCAGGATGTTGGCGCCGACCCCGAAGAGCGGGCGCGGGGGCGCGACGTCGCGCAGGGCGCGGCGCAGGTCCTCGCCGCGGAAGCGGCTGTGCGGGTGGACGTCGCTCAGGAGCGTGTCGATGTCCCCGGCGAGCTGTCGCCAGGTGGTGCCCGCGCGCAGTCGTACCCGCAGCGGGAGGACGGTGGCGAGGGTGCCGAGGTGGGCGCGCAGATCGGGTTCGCTGCGTCCGGACATCGGGGTCGCGAGGAGCAGATCGGGTTGGCCGGTGCGGCGGTAGAGGAAGCCGGCGAGGGTCGCCAAGAGCAGTCCCGCGGTGCGAACCCGCAGTTCCCGGGCCCGGCCGTAGAGTGCCGTGCTCTCATCGGAGGTCAGCGGCACGGCGACGATCTCGGCGCGCCGGGCGCCGGGTTCGACGTTCTCCAGCAGCCGCGGCGGGACCGGGGCGTCGGCCACCTGACCGAGCCAGAAGTCCCGGTCGGCCGCGAACCGCGGCGAGGTGCGGTAGGTCTCGTCGGCGGCGACGAGGGTGTCCAGCGACCAGGCGGTCTCGTCGGATTCACGGTCCGCACGGGCCCGGGTCCCGGCTTCCCTGCTCCGGGCGTAGCGGGTCAGCGCCGCCGACAGCAGCATGCCGACGGCCGTGCCGTCGAGCACCAGATGATGGGCGGCGAGGAAGGCGAGCGTGCGGTCGTCGGTGACCCGCAGCAGGCACGCGCGCAGTAGCGGGCCGGCCGCGGTGTCGTAGGGCCGGGCGAGTGCGTCGTCGATCCACGCGCGCGCCGCCGATGATGGATCAGTCTTCCCCCGGAAGTCGATCACCTCGCACCGCGGGTCGCGGTCGGTGATCTCCTGCCACACCTCGCCGCCGGTGGTGACGAACCGCACGCGGGCCGCCTCCGAGCGGGCGAGGGTCGCATCGATCGCGGCCGTCATCGCGGGGAAGTCGACCGGTCCGGCCGTGTGCGCGACCAGGGCGGTCGAGTACGCGGTGGCGTCGTCGGCCACCCGGTCGGCCAGCCAGATCTCGCGCTGGGCCGCGGTGAGCGGGGTGAGGGTGCGGGTGGGGGAAGACTGATCCGTCGTCATTACGGCGCGGGCTTCGCGGCCTTCACCGCGGCGGCGATGTCCTGTGCCTGACGCTCGACGGCGGCCGTCGTGTACGAGTACGGCGTGCGGTACGGGAACAGGTTGCCCGCCTTGACCGCGGGCAGTTCCTTGAACGCCGGGTTGTCGAGCAGGGCCTGGGTGCGCTTGGTGGGCTTACCCTCGTAGTCGGCCTCGTAGAACAGCACGTTCGCCGACGACAGGCGGCCCAGATCCTCCATCGAGATCTTCTGGTTGAAGCGCTGCGGATTCGGGACGGCGTCGAAGTACTTCAGGCCGGCCATGGTGAGGCGCTCGTAGACCAGGGACTTGCTGGTGGCCACGGTGTAGGTGCCGGGCTCGGTCGACGCCTCGACGTAGCCGACGCTGCCGAGCTTGGCGATGGCGTCCTTGTTGTCGGTGCCGATCGCCTTGAGCTGGTCGTCCAGGCCGGCCAGCCGCTTCTTGGCGAACTCACCGCAGCCGATCGAGTCGGCGACCTTCTGGTAGTCGTCCCAGACGTCGGTCGGCTCCTGGATCTCGAAGGCGACGGTCGGCGCCGCGATCTCGTTGACCTCCTTGATCGCGAGCTTGTCGGCGACGTCCTTGCGGACGTACGAGATCACCATGTCCGGGTTGAGCTTGAGCACCTGCTCGGTGTTCACGCCCGCGGTGATCGAACCGATGTCCGGCACGCCCTGGACCTTCTTCAGCTCCTCGGGGGTGGCGTTCTGCTTGTAGTCGTCGAGCATGCCGACCGGCGTCACGCCGAGGTCGATCAGCTGGGTACCGACCAGCCAGCCCGAGACGATGCGCTTCGGCGCGGCGGGGACCTTCACGTCGCCGAGGTAGGTGCCGGTCACGGTGCGCTCGCCGCTCAGGTCGCCGGATGCGCAGGGCACCGCGGGATTGGCGCCGGTGGAGGGCGACGACGAGTCGTTGCCGTCGTTGCTGCTGCACGCGGCGAGCAGGGTGCCGGTCGCCAGCAACGCGGCGGCCAGGCGCACCCGGCGACGCCGGGGAGAAAGGGTTGCCATCGTGGGATTTCCTTCGCGGGTCGGGGCCGACGGTCTCGGCACTGAGGTTAGGGTAACCTACAGTTCACGAGGTGGCGGCTCGGGGGATATGCCCGGTACGCCGCGCGCGGTCGTGCCGCGACACCCGCACCACGTCGGCGACAGCCGGCGGCGATGCGACACCCGCGGTCGTCGCGTCACCGCCGGCTGTCGTGTGGGCGGAAGGAGTGTCGCGGGCGAGCCGAGACGGTCTTCCCGAGCGGGCGTTTTGGGCCGAGACCCGGATCGTCAGGCCGGGGCGGGGAGGGCGGCGCCGAGGTGGGCCGCGATCGCGTCCACGTCACCGTCGGTGAGTACGGTGCACGACCAGGTCAGTTCCACCACCAGCGTCTGGGCGCCGTCGGCCGCGACCTCCACGCGGCCGTCGACGGTCAGCGGGTGGTCCACCTCCAGATCCGCCGCCGGGGTGGTGCGTGTCCACCGCGACTGCGGGGCCGGCCGCCACGGCTGCTCCGCGCCGAGGTCGAGTACGCCCAGGAAGTTGACCAGCACCTGCGCCCGCGGGGACCGCGCCAACAGACGAGCGGTGCGCGGATTGCAGTAGCGGGCCAGCCCGTAGCCGTATCCCGGTTCCGCCAGCTGCTCCTCGATCCGGTCCCGCCCGTCGGACGCGGCCGGATCGCACCGCACCGGCCACAGCGCGGTGAGCCAGCCGACGGTCTCCGACAGATCGGCGTCGACCAGATCACGGCCGTGGCCTTCGACGTCCACGAGGAACGGCGCCGCGTCGCCCGAGGTGTGCCCGGCCCGCCAGCGGTCGAGGGCATCGGCGACGGCCGCGACGAACGACGGCGCGGTCGGCGTCTCGGCGGGCAGGCGCAGCGTCCGGGTGCGCAGGTCGGCCTGGGTGACGGCCGGACCGGCGGCCGCCGGGAACAGTGGCGAGGCGCTCGCCAGCAACGTCCGCCATCGGGCGGCGTCGGCGGTGGTCTCCGGGGCCGCGGCGAGCGCGGCGACCGCGTCGGCGTAATCGGCGAAACCGGTCAGGGGTGCGCCGAGCGCGGCGCGGCGCCCGGCGGTGAGCGCCGCGTCGGCGACGGCGAGGTCGTCGAGCAGGAGGCGCCAGGACACCGCATCGATCGCCAGATGATGGATCACCAGGACCAGCCACGCGCCGTCCGGCGCGAACACCGCCCCGGCCTGCAGGCAGCCGTCGACGGTCGGGTCGAGGCGGGCGTGAACCCGGTCCGCGATCGAGGCGAATTCGGCCTCGCCGGGATCGGCGGCCACCTGGTGCACGGACAGGAGGTCCGCCGCGCGACAGTCGGTGACGGCGCGCGGCGTGGGCGACCACACGCCGCCCGCGGCGACCCCGACTCGCAGACGCAGCGCCTCGTGGCGGGCGAGCACGGCGTCGAGCACGGCGGTCAGGCGATCGACGCCGATACCGTGCGGAAGCGCGACGGTGACCGACTGGGCCAACGACTGCCAGCGCCCGGTCCGCGCGGCCAGCTGCGCGGCGATCGGGGTGAGCGGGAGCGGCCGGGTGCGTTCGGTGATCGGGACGACGCCGTCGGGATCGCTCACCGCGACCTCCCGGGCGAGACCGGCGAGACGCGCCACCGTGCGGGCCTCGAAGACCTCGCGCACGGAGAGTTCCAGACCGCGCCGCCGCAGCCGGTTGACGACGGTGATCGCCACGATGCTGTCGCCGCCGAGGGCGAAGAAGTCGTCGTCGCGGGCCGCGCTCACCCCCTCCGGGAGGCGCAGCACCTCACCGAAGACCTCGGCGATCACGCGCTCCGCGGCCCCCTCGACCGCCTCCCCGGTACCGGAGATCACCGGATCCGGCAGCGCCGCGCGATCGAGCTTCCCGTTCGCGGTCACCGGCAGCGCGTCGAGCAGGGTGAGCGTGGCCGGGACCAGATGCGCGGGCAGCTCGTCGGCGACGGCCGCGAGCAGGCCGGCGGGCTCGACGCCGTCGGCGCCGCTCGAGGCGACCCCGTAGGCGGCGAGCACGGTCCGGTCGTCGGCCGTGCGATGGCCCACGACGACGGCCTGCGCCAACGAGCCGGTGCGCAGCAGCGCGTGCTCGATCTCGCCCGGTTCAACGCGTTGACCACGCAGTTTGAGCTGCGCATCGCTGCGTCCGGCGTATTCCAGGACACCGTCGGCGGTCCACCGGGCGACGTCGCCGGTGCGGTACATGCGCTCACCCGGGGAGAACGGCGACGCGACGAAATGCGCCGCGGACAGGCCCGGTCGCCGTGCGTAGCCGCGGGCCAGCTGCACCCCGGTGAGATAGAGGTCGCCCCAGACGCCGATCGGGCGCTCATCGAGGGCCGGACCCAGCACCCGGGCGCCGGTGTTCCACACCGGCCGGCCGATCGGCACGACCGGTCCGGTCAGCCCGGTGACGTCGATCTCGGTGACGTCGACGGCGGCCTCGGTGGGGCCGTACAGATTGTGCAGGCGCGCATCGGGGAAACGCTCCGCGACGCCGTCGCGCAGGGGTGCGGTCAGCGCCTCGCCGGAGCAGAGGATCCGGCGCAGCCCTTCGACGGGCTCAGGGAGCGTCGTGGGGTCAGGGGGCGGCGCGAGGTCAGGGGGCGGCGCGAGGTCAGGGGGCGTCGTGGGGATAGGGGGCGTCGTGGGCTGAGTGGCCGCGGCGAGAAACGCCCGGAGCATCGACGGCACGAAGTGCACGGTCGTGACGGCATCCCGGCGCAGGATCTCGGCGATCCGCGCGGGGTCTCGATGGGCGTCCGGCTCGGCCATCACCACCGTCGCCCCGGCGATGAGCGGCCAGAACAGCTCCCAGACCGAGACGTCGAAGCCGGTCGGCGTCTTGTGCAGCACCCGCTCGCCGGGCACCAGCCCGTAGCGATCCTGCATCCAGCACAGCCGGTTCACGATCGCCCGATGCTCGACGACGACCGCCTTCGGGGTGCCTGTCGACCCCGACGTGTAGATCAGATACGCGGCGCGCCGGTCCGGGAGGGATCCGGGTGCGGGCAGGCCGGAGGCGGGCACGGGCCGGTCGCAGATTCCGCGCGCGTTCACGACCGGCGTGGGCACCTCGTCGCCGGTATCGGCGCGGTCGGTGATCAGCGCAGCCGGTGCGGCGTCATCGAGCAGGAAGCGCCGCCGCGCGGGTGGATGTTCGCGGTCGAGCGGCAGATACGCCGCGCCCACCCGGTGCGCGGCGAGCAGCGCCACCGAGAGCGCCGTCCCGCGCGGCAGATCGACGGCGACGACGTCGTCGACCCCGGCGCCCGCGGTGGCGAGCTGTGCGGCGAGCCGGCCGGATGCGGCGAGCAGGTCGGCGTAGGTCGTGGTCTCGCCGTCGGCGAGCACCGCCGTCACGGTGGGATGTGCCGCGGCGGCCGCCGCGATGAGCCCGGTCAGGTCGGCGCCCGGGGGCACCGGATGCGCGGTGGTGTTCGCCGCGTCCAGGCTCCGGCGGTCGGCGGCACCGAGCAGGTCGAGCCGGCGCAGCCGCAGCCCGGGATCGGCCGTCATCTGTGCCAGGGCGGCGGCGAGGAGTCCGGCGATCCGTTCGACGGTCGGCCGGTCGAACAGATCACGGGCGTACTCGATCCGGGCGGAGAGCGCCGGAGAATCGGCCCGCTCCAGGAACTCGACGGTGAGATCGAACTTCGCGCCCACCGGCGCGAGCGGTTCGACCCGGGCTTCGAGCCCGGCGAAGTCCGGGACGGGGACCGGGCCGCGGTACTGAATCATGGTCTGGAACAACGGGTTCCGGCCGAATCGCCGGGGCGGGTCGACGGCGTCGACCATCTCGGTGAAGGGCATCAGCTGATGCTCCAGAGCCGCGAGGTCGGTCTCCCGGACGCGGGCGAGCAACTCGGTGACGGTGGGGTCGTCGTCGACGCGGGTGCGTACCGCGACGGTGTTGGTGAACATGCCGATCACCGCGTCCAGATCGGGATGGCCGCGGCCGGCGACCGGGGTGCCCAGAACGATGTCGCCGGACCCGCTCAGCCGGGCCCAGACCGCGACGACCGCGGCGTGGATCACCATGAACGGAGTCGCGGAGGCGCGGGCGGCCAGCGCCCGCATGGCGGTGCCGAGGTCGCCGGGCAGCGTGAACTCGACCGTGCCGCCGCGCCAGGTCGGCGTCTCGGGCCGCGGCCGGTCGTAGGGGAGAGCCAGTTCGTCGGGGATCCCGGCGAGGGCCGCGCGATGGTGCTCACGCTCGCGCGGCCGGTCGACGGACCGCTCCTGCCAGCCGGCGGCGTCGGCGTACTGCAACCGGGCGGGCCCGGCGGGAGCCTCGCCGTTCACGACCGCCCGGTAGTCCTCGGCGAGTTCGGCGAACAGCTGCGGCGCGCACCATTCGTCGGCGGCGATGTGGTGCACGGTCAGCTGCACGGTCCACGACGCGTCGCCGCGACGGGCGACGTCGACCCGCAGCGGAAGCTCACTGGCCAGGTCGAACGGCCGCTCGCGGGCCGCGGCGAGGCCGTCGGGGTCGTCGTGCACGACGAACGGAACGGGCGTGCCGGGCGGTGCGATGACCTGCACGAGGGCGCCGCCGTCACCGGCGATCAGGCGCGTGCGCAGGGCCTCGTGCCGGTCGGCGAGGTGCCCGCAGGCGGCGGCGAGTGCCGCGGTGTCGAGTAGTCCGCGCAACGACACCGCGAAGGGCAGGTTGTACGACGCCTCGGCCGTCCCGGGTGCTTGCCGGGTGAGCTGTTCGGCGGCCCAGACGCCGCGCTGGGCGGCGGTCGCCGGCAGCGGGTCGGGGCGCGGCCCGGGCGGCACCGGACCGGTCGGCGCCGGATCGGCGGCATGCCGGTCGATCTCGGCGGCCAGCGCCGCGACGGTCGGGTGGTCGAAGACGCTCCGCACCGTCAGCGGCAGATCCCGGTCGGTGGTGATCCGGTGGAGGAGCCGGGTGGCGAGCAGGGAATGCCCGCCGAGCGCGAAGAAGTCGTCCCCGGTCCCGACCCGCTCGACGCCGAGTACCTCGGCGAACGCCGCGGCAAGGCCGATCTCGGTCGGCGTGCGCGGCGCCTCGTCGGCGACGGTGAGCAGACCGGCCGGATCGGGAAGGGCACGCCGGTCCACCTTGCCGTTGGGCAGTGTGGGCATCGCGTCGAGCAGGACCACCGCGGGCACCTGATACGAGGGCAGCCGCGCGGCGAGCGCCGCGGTGATCCGCTCGCGGTCGGGGCCGCCGGGTGCGACGGTGAGGTAGGCCCAGAGGGCCGATGCCCTGGTGGCGTCCGGACGGGTGACGACGGCCGCCCCGGTGACCCCGGGGACCGCGCGCAGCGCGGCTTCGACGCCGACCGTCTCGACCCGGTGGCCGCGGATGGTGACCTGCCCGTCCACACGGCCGTGGAATTCGAGAAGACCGCCGGGCCGCCAGCGGCCGAGGTCGCCGGTGCGGTAGAGGCGGCCGGGGCCGAACGGATCGGCGACGAACCGTTCGGCGGTCAGCGCGGACCGCCCCAGGTATCCCCGGGCGATCTGCGGTCCGGCGACGTAGATCTCGCCGATCACCCCCGGCGGCGACGGCCGCAGCAGCGGGTCGAGTACGCGCACCGTCGATCCCGGGACCGGCCGCCCGAGGGTCACCGGCTCGCCGTCGGCATCCAGCTCGGCGACCGTCACATCACCGGCCACCTCCGACGACCCGTACGAGTTCACCACCCGGGCGGAGGGCGAGACCGCCCGGAGGGCCGCGGCCACGTCGGCGCCGAGCGGTTCCCCGGACAGCACCCACCGGGTGATGCCGGCGCACGCCGCCGGTTCGGTGGCGGCGAGGGTGGCCGCGAGTGACGGCACCGCGGTGACCTGGGCGACCGGTTCGGCGCGCAGCAAGGCGGCCTGGGCGGCGAGGTCGACGCGCTCGGCGTCGTCGGCGATCACCAGGCGCGCACCGGCGGCGAGGGCGCCGAGCAATTCGGTGAGCCCGTCGATGAAGGCGAACGAGCTCTTCAGCAGTCGCGCGTCGCCCGGCGCGGCCGGCCACCGAGCGGTGGCCCACGCGATCCGGGTGGCGAGCGCGTCCCGGGTGCCGGCGACACCCTTGGGGACCCCGGTCGATCCGGAGGTGTAGGCGAGGTAGGCCAGCGCCGAGCCGGGCGCGGCGGGATGCGGATGGTCGTCGGCGTCGTCCGGCAGGTCGTCGACGACGATCCGGTGCGCTGCGACGGGCGGCAGCGCGGCATCGGCGGTCGTGACGAGCACCGCGGGACCGGCGTCGCCGAGGATGTATTCGACCAGCTCGCGCGGGTAGCCGAGGTCGATCGGCAACACCGCGGCCCCGGCGCGCAGCGTCGCCAGGATCGCGGCCGCCGCATCGTCGCCGCGGGGCAGGGCGACGGCGACCACCGCGTCGGTGCCCGCGCCGGCGGCGCGCAGCGCCGCCGTCAGCGCGCGGACCCGGGGTTCGCGCGGCCCGGCATCCCGGAGCAGCCCGGCGAGATCGGGCTGCTCCCGCTCGGGTCCGGCACCCAGGGCGAGCACCGCGGCGGGCGGCGGTGCCGAGGCCGCGACGGGTGTGTCCGGCCGGTCGGCGAGCACCTCGAGCATCGAGACCAGCGTCCCGGCGATCCGGGTCACGCGCTCGGCACCGAGCGCGGCGGGCAGGTGGTGCAGGCGGATCTCCAGGTGCGGCGTGACGACCACCTGCACGGTGAGCGGATAGTGCGTCGAATCGCGCGGGGCGATCCCGGCGAGCCCGAGACCGGTCGCCGCGAAGGCCTCGCGCAGCGGCCCGGACGACGCCGGATGGTTCTCGACGACGAGCAGGGTGTCGGCCAGCTCGCCCGCGCCGATCGCGCCGGCGATCGCCGGCAGGCCCACCCAGTGGTCGGTGAGCACCGTCGACTGGTCGTGCTGCACGCGCCCGGCGACGTCGATCACCCGGTCGGCGCCGGCGGCGCGGACCCGGACCGGAACGGCGCCGATCGTCATCCCGATCAATGACTCGGCACCGGAGAAGTCCGGGCTGCGGCCGGAGACCGTCGCGGCGAACAGCACATCGGTGCGCCCGGTCTCGTACCCGAGGGTCAGTCCCCATGCCGTCTGGACGAGGCTGCCGAGGGTGACCCCGGCGGCGCGGGCCCGGTCGGCCAGCCGTTCGCCGAGGGTTCCCAGGTCATCGAGACGGACCTCGCGCGGCCGCGCGCCCATCCCCGCCGGGTCGGGTCCGGCGAGGAGCGTCGCCTCGGCCCCGTCGAGCAGTGGGCGCCAGCGGTCGAGCGCCGCTTCGCGGTCCTGCTCGCCGAGCCAGGTGAGGTAGTCGCGGAACGGCCGGACCGGTGGCAAGGTCGCGGTGGAGCCACCGGCGGCGTAGGTCAGCGCGATCTCCCGCAGCAGCAGCGGCGCCGACCAGCCGTCGAGGATCAGGTGGTGGTTGGTGATGAGGAGCCGCCAGTCGCGCTCTCCGGTCCGGGCCAGGGTCAGCCGCAGCAGCGGCGGCCGGGCCAGGTCGAAGCGTTCGTCGCGGGCGTCGTCGCAGATCGCCGCCCACCGGTCGGGGTCCTCCCGCAGGTCGTGCTCCGCCCAGCCGATCTCGGCCCCGTCGAGGACCAGGGCCACCGGCATCCCGTTCTTGCGCCGGCTGAACGCCGTGCGCAGGTTGGGGTGCCGGGTGAAGACGGCCTGGGCGCTGCGGTGCAGCAGTCCCGGGTCGAGGTCGCCGGTCAGGGCGATGTCGGCCTGTACCGTGTACGGGTCAGGGCCGTCGCCGACCAGGGTGGACGCGTACAGCAGTCCATCCTGCACCGGAGTCAGCGGCAAGATCTCGGCGAGTTTCATCGGCGGCGGGGGTCCTGTTCGATCGGGACAATGCTCTTATTAAGGTAAGCATTACCAAACCTTTGAAAGATGTTCGGGTCCGTACGATCCGAACCCGGACTGTGGGAGCCGCTGTGCGCGTGGTGCATCGATGACGGGGGTGGCGGAGGTGGCCGCGCCGCCCGGCGAGAGCGCCGCCGAGCGCACGGTCGGCGTGGCCCGGACCGATGCGTTCCGGGCGCTGGGCCTGCTGGTGCTGGCGGCGGTCCTGCTCGGCGTGGTCGTCGGCAGCCTGGCGATCGGCCCGACGTCGATCCCGCTGAGCACGGTGTGGGACACGGTCTTTCACTACACCGGCTCGCTGGAGCAGCTGACCGTGCGCGACGGCCGGATCTCCCGCACCCTGCTGGGCATCCTGGTCGGCATCGCGCTGGCCGTCGCCGGTGCGCTGATCCAGGCCATGACCCGCAATCCGCTCGCCGATCCCGGCATCCTCGGTGTCAACGCCGGCGCCGCGTTCTTCGTCGCCCTCGCGATCGGGGTGTTCGGCTACACCGGCATCTGGACGTACATCTGGTTCGCCTTCGTCGGCGCGATCGTCGCGGCCGCGGTGGTCTACGCGGTGGGCTCGCGAGGCGTCGGGGGAGCCAGCCCGGTCCGGCTCACCCTCGCCGGGGTCGCGGTTACCGCCCTGCTCACCGGCATCACCACCGCACTGGTCCTGCTCGATCCGAAGGCCTTCGACCAGATGCGGTTCTGGCAGGCCGGCTCCATCGCCGGGCGCACCCTGAGCGTGACGACCGCGATCGTGCCGTTCGTCGTGGCCGGGGTGGTTCTCGCGGTGGCCGTCGCGCGCCCGCTCAACGCCCTCGCGCTGGGTGACGACCTGGCCCGTGCGCTCGGCGCCAACACCCTGCGCACCCGGCTGATCGGCTTCCTCGCGGTGACCCTGCTCTGCGGTGCGGCGACGGCCGCGGCCGGCCCGATCGCCTTCGTCGGGCTGATGATCCCGCACGTCGCGCGCTGGATCGTCGGTCCCGAGCAACGCTGGATCCTGGTCTACAGCCTGGTCCTCGGCCCGATTCTGCTGCTGGTGTCCGACATCATCGGGCGCGTCGTGGTGCGTCCCGACGAATTGCAGGTGGGCATCGTCACCTCGTTCGTGGGTGCGCCGGTGCTGATCTGGCTGGTCCGCCGAAGCAAGGCGAGCGGCCTGTGAGCGTCGACTTCGGCCGCCCGGTGGCGGTCCTCGGCAGGCGAACCGGTCCGTTCTCGCTGCGGATGGACGTCCGCGTCGCCGTCGTGGTGACGGTGATGGTCGTGGCGGCGCTCGGCATCACGCTGACCGCGCTGATGGTGGGCGACTACCAGGTGAGCGCCGGCGGTGTGTTCCGGGCGATCTTCACCGAGGCCACCACCCGCGTCGAACACCGCGAGCACTACGTGGTGGTCACCAAACGGCTGCCGCGGGCGCTGCTCGCCGTGCTGCTGGGGATCGCCCTGGGCATCAGCGGCGCGGTGATCCAGTCGCTGACGCGCAACCCGCTCGGCAGCCCGGACGTGATCGGTTTCAACATCGGTGCCTACACCGGTGCGCTGGTGGTGATCGTGCTCGGCGGCGGCAGCGCCGTCCTCGGCCAGTCCGGCGGCGCCCTGGTCGGCGGTATCGCGACCGCGCTGGCGGTGTACTTCCTGGCGTACCGGCAGGGTGTGCAGGGCTTCCGGCTGATCATCGTCGGCATCGGGCTCAGCGCCATGCTGGCCTCGTTCAACACCTGGCTCATCCTCACCGCCGACCTGGACACCGCGATGTCGGCCGCCGCCTGGGGCGCGGGCTCGCTGAGCACGTCGACGTGGGCGCAGGTGTGGATCGCGGTCGTCGTGCTCGTCGTCCTCGCGGTGGCGCTGGTGCCGTACGCCGGGCGGATGAAGCTGCTGGAGATGGGCGACGATGCCGCGACGGCGCTCGGCGTCCGGGCCGAGCGCACGCGGCTGGTGCTGCTGATCCTGGGTGTGGCGCTCACCGCCCTCGCGACCGCCATCGCCGGGCCGATCGCCTTCGTCGCGCTGGCCGCGCCGCAGCTCGCCAAGCGGCTCACCCGCACCGCCGGGGTGAGCCTGGTGCCCGCGGCGGCGATGGGCGCGCTGCTGCTCTCGGCGTCGGATCTGGTGGCGCAGCGGCTGTTCGCGCCGACCCAGCTGCCGGTCGGCGTGGTCACGGTGTCGATCGGTGGCCTGTACCTGGTGTGGCTGGTGGCCCGCGAGACGAGAAGGAACTGACGATGGGAAGAAGTGACATGAGCTGGTTCCGCCGCGGCGCGCACGTGCCCGCACCGGTGACCGACGGGCCGCGGCTGATGGCCGAGGACCTGACCCTCAGCTACGACAAGCGGGTGATCAGCACCGAGCTGAGCCTGACCGTGCCGGAGAACTCGTTCACGGTGATCATCGGCCCGAACGCCTGCGGCAAGTCGACGCTGTTGCGCGCGCTCTCCCGCCTGCTCTCCCCGGAGAGCGGGACCGTCCTGCTCGACGGCGCGCAGATCACCTCGCTGCCGGCCAAGGAGGTGGCTCGCCGCCTCGGGCTGCTGCCGCAGACCTCCACCGCGCCCGACGGCATCCGGGTGGCCGACCTGGTCGCGCGCGGGCGTTTCCCGCACCAGAGCCTGATCCGCCAGTGGACCGACGACGACGAGGCCGCCGTCGTCGCGGCGATGCGGGCCACCCGGGTCGATGCCCTCTCCGGACGGCTGGTCGACGAACTGTCCGGCGGGCAGCGCCAGCGCGTCTGGATCTCGATGGTGCTGGCCCAGCAGACCCCGCTGATCCTGCTCGACGAGCCGACCACGTATCTCGACCTGGCCCACCAGATCGAACTCCTCGACCTCTGCGCCGAGCTCAACCGGGAACAGAACCGGACGCTGGTCGCGGTGCTGCACGACCTGAACCACGCGTTCCGGTACGCCGATCACCTGGTGGTGATGAAGGACGGCGAGATCGTCGCTCAGGGGGCGCCCGGTGAGATCGTCGACGCCGGCCTGATCCAGCGGGTGTTCGACCTGCCGTGCCGGATCATCGACGACCCGGAATCGCATACCCCGCTGGTGGTGCCGCTGGTCAGCAGCCGGGCTGCCGGGCGGTCCACAGCGACCGCATGACGAGCACGGCGATCACGGCCAGCGCGGTGAGCACCAGGCCGTAGTAGGCGATCGCGGTCGGCGCGGCCCAGAGCGTGCCGAGAGCACCGGCGATCAGCGAGCCGACCGTGACGCCGCTGACCTCCTGCGCCATCCAGATGCCGTTGACACGGCCGAGGAGCGGTCCCGGCGTGTGCTGCTGGATCAGCGTGTACCGGATCACCTCGGCCGTCGCATCGAGGAAGCCGATCGCCACCAGCACGATCACGACCACCCACAGCGCCGTGGCGACGCCGACCACGACGATCAGCGCGAGTCCGGCGGTCGTGGCGCTCAGCAGAATCGCACCGGGGCGTCGTGCATGGCCGATCCAGCCGCTGGTCAGGGTGGCCAGCAGGGCGCCGGCCGCGGTGGCCGCCATCAGATAGCCGACCACCCCGGTCTGGTCGCCGAAACGGTGGGAGACCAGGGCGGGCAGCAGCGCGACGAGGCCGGTGGCCAGCATGGTCAGGACGCCGACGCCCATCACCGACAGGACCACCGGGCACTCCCGGAAGAACGCGGCGAGCCCCGGGGGCGCGACACCGCCGCGCCGCGGGTCGTCGGCGCCGGCCGCCTCGTCGGTGACGGGCACGTCGCCGGCGGGCGGGGCGTCGTCGGCGAGGGCGGCGTGCGGGGACAGTTCCGGGAGACCGAGCAGGATCACCACGGTCACGGCGGCCAGAAGGGTCGCCGCCGCGTAGGCCCATTCGACCCCGGCGGCCCCGATGATCGCCGCCGCGATACCGGGCGACACGGCGGTCCCCACCCGGACGGTCAGCGAGGTCAGCGCGCCGACGGCGGCCAGTCGCCGGCGGGGGATCAGGGTGGGCACCGCGGCCATCAGCGCCGCGCTCGACAGCGCGCCGAGCAGGCCGTCGACCGCGGCCAGTGCGTAGACCATCCACACCAGGGGCGAGCCGCCGAAGACGCCGAAGGCGTTGAGGCTCAGCCCGAGGAACGACGCGGCGGCCGCGGATCGGCCGGCCAGGATGAGCGTCCGCCGGTCCATCCGGTCGGCCGCGGCACCGCCGATCAGCATGCCCGCGAAGGTGGTCGTGCCGGTCACCGCCGTGGCGGCGCCGACCTGGAACGACGACCCGGTCAGCTGCCACATCTGCACGGGCACCGACACCATCAGCATGCCGATGCCGATCAGCGAAACGGCCCGCGCGACGAAGATCCGCCGGAAGGCCGGCGAGATCCGCAGCGGGGACAGGTCGAGGAGAACGGGTGTGGTGGACATCAGCGCGTCCGTGGGTATGCTGGCCGCCGCCGATACTCCGATACCCGACCGAAGGAGCAATTCATGACCAACACCCTGGACCGCGAACGCATCGTCGCCGACCTCGCCGAGGTGCTCGACGTGCCCGCCGAGGAACTCGGCGACGACGCGAACGTGCTGGATATGGGGCTGGACTCGGTGCGGCTGATGTCGCTGGTTGAGCGCTGGCGCGCGGCCGGGGCCACCCGCGCCGACATCGTCGTGCTGGCCGGCGAGCCGGTCGTCGGGGCGTGGGTGCGCGAACTCACCGCGTAGCCCGCTCGACGCCGACGGCGCGCAGCACCGTCGCCAGCTTGGCCTCGGTCTCGGCCACTTCCGAGTCCGGGTCCGAGTCGGCGACGATGCCGCCGCCGGCCCAGGTGCGAATCGACCGGCCGTCGCCCGAGACCTCGGCGCAGCGGATGGAGACCATCCACTCGCCGTCGCCGCCATCGTGGCCGGCCCGGGCCCAGCCGACCGCGCCCGAGTAGAAGCCGCGGGAGGACTCGGTGGCCAGGATGTGATCGCGCGCGGTGCGGGTCGGGGTGCCGCAGATCGCCGGCGTCGGGTGCACGGCGAGTGCCAGATCGAGGGCGGTGAGCGTGGGGTCGGCCAGCTCACCGGTGATCGGGGTGCCGAGATGCCACATCGCGGGCGTCGACATCAGTTCGGGGCGCGCGGGCACGTCGAGACGACGGCACAGGGGCGCCAGCGCATCGGCGATCGCCGCCACCACGTAGCCGTGCTCGGCGTGGTCCTTCGGCGAGCCGGCGAGGGCGCGGCGCCGGGCGTCGTCGACGGCCGGGTCGGCAGAGCGCGGCGCCGACCCGGCGAGCGGATGGGCGCTCACCGTCGTGCCGGTCTTGCGGACGAGGACCTCGGGACTCGCGCCGACCAGGGTGCCGGGCCGGCCGGCCGGGGCCAGTCCGGTGACGAACACCGATCCGGCCGGGTCCTGCGCGCGCAGTGCGGCGGCGAGCTCCCAGGCGCCGATCGGGTCGGGGCAGTCGAGCAGCACGCTGCGGGCCAGGACGACCTTCTGCAGGTCGGTGCCCGGGTCGGCGAGTGCCGCCACGGCGGCGGTGACGCGCCGCCGGTGTTCGTCGAGCGGGGGATCGAGGCGTGCGATGCGAGTCGACGGTCCGAGTGTCACCGGGCCGGGCGCCCAGGCGCCGTGCACGACGTCGATGCGCCGGGGCACCGAGAGGGCCGCGGCCTCGCGGATGTCGAACGGGAGTGCCCCGGTGACGGCCGGAGCGCGCCCGGAGCGCAGCGCTTCGGCGGCCTCGGCGGCGTCGTCGAAGCTTCCGGCCCGGCCGTGGGCCACCGCGCGGTATCCGTTGCGGCATAACAGGAAGTCCGGTCGATCGGCCTTCCGGCCTGCGTCGTCGGCGAGGTCGTCTCGGCCGGGGGCCGGCGCTGTCGTCGACACGGTCATCGGTCTCCTCCTAGGCGGTGGGGGTCCGATTTGACCCCTTTGGTTAGGATAGACTCACCTACTTAGCGGTGCGAGTGTGCGGTGTGTGAATCCGGCCTCACGCATGGGCGATGACACGAGGAGTGGACAGTGCGCAGTGAGTCGATCCGGGTCTACGACCTCATCGGCGTCGGCTTCGGTCCGTCGAATCTGGCCTTGGCGATCGCGCTCGAAGAGCACAACGCCGCCTTCGGGACCGGCCTGACCGCACGTTTCTTCGAGCGCCGCGCGTCGTTCGCGTGGCATCCCGGCATGCTGTTGCCGGGAGCGACGATGCAGGTGTCGTTCTTCAAAGACCTGGCGACCCAGCGTGACACCCGCAGCGGGTACACCTTCCTGGCGTACCTCGCCGACCGCGGGCGGCTGGCCGACTTCATCAACCTGCAGAGCTTCTTCCCGCTGCGCGCGGAGTTCTGCGACTACCTGCGCTGGGCCGCCGCGCGGGTGAGCGTGCCGGTCGACTACGGCTGCGAGATCACGTCTGTGGACTGGGACGGTGACGCCTTCGTGGTGCGCGGTCGCGGTGGCGTGTATCGCGCCCGGAACCTGGTGCTGGGCAGCGGTATCCGGGCCAAGCTCCCCGCCGGGGTGACGCCGTCCCGGCACGTCTTCCACAATCACGACCTGCTCGACCGGCTCGCCGAACTGCCCGAGCCCGCGCACGGACGGTACGCGGTGATCGGCTCCGGACAGAGCGGCGCCGAGGTCGCCGAGTACCTGCTGTCGACCACCGGCGCGCAGGTGCACGCGGTCTTCGGCAAGTACGGCTACACCCCGGCCGACGACAGCCCGTACGCGAACCGGGTGTTCGACGCGTCCACCGTCGACGAGTTCTTCGGCGCCGACGCCGGTTCCCGCGAGCGGCTCCTGCACGACCATCGCGGCACCAACTACTCCGCGGTCGACGGCGAGCTGATCGAGCAGCTGTACCGGCGCGAGTACGCCGAGCGGGTGAGCGGCGCGCGTCGCTTCTTCGTCCACGGCGCCTCCGAGACGGCCGATCTCGCCGAGACTGGCGACGGCGCGCGCCTGCGGGTGCGGAGCCGGCTCACCGGTGAGGTGACCGTGCTCGACTGCGACGCGGTGATCCTGGCGACCGGCTTCGAGCCGGTGCCGGTGGAGCGGCTGCTCGGCGGCCTGGCGTCGTCGTGCCGCACCGATGCGGCCGGGCGGCCGGTGCTGGACCGCCGCTACCGACTGTCGACGGACCCGCACATCACCGGCTCGATCTTCGTGCAGGGCAACTCGGAGCACTCGCACGGGCTCACCTCGAGCCTGCTCTCGAACGTCGCCGTCCGCGCCGGCGAGATCGTCGACACGCTCGCCGAGACGGTCGATCACTCCCGCCTCGCCGCCCCGCGCGCCGGCTGAGCGGCGAGGCACCGGCTGAGCCGCCTGGCCGCCGGCTGAGCCCGTCGACTTCGCTCAGGAACCACCGGTCGAGCCCGCCAGGGCGAGACCGTGTCGAAGCCCCGCCCCTACGTCAGCGCGATGTACTTGGTGTTCAGGTACTCCTCGATGCCCTCGCTGCCGCCTTCGACACCCAGCCCGGACGACTTGATGCCGCCGAACGGGGCCGCCGGATCGGAGATCACGCCGCGGTTGACGCCGACCATGCCGTATTCCAGCGCCGCCGACACCCGCATGGCCCGGTCGAGGTCGCGCGTGTAGAAGTACGACGCCAGGCCGTACTCGGTGTCGTTGGCCCGGGCGATGGCCTCGGCCTCGGTGTCGAATCCGGAGATCACCGCGACCGGCCCGAAGATCTCGTCACCGGCGATCCGCGAGTCCTCCGGCGCGCCGGTGATCAGCGTCGGCGCGTAGAAGTAGCCCGGCCGGTCGAGGCGGTGCCCGCCGGTGTGCACGGTCGCGCCACCGGCGACGGCCTCGTCGACCAGCGCGGCCACGCTGTCCACCTGCTTGGCGTTGATGATCGGCCCGAGGTCGCTGCCGTCGTCGTAGCCGGGGCCCACCGACATGGCGGCGATCCGGGCGGTCAGCGCCTCGGTGAACGCCGGGCGGATGCCGTTCTGCACCAGGATCCGGTTCGCGGCGGTGCAGGCCTCGCCGCCGTTGCGCATCTTCGCGAGCATGGCGCCGTCGACGGCGGCGTCGAGGTCGGCGTCGTCGAACACGATGAACGGGGCGTTGCCGCCCAGCTCCATCGAGGTCCGCAGCACCTGGTCGGCGGACTGCCGGATCAGTGCGCGGCCCACACCGGTGGAGCCGGTGAAGCTCACCTTGCGCAGGCGCGGGTCGGACATCAGCGCGGCGGAGACGTCGGCCGCGCTGGTCGTCGGGATCACCGACAGCACGCCCGGCGGCAGGCCGACATCGGCGAACACCTTGGCCAGCAGCAGCATCGTCAGCGGAGTGTCCTCGGCCGGCTTGACGATGATCGGGCATCCCGCGGCGAGCGCCGGCCCGATCTTGCGGGTGCCCATCGCCAGCGGGAAGTTCCACGGCGTGATGGCCAGCGCCGGGCCCACCGGCTGCTTGACGACGACGATCCGGCCGTTCCCGGCCGGGGCGGTCGCGGTGCGCCCGTGCACGCGCACCGCCTCCTCGCTGAACCAGCGGAGGAATTCGGCGCCGTAGGTCACCTCGCCGCGGCTTTCGGCCAGGATCTTGCCCATCTCCAGGGTCATCAGCAGGGCGAAGTCGTCGGCGCGCGCGGTCACCGCGTCGAAGGCCGCGCGGAGGATCTCGCCGCGCCGGCGGGGCGCCGTGGCGGCCCAGGCGGCCCCGGCTTCCACGGCTTGATCGAGGGCGAGGTGGGCGTCGGTGACCCCGGCATCGGCGACACCGACGAGCACGTCGCCGGTTGCCGGGTTGACGACGTCGAAGGTGGCGCCGGAGGCGGCCGCGGCCGGACCGCCGGCCAGCCACAGGCCGGTGGGCACGGAGTCGAGCAGAGCGTTCACATCGTTCATCGGGTGCGGAGCCTTCCGTGAGGGGAGTTCTTCTACAGCGCGTTCGCCAGCGCGGCGGCCAGGACCTCGAGGCCGTCGTCGAGCAGGTCGTCGCCGATCACCAGGGGCGGCAGCAGCCGGATCACGTTGCCGTAGGTGCCGCAGGTGAGGATCACGACGCCCTCGGCGAGGGCGGCCGCGGCCGCGGCACGCGCGTATTCGGGTGCCGGTTCGGTGGTCCCGGGGTGAACCAGCTCGGCGGCGATCATCGCGCCGCGGCCGCGCAGGTCGCCGATGATGCCGGTCTCGTCGGCCACCCGCCGCAGCCGGGTCACGATCCGCTCGCCGATCTCCCGGGCCCGACGGGCCAGCTGCCGTTCCTCCATCACGTCGAGCGCGGCGAGGGCCGCGGCGCAGGCGACCGGGTTGCCGCCGTAGGTGCCGCCGAGCCCGCCGGGGTGCACGGCGTCGAGCAGGTCGGCGCGTCCGGTGACCGCCGACAGCGGCATGCCGCCGGCGATGCCCTTGGCCATCGTGATCAGATCGGGGACCACGCCCTCGTCGTCGCACGCGAACCAGTCGCCGGCACGCGCGAAACCGGTCTGCACCTCGTCGGCGATGAAGACGACGCCGTTGATCCGCGCCCACTCGGCGAGCGCGGGCAGGAAACCCGGAGCCGGCACGATGAAGCCGCCCTCACCCTGGATGGGCTCGATGATGATCGCGGCCAGCGAGTCCGCGCCGATCTGCTTCTCGATACGGTCGATCGCGTCGGCCGCGGCCTGCTTGCCGTCGGTGCCCGCCGGATCGCGATACGGGTACGACGCCGGCATCCGGTACAGCTCCGGCGCGAACGGCCCGAAGTTCTTCTTGTACGGCATCGACTTCGCGGTCAGGCCCATCGTCAGGTTGGTGCGGCCGTGGTAGGCGTGATCGAACGCGACGACGGCGTCCCGGCCGGTCGCCAGCCGGGCGATCTTGATCGCGTTCTCCACGGCCTCGGCGCCCGAGTTGAACAGCACGGTCCGCTTCTCGTGCTCGCCCGGGGTGAGGGCGTTGAGCCGTTCGGCGACGGCCACGTAGCTCTCGTACGGCGTCACCATGAAACAGGTGTGGGTGAAGTGCGCGGCCTGATCGGCGACGGCGGCCGCCACCGCCGGATCGGACGCGCCGACCGAGGTGACGGCGATACCCGACCCGAAGTCGATGAGCGAGTTCCCGTCGATGTCGACGATCACTCCGCCGTCGGCGTCGGCGGCGTAGACCGGCACCGACGACCCGACCCCGGCGGCGACGGCGGCGGTGCGGCGGGCGGCGAGCGCGGCCGAGCGCGGACCCGGCAGCTCGGTGACGAGGTTTCGGACCTGCGGGATCCGGGTGGTCATGAAGGCTCCGTTCGGGAGAGTCGTTTCGGGGGAGTCGTGAGGTCGTGACGGATCGGGTAGGTCATTCGACGAGCGGCGGGGTGTCCCGGGTCAGCGTCTCCCCGCGGAAGAATGCGGGGGATTTCGTGCGCCAGACCAGCATCAGGATCACACCGAGGATCAGCAGTCCGAACCCGATGTAGAAGACGAGGCTGATCCCGAAGATCGCGGTGCCGCTGCCGTTCGCCGGATCGAGGCTCTCCTTGACCGCGATGATGAAGACGGCGGCCAGCATGATGCCGCCGAGCAGCGGGAACACGAGCTTGTAGACGATGTTGTGCACCGAATCGAACAGCTCCTTCCGGAAGAACCAGACGCACGCGAAGGCGGTGATTCCGTAGTACCAGCAGATCATGATGCCCAGCGCCGCGATGGTGTCCCAGAGGGCGTGTTCGGACAGCAGTTTGACCGCGACATAGAAGATGCCGGTGACGACGGCGGAGACGACGGTCGCGTACGTGGGCACCAGGAAACGCGGGTGCACGCTGGCCAGTTTCTTCGGGAACGCCCCGTAGGCGCCCATCGCCAGCATGGTGCGGGCGGCGGGCAGGAACGTCGTCTGCAGGCTCGCGATCGACGAGGCGAAGATCGCCAGGAAGAGCAGCAGACCACCCACGGAGCCGAGGACCGGATCGGCCAGCGGCTTGAACACGTTCTCCGAGTTCGCCTCGGCGCCCAGTCCGATGCCGGTCGTCCCGACGCCGGCGTACATCATCACCGCGACGGCGACGAGCAGGTAGGTCAGCAGGATGGTGACCACGGCGAGCAGGCCGGCGCGGCCCGGGGTCTTCTGCGGATCCTTCGACTCCTCACCGAGCGTGAGGCAGGTGTCCCAGCCCCAGAAGGCGAAGATCGAGCCGGTCAGGCCGATCACGAAGGCGCCCAGCGCCAGCCCGCTGAACGGATTGAACCAGTCGGCGGAGAAGTCGAGATGCGTGGGCGACGATCCCGAGCGCACGATCGCGGTGATCGCGAACACCACCAGCACCACCATCTGGAAGCCGACCAGCGCGTACTGCACCCACTGGCTGGTGGTGATGCCGCGTCCGGCGATCCAGGCCGCGATCACGATGAACACCAGCGTCGTCACGATGTTGATCGCCTTGTTCTCGGCGAGGTCGGCGATGCTGTCGACCCGGAACAACTGCGAGATGAACAGATAGAAGAACTCGACGGCGATCGCCGCCAGGTTCGACAGCACGATGATCGTCGCCAGCACCATGCCCCAGCCGCACATCCAGCCGACGTACGGGCCGAAGGCCTTGGTCGACCAGGTGAACGACGCGCCGCAGTCCGGGGCGCGGGAGTTGAGCTCGCGGTAGGCGTACGCGGTCAGGAACATCGGGATGAAACCGGCGATGAAGATGGCCGGCATCTTCAGGGCGACGGCCGAGACGATGATGCCGATACTCGCGGTCAGGGTGTAGCCGGGGGCCACGCACGACACGCCGAGCACCGCGCCGGCGAACGTGCCGACCTTGCCGCCGGCCAGGCCCTTGTCGACCAGATCGGCACCGTGGGGAGTGGTCGTGACCACCGGTTCCTTGTCGGAGGTGCTCATCTACGACTCCTCTTTCGGCACGATCACCATCGGCACGTCGAGGACGCGCAACATCTTCGCCGCCGTGGAACTGAGGAACAGGCGCCGCTGCGCGGCGAGTCTGCTCGAGCCGACCATGATGATGTCGCCGTCGTGCCAGTCGAGCTTGTTCACCGCGTCCTCCACGGTCGGGCCGGAGACGATGGTCCAGCTGACATCGGTATCGACCGGAATCCGGGAGCGGGCCTCATCGAAGGCGGACTGCGCGTGCGCGGTGGCCTCGGCGATCACCTGGTCGTCGGGCTTATGGCCGTGCGGGACGCGGTCGAGCGCGATGAGGGAGACCACCCGCAGCGGGCTGTGGGAGCGGGCGGCGGCGCGGATCGCGGTGTCGAGCAGATGCTGGGCGCCCGCCCGCCGGCCCATCGCGCAGGTGATCGCCCGCACGTGCTGCACCTTCGACCGGCGCAGGCCGCGCGGGGACAGCACCAGCGGCAACGGCGACGAGTGCACGAGTTCGTTCACCACCGAGCCGAGCGTGTGCCCGCCGACCAGCCCGCCGCCCGAACCTCCGACGACGATCGCCGACGCGCCGACGCGCTGTGCCTCGCCGATGATGCCCTCGGCCGACGACTCGGAGAACGCGATGTGCGTCGCCACGTCGATGTCGTCGGGCACCATGGCGCGAGCCTGCGCGAGCCACTGATCGGCCTGCTCGGTGAGCACCTGCTCGAAATCACCGGCGTGCAGTGGCGCCATCGCGTCCGGCGGAAGCACCATGCCGATGTCCAGGCCGGCCTTGAGCGTGCGGGCGAGGCGCCCGCCCATCGCGACTGCATCGGCGCCACCGTCGGTGGCGAGGTAGGCGACGTAGATCCGCATGGCAGGTCTTCCTCTCGGCTCTCAGTGCCCGCAGCCGCAGGCGGAGTCGTCCTGGGCGGCCGATCCGGTGGATTCGGTGGCGCAGCACGACGAGGACTTCGGCGGTGACGGAGCGACGTCCAGCGAGGGATTGCGATCGAAGAACCCGAACGGCTTGAGCCAGAAGCTCACGATGTCCGCGGGCATGATCGGCCAGTCCTCCGGCCGGGTGATGTGGTGGATGCCGAAGGTGTACCAGAGCACCACATCGGTGTTCTCGATGTTCCGGTTCTCCTTCGTCCACACCGCCAGGCCGGTGTCGGCCTTGTTCTGGTTGACGAACTCGCCCGCGGGCCAGCGTTCGTCCGGCGCGTACGGGGTGACCCACAGCGAGTGCTTGATCGCCTCGCAGCGGGCGAGGATCGGGGAGTCCTCGGGGAACATCGCCGGGAACGCGCCCGCCGGGGACAGCTTGTACGCCGGGTGCAGGCCGAGCGCGGTCGTCACGTTGTCGTTGGCGATCTTCCAGGCGCGCTGCGCCTGGAAGTTCGGGTTCTGTTTGCCGTCGGCCTCGGTCCGCAACGGGGTGTTGCGCACCCGCAACGACAGGCCGTACGGGTTGTCCGGGCCGACCGGCACCATCTCGGTGTCGCTCTGGTAGACGGTGTTCGGGCCGCCGTCGATGTCGAGGTCCATCCGCGCGGTGAGGAAGTGCTGATGGAACGGCGCGTAGGTGCGGTCGTCCACGATCGTGCCGTGATCGTTGGTCGCACCCGGATTCAGGTGGCTGACCACCATGATGCCGGTGGCGCGGACCTCGCACTCGATGTTGCCGTCCTGGTAGAAGCGCCAGTACGTCAGGTACTCGTAGTTCGCGACGGTCACGTGGAACGACACGGTGAGTCGCCGCATCCGGCGCACCTGGGCGTCGCCGTTGTGGTCGACGTGCTTCCACAGGACGGCGTTGTCCTCCTCGTGGATGCAGATGGCGTTCTTGATGGTGTACGGCTCGCCCTTGCTGTTGTGCAGGGTCGCGTCCAGGTACCGGATCTCGCCGAGGCAGTCGCAGCCCAGCTCCAGCGAGGTGGTCATGAAGCCCAGTCCCCACTCGCCGATGTCGAAGGCGGTGCGGCGGTAGTGGTCGTCGCAGTGGTCGCGGTAGGGGACCATCATCTCGGCGAAACTCAGCCGGTGGGCGATCTTGCGCTCGGTGCCGTTGTCGTCGTACGTGACGGCGTGGATGGTCATGCCCTCGCGGTAGTTGAAGCCCACGCGCATCGACCAGTTCTGCCACTTCAGCAGATTGCCGTCGAGCGTGAACGACGGCCCGTCGGGCTGGGTGATGTCCAGCGGCTTCAACGGCCCGCGGCTGAAGCTCTCGCGCAGGCGCTCGGGCAGCAGATGCGGCAGGTACTCGCCCATGATCTCCGGGCGGTCGACGACGAAGGTGTCTTCGATCTCCAGCAGTTCCATGGTGTTCAGATCGATCACGCAGTGGAAGCCGTTGACCGGACCGGCGTACGGGTTCGCGTCTTCGCTCGCCCGCACCCAGGTGTCCGACCAGCCGATACGACGATCCTTCCACTTGTCGGGGATCAGCACGTCGCCGTAGGTCCAGGTGTCCATGAACACCAGATCGAGGTCGGTGATGCCGCGGCGCGCCAGTGCCGCGATCACGTCGGGATGGGCGCGCAGCGCGGCATCGGCCTCCTCCCACTCATCGACGGTGACGTTCGGCTGCACGCCCGGAATGTGCTCCCAGGACAGCACCTCGCCGGTCTGGAGGGAGACCAGTGCCTTGTAGGTGGCGTTCGCCGCGCAGTGCAGGACGGTCGCCTCGGCCCGGCGTTCGCACGGCGTGCCGTCGGTGTCGTACGCCGCGAGGGCGGCCTTGTCCGGCTCGGCCATCTCGATCGACGTGTAGCGCCAGCCGTCGCCGACGCCGTGCGCGCCGGCCAGGATCTGCGTGACGCGGGTGAACTCGTCGGCGGACAGCGGATCGAGCGGATGGAAGGTGTCGGTCATGGTCGGTCGGCCTTTCGCTGGGGTATCGGGCTGAGGGGAAGGGGGAGTCAGTGGGCGCTCATCACGTGCTTGATGCGCGTGTAGTCCTCCAGTCCGTATACCGAGAGATCCTTGCCGTAGCCGGACCGCTTGAAGCCGCCGTGCGGCATCTCCGCGACCAGCGGGATGTGGCAGTTGACCCAGACGCAGCCGGCGTCGATCGCGGCGGTCATCCGCAGCGAGGTGGAGTGGTCGCTGGTCCACACGCTGGCGGCGAGGCCGTAGTCGACCCCGTTGGCCAGTTCGATCGCCTCGTCCTCGGTGGTGAAGCGCTGCACGGTGAGGACCGGCCCGAAGGTCTCCTCCTGGACGATCGGATCGTCCTGGGCGACGTCGGTGATGACCGTGGGCGCCACGTAGAAGCCCCGATCGCCGATCCGGTGACCGCCGGCGGCGACGGTCGCGTGCCCGGGCAGTGCCGCCAGCTTGTCCATCACCGCGGTGAAGTGGTGGACGTTGTTGAGCGCGCCGTAGAACGCGTCCGCGTCGTCCGGTGCTCCCGGCCGCAGTTTCGCGGCCTGGTCGACGAGGGCGGACACGACACCGTCGTAGACCGATTCGTGGACGATCGCGCGGGTGGCCGCGGTGCAGTCCTGCCCGCCGTTGAAGAACGCGGCCTGGGCGATGCCCTCGGCGGCCGCGGCGACGTCGGCGTCGCCGAAGACCACCGCCGGAGCCTTGCCGCCGAGTTCCAGATGCGGGCGCTTGAGATCCTTGGCGGCGCTGGTCGCCACCGCGATGCCTGCCCGGACCGAGCCGGTGATCGACACCAGTCCGATCCCGGGGCTCTCGACCACCGCGGCACCGGTGCGGCCGTTGCCGAGTACGACGTTGAAGACGCCGGCGGGCAGGATGTCCCGGGTGAGATCGGCCAGCACCAGGGTGCTCTCCGGGGTGGTGTCACTCGGCTTGAGCACGATGGTGTTGCCGGCGGCGAGGGCGGGGGCGATCTTCCAGATCGCCATCATGAACGGGTAGTTCCACGGGGTCACCTGGCCGACCACGCCGATCGGCTCGCGCCGCACGTACGACGTGAAGCCCTCCATGTACTCCCCGGCGGCCCGGCCCTCCAGCGTGCGGGCGGCGCCGGCGAAGAAGCGGACCTGGTCGGCGGAGACCAGCACCTCCTCGGTCTTGACCATCGCGGCCAGCTGCCCGGTGTTGCGGACCTGCGCGGCGACGATCTCGTCGGCGCGGTCCTCGATGGCGTCGGCGAGCTTCAACAGCGCGTTCTGCCGGTGGCTCGGGGTGGTCTTGCCCCACGAGACGAAGGCCCGTCGTGCCGCCGCGACCGCGGCGGACACCTCGTCGTCGGTGGAGATCGGGGAGATCGCGACCACCGATTCGTCGGCCGGGTTCACGATGTTCAGGGTCTCGGTCGAAACCGAATCGACGAAGGCTCCGTCGATGTAGTTCGCTAGGCGCGGGGTCATCTGTTCACTCCTGTCCGTGGTGGAACAGGTCTAACTGTGCCCCCGATCACTCCGCGCCGCATTGGTCGAAATGGATAAGATGACCCGACTTGACTGGACGAAATGGAGTGTGTCGTGGCGGTGTCTCTGCAATGGCTGCTCGGCCGCCGCGAGCTCGACCTGCGGCTGCTGACGCCCGGGATCACCGGCCCGGAGATCGACATCGCGGTGACCTCCGAGCTGGGTGACCCCTCGCCGTGGCTGTCCGGAAACGAGCTGGTCCTGACCACCGGTCTGGGGTCGGCGGGCCGGGATCAGGACGAGTACGTGCGGCGACTCGCCGCGTCCGGGGCGGCCGCGCTCGGGATGGGGACGGGACTGACCTTCGATCGGGTTCCCCCCGCACTCGTCGACGCCGCGCATCGCCACGGGATTCCGTTGATCGAGGTGCCGCTGCCGACCCCGTTCGTCGCCGTCGCCCGGGCCGTCGCCGACCGCATCGGTGAGCTGTCGGCGCGCGCGACGCAGTCGGCGGCGCGGGCGCAGCCCCGGATGACGCGGGCGGCGGTCACCGGGGGAGCCCCCGCGGTGCTGCGCGAGCTGGCGACCGCCTGCCGGGGCACCGTGGTTCTCACCGACTCCGCCGGAGCGCTGACGCACACCCGGCCGGCGCAGGTCGCGCCGGAGATCGCCGCGATGGTGACCCGGGAGGTGCGCGAGCTGCGCGCGGGCACGGCGTCGGTGGCACACACCCCGGCCGCGTCGGTCGTCGTGCAACCGGTCGCCTCGCCCGGCCGCACACACGGGTATCTCGTGGTGGTCACCGAGCGGCCGCCGCTGCCCGCCGATCAAGTGCTGATCGGGCACGCCGCCTCGCTGCTCGCGCTGCAGTTCGAGCCGCCGCGTGAGGCCGCAGAGGCCGGCTGGGCGCTGAACGGGGCCGCCGTGGGGCTGTTGCTCACCGGCGAGGCGGACCTGTCGGCGGCCCGGCGGCTCGTCGCGACGGTCACCGACGAGACCGGACACGTTCGGGCCATGGTGCTGTCGGCGCCGCCGGACAAGGCGCGAGCGCTGGCCCGGACACTCGAACGAGGGCTCGTCGCCGCCGGTCTGCCCGTCTTCGTCTGGACGTCGGCCCCGGAGTTGGGCGAAGTGGTGGTGCTGCTGCGGGGCGGGCACTCCGCCGCGAGCGCACTGCTCGACGGCGTCGCCGCGCCGTCACGCCGCCGCGTGCGGGCGGGCCTGAGCCGGCCGTATCCGGCCGGGCAGCTCACCGACGCCGTGGACGAGGCGCGGTACGCCGCGCGCGGCGGGCGGCCCGGCGGCCGCGTGCACGACGCTTCGGCCCGACCGCCGCTGCTGGCCGACGCCGCGGTGCGGACGGCGCTGGAGAAGGTCGCGGCGCAGGCCGTCGTGCCGCTGGCCGCCTACGACGCCGAGCACGGGACGGTGCTCGTCGATTCGCTGCGCACCTACCTCGAGTGTCACGGGCAGTGGGAGGCGGCCGGCGCGGCGCTCGGTGTGCACCGGCATACGCTGCGCGCCCGGATCGTGCGGGCGCAGGAGGTGGCGGCCGTCGACCTGAGCTCGGCGACCACGCGCGCGGAGTTGCTGCTGGCGCTGCTCGCCGTTGGCGAGGGCGGAACGGCCGCCGCCGGGTGATGTCCTAAGCTGGCTGCCGTGCGTCTCGTGATTGCCGAATGCCAGGTCGACTATGTGGGGCGCCTGACGGCGCACCTGCCGATGGCCCGCCGGCTGCTGCTGATCAAGTCCGACGGCTCGGTCAGCGTGCACGCCGATGACCGGGCCTACAAGCCGCTGAACTGGATGAGCCCGCCGTGCTGGCTCACCGAGGAGCCCCCGGTCGAGGGCAGTGCGGCGCAGGCCGTCTGGGTGGTGGAGAACAAGGCCGGCGAGCAGTTGCGCATCACGATCAACGACGTCGAGCACGACTCGTCGCATGAACTGGGGGTGGATCCCGGTCTGGTGAAGGACGGTGTCGAGGCGCACCTGCAGGAACTGCTCGCCGAGCACGTGCAGACCCTCGGCGAGGGCTACACGCTGGTCCGCCGCGAGTACATGACGGCGATCGGCCCGGTCGATCTGCTGTGCCGCGACGCCGACGGCGGGACCGTCGCGGTGGAGATCAAGCGGCGCGGCGAGATCGACGGCGTCGAGCAGCTCACCCGCTACCTCGAACTCCTGAACCGCGACGCGACGCTCGCCCCGGTCGCCGGGATCTTCGCCGCCCAGCAGATCAGGCCGCAGGCCAAGACTCTCGCCACCGATCGCGGAATCCGGTGCGTCACCCTCGATTACGACCGCCTGCGCGGCACCGAGAGCACCGAGTTCCGGCTCTTCTGAGAGGCGCCGCGACACCCGGCCCCGACGCGACACCCGCGGAGATCGGAAGAGCGT
>NZ_JBPSDN010000001.1:44875-237292 GCF_052036135.1 Gordonia marina
CCCCCCCCCCCCCCCCCCCCCCCCCCCCCCCCCCCCCCCCCCCCCCCCCCCCCCCCCTTGTCCCGGGTTCCCCGGGAGCGAGCCGGTCGTCGCGGATGGGCCGCTAGGAAGCGCGGGCGCCGGGCTCGTCGTTCGCGGGGCGGATCAGTGCCTCGGGCTCGTCGTACTCGTCGTCGAGCGCATCGAGCACGTCGGTGGTGTCCAGGCCCGGCCGGTAGGCCTCCGCCTCGAAGCGGTCGCGCCCGGCGAGAGTGCGGTTGAGCAGTTCCAGGTCGTCGGTCTCGGTGAGCCCGACCAGCGCCTGCTCGTCGTCGGACAGTTCCAGCGCGTCGGGGAGCGCGGTCAGGTGCTCGCGCAGTGCGGCGAGGTGATCCAGGATCTGCTGGTGCGCGTCGTGGGCGACACCGGCCAGATCACGCGAGCGGGCGAGCCGTGCGGCGGCGACGTGGTGGGCGGCCCCGCGCAGCCCGGCGGCGTCGGCCTCGGCGGCGGCCAGGAGGCTCCGGGCCTGCTCGCGGGCATCGGACATCAGCTCGGCGATCTCGCGCTGCGCCTCGGCGCGGTCGCGGGCCGAGTACTCCTTGGTCTCGGCGGCGGCCTCGTCGATCACGGCCGCGCGGGCCTCCGCATCGGTCACCAGCTTGTCGGCCTGCTGCTGCGCCAGCTCCAGGGTGCGGGCGGCATCGGCCTGTGCGTCGCCCCGCAGGTCGTCGGCCTCCTGGCGGGCCACCGACACCAGTTCGGCGGCCTCGTCGCGTGCGGTGGAGCGGATCTCGTCCGCCTCCTCGGTCGCCAGGGTGAGCATGCGGGCCAGGCGATCGCTCATCCCGGCGACGGTCGTCGGCGGTTCGGACAGCGCGTCGACGTCCTGCTGCAGATTGCGCACGCGGGCGCGGGCCTGATCGAGGTGGCCGAGCAATTCGTCGGCGTGCGCGTGCGCGGAGTCGCGGTCCGCGGCCATCATCGCCAGCTCGGCCTCGAGCTGGCGAATGTGATCGGTGACCTGATCGCGGTCGTAGCCGCGCATGACGATGGCGAAGGGGCTCTGGCGATGGCCGGGTGCTGACATGTGGGCAACACTAAGCCCGGCCGGAGGTGATGTCGTGGATCACCTTCGGCGTGTTGCGCTGCGTTTTGGTAACGGAGTGACTGGTGTGACTCGGCCCTGTCAGTGCCCGGCGGCCGGCTCGACCAGTTCCAGCAGCACGCCGCCGGCGTCCTTGGGATGCACGAAGTTGATACGCGAGCCCGCGGTGCCGCCCTTCGGAGCCGGGTAGAGCAGCCGGACGCCGTTCGCGGTCAGGTGGGCGACGACGGCGTCGATGTCGGTCACCCGGACGGCCATCTGCTGCAGTCCCGGACCGTTGCGGTCGAGGAACTTCGCGATGGTCGAGTCGTCGTTCAGCGGGGCGAGGATCTGGATCATTGCGCCGTCGCCGGAGGCCGGGCCGACCATCGCCTCGCGGACGCCCTGCTCGGCGTTGACCTCCTCGTGATGGTTCACGAAACCCAGGTTGTCGCGGTACCACGCGATCGCGGCATCGAAGTCGGGAACGGCGACGCCGACGTGGTCGACGGCGATGACGAGATCGCCCGCGGCGGACAGCGGATTCGTGGTCGGAGTCACGTCATCGGATGCGGAATCGCTCATGGCCTCACGGTAGCGTTGAAGCGGTCGCACCTGTTCGCCGGGTGCCGGTGATCACATTCGGTTTCACAAGGAGATCTGCCCCATGTCTGACAACACGACCGTCATCGTCGGTGGTGCCCGTACCCCGTTCGGCCGCCTGCTCGGCTCGCTGAAGGGCCAGTCCGCCGTCGACCTCGGCGCCGTCGCCATCAAGGGTGCGCTGGAGAAGTCGGGTGTGAGCGCCGACGCCGTGGACTACGTGATCATGGGTCAGGTCCTCACCGCCGGCGCCGGGCAGATGCCGGCCCGGCAGACCGCCGTCAAGGCCGGTATTCCGTGGGACGTCCCGGCGCTGAGCATCAACAAGATGTGCCTGTCCGGGATCGACGCCATCGCGCTCGCCGATCAGCTGATCCGCGCCGGCGAGTTCGAGTGCGTCGTGGCCGGCGGCCAGGAGTCGATGACCCAGGCCCCGCACATCCTCCCGGGCAGCCGCAGCGGCTTCAAGTACGGCAGCACCGAACTCCTCGACCACCTGGCGTTCGACGGCCTGCACGATGCCTTCACCGACCAGCCGATGGGCGCGCTCACCGAGCAGTACAACGACACCGACGGCTTCACCCGCGAGCAGCAGGACGAGGTCGCCGCCCGTAGCCATCGCCTGGCCGCCGAGGCCGCCGCGGCCGGCCGCTTCGACGACGAGATCGTGCCCGTCGAGATCCCGCAGCGGGGCAAGGACCCGATCGTGTTCTCGGCCGACGAGGGCGTCCGGGCGTCGACCACCGTCGAGTCGCTGGCCGGCCTGCGTCCGGCGTTCCGCAAGGACGGCACCATCACCGCGGGCAACGCCTCGCAGATCTCCGACGGCGCGTGTGCGGTGGTCGTCATGAGCAAGGCCAAGGCACAGGAGCTGGGTCTGGAGTGGCTCGCCGAGATCGGTGCGCACGGTGTGGTGGCCGGCCCGGACTCGACGCTCCAGGAGCAGCCGGCCAACGCGATCATCAAGGCGTGCGACCGCGAGGGCATCGCCCCGGCCGACCTGGACCTGGTGGAGATCAACGAGGCCTTCGCGGCCGTCGGCCTGGCCTCGACCCGCAAGCTGGGCATCGATCCGGAGATCGTCAACGTCGACGGCGGGGCGATCGCGCTCGGCCACCCGATCGGCACCTCGGGCGCGCGCATCGTGCTGCACCTGGCGAACGAGCTGCGCCGTCGTGGCGGCGGCATCGGTGCGGCGGCGCTCTGTGGCGCCGGTGGTCAGGGCGACGCCCTGATCGTCCGCGTCGCCGCGAAGTGAGCGGACTCAAGGCGCTGTTCGACGTCTCCACCGCGGCCCGGCGTTTCCGCCTGGTCGCGGTGATCGAGGCGATCACCTGGGCGCTGCTGCTGATCGGCATGGGCGTCAAGTACGGCGCCCATATCGAGTCGGCGACGGCGGTCGTCGGTGCGTTGCACGGTGTGGCCTTCATGGCGTACGTGGTGGTGACGCTGCTGTCGGCCCGCGCGCTGAAGTGGGACTGGACCGTCACGCTGCTGGCGCTGTTCGCGTCGATCCCGCCGTTCTTCACGATCCTCTTCGAGAGCTGGGCCAAGCGCCAGGGCTACCTCGCCGAGCTCTCGGCCGACGACGGCGACGTGCGCGCCGAGGACGCGGTGCCCGAGCGTGAGCCCGATGATCTGCTGCTGTGGACCATCCTGTCCACGGTGCTGTGCTTCTTCCCGCTGGGCATCGCGGGCATCGTGAAGTCGGCCGCCGTGGGTCGCCGCTGGGCCGAGGGCGACTACGCCGGGGCGCAGCGGGCCGCCGTGCAGGCACGCAACCTGGTGATCCTGACCGCGATGGTCGGCTTCGTGGTGATCTTCCTGATCGCGATGGTGGCGACCGTCGGGCCGCCCGGCGGATCGTCGTAGCCGCGCCCGAACACAACATGGAAGACTGGTCGTCGTGAGTAGTCCCCGAAATCGCCAGCAGGCCGCCGCCGGTCTGCAGGCCGCCGCAGCCATGTCCGGTGCCGTCGATCTGTCCGGTCTCGCCGCCAAGGCGGAGGCCGCGCGCCGCGCTCCCACTCGTCCGCCGGGCGGCGGCGCACCGGGCGCCGCCGGCCCGGTCGTCGTCGACGTGACCGATGCGAGCTTCGAGACCGAGGTCATCGGGCGGTCGTCGCAGCAGTTGGTGATCGTCGAGCTGTGGGCGGCGTGGTCGCCGGAGTCGCAGCAGTTCTCACCGCTCCTGGAGGCGCTCGCCGAGCGCGCGGGTGGCGAGTGGGTGCTGGCTCGGGTCGACGTCGACGCCAGCCCGGGGATCGCGCAGGCCTTCGGTGTGCAGTCGGTCCCGATGGTGGTCGCGCTCGCCGCCGGTCAGCCGGTCGCGGCCTTCAACGGCCCGCAGCCGGCCGCGCAGGTCCAGGGCTGGATCGACGAGGTGCTCGCCAAGGTCGGCGGGGTGCTGACCGGTGCGCCGGGCGGCGCACCCGAGCCCGAGCAGGACCCGCGGATGGCCGCCGCGGAGCAGCTTCTGAACGACGGCGACGTCGACGGCGCGCTCGCGCTCTACCGTCAGGTCGCCGAGTCGGACCCGAACGACGTGGAGGCCGCCTCGACGGTCCGCAACCTCGAGTTCATCGTGCGGGCGCAGGGCCACGACCCGTCGATCATCGACACCGCGGCCCCCGGTGACCTCGACGCCCAGCTCGCCGCCGCCGACGTGCTGCTGCTCAGCCAGCAGCCGGAGGCCGCGTTCGACCGGGTCCTCGCCGCGGTCCGCGGCTTCACCGGCGACGACAAGGACCGCGCCCGCAAGCGACTGCTGGAGCTGTTCGAGCTCTTCGAGCCGACCGACCCGATGGTCGCCGCCGCACGCCGCAAACTGGCGGCCGCCCTCTACTGATCGCGTCTCGACTCGAGCAACGTTCTCGCACAACGCGGCTCCGACCTGTTCGAACACCTAACCCCTGAGGTCTCCCCATCAACGGCTGCATCGCCGCTGAATCGGTGGCCTCGGGCGACCGTGGCCACATCGGCAATTGTTGTCGTACCCAGGTCTTATAGTCATCGTGACGGTACAGAAGACTTGAGTGGCACACACCACGATGTGTCTGTATCGTAGAACATAGACATATCGAACACATCACTTCGGGGGAGGTGACCGCCGTGGGGACCGACACGATCGCCGACGCGTTCGCTGCCCGCTGGACGGGGGTCGATCTCACCGCGGCCGGGATGGTCCCCGCCGACCAGGCCGACAGCGAGAAGGCTCAGTGCCGGTCGTGGGCGGTGTACGCCGAGGCCGCCTGGCGGGGTCAGACGTTCCTGTACTGGCAGCAGTTGTTTGCCGTTGGCCAGTTCCTCGACATCGCTCTGGCCACCCTCGACGACCGCGTCTGCGGCGGCGAAGACCAGCATGACTTGTTCGACCCGTACACGGTCGCGGTGGAATACTTCGCGCTCTGCTTCGCCGGGAACCGGCGGGCCTCCCGCGCTCTGGTCGGGGCGGCGATCGCCGCCGCCGAACGGCTCCCGGCGACTGCAGACCTGTTGCGCCGGACCGTGATCAGCCCGGAGATGTTCGAGAAGGTGGCCTATCGCACCGACATCGTCGACGATCCGGCGGCAGTGGCGCAGGTCGATGCCGATCTGGCCGGTGCGCTCGCGGTGGCCGGGCACATCTCGGAGAAGGCAGCCGAGCGGATTGCCGACCGGGTCGTGAACACCCGGGATGCCGAGGCGGACCGGAAACGGCGGGACAAGGCGCGGCGCCGGAAGAACGTCACCAGCCGTGATTTCACCGACGGTCTGGGTGGGGTCACGATCACCGCCGATGCCGAGGAGGCCCGTCTGGCGTATGAAGCGGTGGAGGCGATGATCGGCGGGGTCTGCCCGAACGACCCCCGCAGCAAGGGGATGTTGCGGTCGGCGGCGGCGATCGCGCGGCTGCGGCGGCTCCCGTTCACCTGCGCGTGCACCGACAAAGAAGTCTGCACCGCGACCCTTGGTGAGGAGGAGATATCTGAGCGGCAGGCCCGGATCATCGTGCATGCGGTCTGTCAGAAAACTACCCTGACCGGCGACGACGATGAGCCGGCGTTCCTCGATGGACACGGCCCGATCAGTGCCGGGCATGTCCGGGACCTCGCGCAACGCCCCGACGCCCTGGTCCGGGACCTCGACCTGGGTGCTTTACTGAACCCTCGGCTCGGTGCGGGGACCCCCGAGGATGGCGACGCCCCGGCCGGTGCTCCCGCGGATCCGGACGAGTACACCATTGACCCCGACACCGATGCCCCGGGCGGCGGACACGGCGCCGGAACCCGGCCCCGCGCCGCCGCCACCGGCCGGTCCGACGATCCACACCCCGGCCGGTCGGCCGAGTTCCGGCCCACTGACGACCGCAGACCGGCCGAGGGCCGCGGACAAGCCGCGAACAACGACCCAGAATCCGGTGGCGGGGTCCCGGCGGCGTTTCTGGCCGGTCAGGCACTGCCGAGTGACCCCTACCGGCCCACTGAAGCCCTCAGCGTCTTGGTACGGGCGTTGTTCGGGACCTGTACCGTGCCCGGGTGCGAGCAGCCGGCCTGGAACTGCGAACTCGATCACTGCGAGGAGTTCGACCAGCTCTGTCCCGCCTCCGGCGGCCCGACCTGTTTGTGCAATATCGGACCCAAATGCAAACGCCATCACCTGCTGAAAACGTTCCTCGGCGCGGCCAACCCCGAGGACGGTTGGGTCGACGAGCAATGGATCGACCAGCAGGGTGTGGTGTGGACGGCGATCACCGTGCACGACACCACCGTCGAGACCCGCGCGGAGAATCAGTGGCTGTTCCCCCAACTCGCTGGGGTGAGCTGTGCCCACCAAGCCCACCCGCCACCCGAACCACCACTGCGGGGCCCATGCCGGCCGGACGGTGCGGATGGGAGCGTGGCAGGGGGCGGTCTGCGAGCCGCTACCGCGTACAAACACGCCTGGCGTTGCCGCGAACGTGCGCGCTTGCGCCGCGCCCGGGAACGTGCCGACGTCGCCGACGGCCCACCACCGTTCTAAAGACCAGGCGGAGGCGAGCCTTGTGGACACTGTGGCGTGAAGAAGACCGCGGACTCGGCGGCGAGGGTGAGGCACGCGCTGAACGGGCGGCCGTGGCTGGGTATCTCCTCGGCGGTCACCGCGCCGAGGTTGCCGACGCCGCGGCCGTCGTAGTCGCGCGCGCCGGTGTTCAGGATCTCCCGCCAGCGGCCGCCGGACGGGAGGCCCAGCCGGTAGTCGTACAGGTCGCGGGGCGAGAAGTTGAACACGCACGCGACGGTGCCGCCGGGGGCCTCCGGATCCACCGCGCGGCGCAGGAAACCGATCACCGTGTTGGTGGTGTCGTTCGCGTCGAGCCAGGCGAAACCGTCCGCGTCGCAGTCGAGTTCGCCCAGCGCGGGCAGTTCCCGGTACAGCCGGTTCAGGTCGGCGGTCACCCGGGCGATACCGGCGTGCGCGGGGTCGTCACGCAACGTCCAGGCGGGACCGTCGACGTCCGACCACTCCGCGGGCTGGCCGAACTCCTGGCCCATGAAGAGCAGCTTCTTACCCGGGTGCGCCCACTGGTAGGCGAGGAGCGCGCGGACGCCGGCGGCCCGGTCTGCGCCCGCGGGCAGGCGGGTGAACAGCGTGCCCTTGCCGTGCACCACCTCGTCGTGGCTGAGCGGCAGCAGGAAGTTCTCGGCGGTCGCGTAGCTCAGTGAGAAGACGAGACGGTCCTGGGCGCGGTGCCGCTCGCGGTGGGGGAGAGCGATGAAGTCGAGGACGTCGTGCATCCAGCCGAGGTTCCATTTGAGGTCGAATCCGAGTCCGCCGCGCCCGGTCGGTGCGGTGACCCCGGGCCACGCGGTGGATTCCTCGGCGATCATCAGTGCGCCCGGAATCCGTTGGTGCACAGCGTCGTTGAGTTCCCGGAGGAAGTCGACGGCGTCGTCGTTCTCGTGGGTGCCGCGGGCGTTGGGGCGCCACTGGCCGGGGCCGCGCGAGTAGTCGAGGTAGAGCATCGCGGCGACGGCGTCGACGCGCAGCCCGTCGACATGGAACTCCTCGCACCAGAACAGCGCGCTCGCGATGAGGAAGTCGCGGACCTCGGCGCGCCCCCAATCGAACGCATAGGTGCCCCAGTCCGGCTGCTCACGGCGCAGCGGATCGGCGTGCTCGTAGAGCGATGTGCCGTCGAACCGGCCGAGCGCGAACTCGTCCTTGGCGAAGTGCGCGGGCACCCAGTCGAGCAGCACCCCGATCCCGGACGTGTGCAGATGGTCGACGAAGAAGCGGAAGTCGTCGGGCGTGCCCAGCCGCGCGGTCGGCGCGAAGTACGAGCCCACCTGATACCCCCACGACCCGCCGTACGGATGCTCGGTGATCGGCAACAACTGCACGTGGGTGAAGCCCAGTGCCGCTACGTGATCGGCGAGCAACGGCGCCAGCTCCCGGTATCGCAGGCCGGGCCGCCACGACGGCAGGTGCACCTCGTACATCGAGATCGGCCGGCACCGCGGGTCCGTGCGTGCGCGGCGCGCGAGCCAGGCGTCGTCGTGCCACGGGTACGACGACGCCGGGGTGACCACCGACGCGGTCTCCGGCGGGCACTGCGCGGCCCGGGCGAGGGGATCGGCCTTGTCGCGCACCACCCCGTCGGCGCCGGTCACCCGGTACTTGTAGCGGTCTCCCGGTCGTGCGCCGGGGACGACGGCCGACCACACACCGTCGCGGCCCCGGGACATCGGGTGCCGGCGGCCGAGCCAGGAATCGAAGTCGCCGAAGACGGTCACCGCGTGCGCGTTCGGCGCCCACACCCGGAACTCGACGCCGTCGCCGAGAACGAAGGCGCCCTGGCGTTCCCAGAGCGGGATCACGAGTGGTCTCGGCGCGGAGGTTCCGGCGCGGACAGCCTGCGCAGGGCCGAGCGCACGACGGCCGGGTCGACGGTCCGCCAGAACGGCGGCAGCCCGGCCGCCAGGTAGCCGCCGTAGCGAGCGGTGACCAGCCGGGAATCGAGCACGGCCACCACGCCGCGGTCGCCGTCGGCGCGCAGCAGGCGGCCCGCGCCCTGGGCCAGCAGCAGCGCCGCGTGGTTGGCCGACACGGTGAGGAAACCGTTGCCGCCGTGCGCATCCACGTCGCGCTGACGCGCGGCCAGCAGCGGGTCGTCGGGCCGGGGGAAGGGGATCCGGTCGATCAGGACCAGACTCAGCGACCGGCCGGGAACGTCGACGCCCTGCCACAGCGACAGCGTTCCGAACAGGCACGTCGGCTCGTCGGCCGCGAACTTCTCGATGAGGCTCGACGTGGTGTCGTCGCCCTGGCAGAGGATCGGCATTCCCAGCCGCTCGCGCAGCGCTTCGGCCGCTTGCTTGGCGGCGCGCATCGAGGAGAACAGGCCCAAGCTGCGACCGCCCGCGGCGTTGATCAGGTCGGCCATCTCGTCGAGGGTGGCCTCGGCCGGTCCGTCGCGGCCCGGTGCCGGAAGCTTCTTGGCGACGTACAGGATCGCCGAGCGGGGATAGTCGAACGGGGAGCCGACGTCCAGTCCGCGCCAGGTCGCGTCGTCGTCGCCCTCGGTGTGCGCCGGGAGCCCCCAAGTCCGCGCGAGCGCGTTGAAGTTGCCGCCGATGGTCAGCGTGGCGGAGGTCAGGATCACCGTGGCGTTCTCGAACAGCGAGGTGCGCAGCAGCCCGGCCACGTTGAGCGGAGCGATGAAGAGCGCACGACGGGTCGCGCCGCCGCGGGGCAGGCGCTCTTCGGACAGCCAGATCACGTCGCGGCGCTTGGCCGGATCGGGTTCGGTGAAGACGGTCAGGATGCGCACGACGGTGTCGTGCAGGTTCTCCGTGGCGCTGATCGCCATCTGCCGGGACGCCGCCGCATCGGCGTCGGCGGGCTGCGACTTGTCGGTGGGCGCGATCTCGGTCCGCGCCTCCCAGAGGCGATCGCGCAGCGAGGCGAGGACCTCGGCGGCACCCGCGGGCAGCCGCAGCCATTCGCCGACGCGGGCATCGTCGAGGAGGAGTTCCAGCTGCTGCGCGGCCCCGGCCAGGGTCTCGGCGGTCTCGGTGGAGATCAGTTTGCCTGCCCGGCGGCTCACGTAACTGACGCCCGCGGCCGACAGTTCCTCGGTGGAGACCGAGGTGATCCGGTCCACCAGCTCGTGCGCCTCGTCGATCACCACCACGTCGTGCTCGGGCAGGATCGTCGCCGGGCTCATCGCGTCGATGGCCAGCATGGCGTGGTTGGTGACCACGACGTCGGCCTGCGCGGCCCGGCGGCGCGCCGCTTCGGCGAAGCAGTCCTCGCCGAACTCGCAGGCGGACGCGCCGATGCACTCGCGGGAGCTGACGCTCACCTGCCGCCACGACTTGCCGTCCACGCCCGGGTTCAGGTCGTCCCGGTCGCCGGTCTCGGTCTCCGAAGCCCATTTGCGAATGCGCTTGATGTCCCGCCCCATCCGGGAGAGCTCGAACGCGTCGAACATGCCCTCCTCAGGCTCCTCCGCGGCGCCGGAGTGAATCTTGTTGAGGCACAGGTAGTTCGCGCGCCCTTTGAGGATCGCGAACGACGGTTCACGACCGACCGGCCCGGACAGTGCGCCGCTGAGCCGGGGCAGGTCGCGCTCGGTCAACTGCCGCTGCAATGCGATGGTCGCGGTGGAGACGACGACGGTGTCGCCGGTCTCGACGGCGTGCCGGACGGCCGGCACCAGATAGGCGAGCGACTTGCCGGTGCCGGTGCCGGCCTGCACGGCGAGGTGCCGCTCGTCGTCGATCGCCTCGGCGACGGCCGACGCCATGGTCAGCTGCCCGTCGCGGCGGGAGCCGCCGAGCGCGGACACCGCCGCCTCGAGCAGCGCGGGCACGTCGGGCAGTGTGGACTCGGTGCGCTCGCTCACTCGGCCACGGCGCCGGTGTACAGCAGTTCGCCCTCGAATGTGACGCCGGCCTCGCGCAACCGCGCCTCGGCGCGCTCCCACGACCGCGGGGAGATGGCCGCGGTGAAGTTGAGCAGCACGCGCGTGTCGAAACCGGCGCGGGCCGCGTCGAGCGCGGTCGCGGCGACGCAGTAGTCGGCGGCCAGCCCGGCCACGTCCACCGCCCGGATACCCCGGGCCCGCAGCCAGTCGGCGAGCGACTCGCCGTCGTCGGTGGTGCCCTCGAAGCCCGAGTACGCCGCGCTGTAGGCGCCCTTGGAGAAGACCGCGTCGAAGTCCACGTCGTCGAGTTCGGGGTGGAAGCCGACGCCGTCGGTGTGCACCACGCAGTGCGGCGGCCACGAATCGACGTAGTCGGGGTGCTCGGAGAAGTGGTCGCCCGGATCGATGTGATAGTCCCGGGTGGCGACGACCACGTCGTACTCGCCGACCAGCGTGGTGACCGCGACCGCGACCGCACCGCCGCCGGACACGGCGAGCGAGCCGCCCTCGCAGAAGTCGTTCTGGACGTCGACGACGATCAGTGCGCGGTGCGGATGGCTCATGGGGTCTCCGGGGTCGGGGTGTCGGCGAAGCGGGTGCCGATGGCCGGTTCGCCGTGGCTCAGGCCGAGGCCCTCCCACGGCAGGCTCACCAGCCCGCGGGCCAGATGGGTGCGCGCGTCGGTGAGCGTCGGCAGCCCGTCGACCCGATCCCCGCCGCGGACCAGCGGGATCTGGAGTTCGCGCACGTTCAGGGTACCGGCCGCGTCCGGCGGCAACGCGGTGCCGTCGCGGTAGAGGATCTCCTCGACCACCGTGCCGGTGTCGCGGGCCGTGCGGACCGCCCGCTTGGCGCCGCCGCGGCTCTCCTTGTGGCTGGCCCGCTTGGATACCGGGATGCCGTCCACTTCCACGAGCTTGTAGACCATGCCCGCGGTGGGCGCGCCGCTGCCGGTCACCAGCGACGTCCCCACGCCGTAGATGTCCACCGGTTCGGCGCGCAGCGACGCGATCGCGTACTCGTCGAGGTCGCCGCTGACGACGATCTTGGTCCGCGTCGCCCCGAGGTCGTCGAGCTGCTGGCGGACCTGCCGGGCGAGCATGCCGAGGTCGCCGGAGTCGATGCGTACCGCGTTGAGTTCGGGCCCGGCCACCTCGATCGCGTTCCGCACGCCGGTGGTGATGTCGTAGGTGTCGACCAGCAGAGTGGTGCCGATGCCGAGCCGGGCGATCTGCGCGGCGAACGCGGCGCGCTCCCCGCCGCTCCCGGCGAACGAGAGCGTCCAGGCGTGCGCCGCGGTGCCCGCGCTGGGCACACCGTAGGTGCGGGCGGCCTCCAGATTGCTGGTGGCGGTGAGTCCGGCCAGGTAGGCGGCGCGGGCGGCCGCGACGGCGGCGCGCTCGTGGGTGCGCCGCGAGCCCATCTCGATGATCGGGCGCCCGGCGGCCGCGGACACCATGCGGGCGGCGGCCGAGGCGATCGCGCTGTCGTGGTTGAGGATCGAGAGGACCAGCGTCTCCAGGATCACGGCCTCGGCGAAGCCGCCGCGCACGGTGAGCACGGGGGAGCCCGGGAAGTAGAGCTCGCCTTCGGCGTAGCCGTCGATCTCGCCGGAGAAGCGGTAGCCGGCCAGCCAGTCGAGGGTGGCCTCGTCGACGATGCCGGTCAGCGCGCGCAGTTCGTCGTCGGTGAACCGGAAGTCGGCGAGTTCGTCGAGCAGTCGCCCGGTACCGGCGACCACCCCGTAGCGGCGGCCGTCGGGCAGCCTGCGGGCGAAGACCTCGAAGACGCAACGACGGTCGGCGGTCCCGGCCGCGAGCGCCGCGGAGATCATGGTGAGCTCGTACTGATCGGTCAGCAGCGCGGTACTGGTCACATTCGCTACCCTATAGCTCATGGCGCTCGAGGAATCGGCACCCGGGACGAGCACCGGTACGGCGGTCGCCGAACCGGAAGCTGCCGTCGACCGACCCTGGGTCACCATCGTCTGGGACGACCCGGTGAATCTCATGAACTACGTGTCGTACGTGTTCCAGAAGCTCTTCGGCTATTCCGAGCCGAAGGCGCGCGAGCTGATGCTTCAGGTCCATCACGAGGGCAAGGCCGTGGTCTCGTCCGGCGACCGCGCGAAGATGGAGGGCGACGTCCGCAAACTGCATGCGGCGGGCCTGTGGGCCACCATGCAGCACGACTCCTGATGCGCACCTGGACGCGGCGCGGCACCGGCGGCGAGGCGCGGATCTGCTCCAATCTGGAGAGCTACGAATGCCAGCTCCTCGCGTCGATGGTCACCTCGACGTCGGAGATCCTGTCCGAACGGGCCGAGTCCGCGCCGCGCGATTCGCTCGCCGATCTGACCGGGATCCGGACCGGTCACACCACCGCGCCGAAGGACGTCACCCTCGGCCGTCTGCTGCCCGACTTCCATCGCCCCGACCAGGACGAACTGCTGGCCGCCGGGCCGGTCGCGGCCGACCTGAACGGCGCGCTGCGCAGTCTCAACGAGCCGCGGATCATCGACGCCAAATTGACCGCGGCGGCGGTGGTGCTCGACACGCTGCCGGCCGGGGGCGGCGACGTGGCCCTGACCGAGGAGGAGGCCGACGAGTGGCTCACCGCGCTCAACGACGTGCGGCTGGCCCTCGGTGCGATGCTCGGCATCACCGATGACCACGGCACCCCGGCCCCGGACGACCCGCACGCCGGTCACTACGACGTCTACCAGTGGCTCACCGTGGTACAGGAACTGCTGGTCGAGGCGTTGATGGGGCCGTGCTGACGCGGCCGGGCGACCGGATCACCGACATCGCCGGGATCACCGTCGGGAATCACACGCGGCTCGACGACGAGGTGGTGCTCGGCACGCTCACCGAACCCGGGACGGGGTGGGCCACCGGCACCACCGTGGTGGTCGTGCCGGACGGCGCCACGACCGCGGTCGACGTCCGCGGCGGCGGCCCCGGCACCCGTGAGACCGATCTGCTCGATCCGGTGAACACCGTCCGCGGCGCGCACGCGATCGTGCTGTGCGGCGGCAGCGCCTATGGGCTGGCGGCCGCGGACGGCGTGATGGCCGAGCTCGAGCGCGACGGCCGCGGGATCGGCATGGATCTGCTCGGGCACACGGTGCCGATCGTTCCGGCGGCGGTGATCTTCGACCTGCCGGTCGGCGGCTGGACGCAGCGTCCCGACGTCTCGTTCGGCGCCGCCGCCTACCGGTCCGCCGCGGCCGATTTCGCGATCGGGACCGCGGGCGCCGGCACCGGTGCCCGCGCGGGTGCGCTCAAGGGCGGGCTGGGGACGTCGTCCATCCGGCTCGCCGACGGGCCCGCGCGCGGACTGACGGTGGGTGCGCTGGTGGTGGCCAATCCGGTCGGCGCGGTGATCGATCCGGTCACCGGATTGCCGTGGCGCGGAGACGATCTGGCCCATCACGGACTGGTGCCGCCGGATCCCGGCGAGGTGGCCGCCTATGCGGCGCTCGATGCCAAGGGGACGGCTCTCAACACCACGATCGGGGTGGTCGCGACCGATGCGGCGCTGCCGGTCGCCGCGACCCGCCGGCTGGCGATGTCCGGGCACGACGGCCTGGCGCGGGCGGTGCGGCCGGCGCACTCGCCGCTCGACGGTGACACGCTGTTCGCGGTCGCCACCGGCGGCGTGGCCGCCGACCCCGGGGCGGCGGTGCCGATGCCGCCGGGCATGGATCCGGATGCGCCGGTGATCGCGGCGCTGTGCGAGGCGGCGGCCACCGCTGTGCAACGCGCCGTGGTGTCGGCGGTGCTTGCGGCGACGTCGGTGGCGGGTGTGCCCGCGTACCGGGACGTGCTGCCGTCGGCGTGGGCGGCTCGGTGACCGGGCGGAACGTCCCGGCGCGTACCGACGAGTCCTGGCCGCGGTGGCAGCGCAGCGCGGTGACCATGGCGGTGATCGTCGCCGGGCTCTTCGTGATCGAGATCGTCGACGCCGCCACCAGGTACCGGCTGGACCGGCACGGGATCGTGCCGCGGTCCGTCGACGGCCTGACCGGCATCCTGTGGGCGCCGCTGCTGCACACCGACTTCGCGCATCTGATCGCCAACGTGATCCCGGGTGCGGTGCTCGGCTTCCTGCTGCTCATGTCGGGGCGGTTCCTGGTGGTCACCGCGATCGTCTGGGTGATCTCCGGGCTCGGGGTGTGGCTCACCGCGCCGCCGCAGTCGGTGACCGTGGGCGCCTCCGGAGTGATCTTCGGCTGGCTGACCTATCTGCTGGTCCGCGGCATCTTCAACCGCGACGTCTGGCAGGTGCTGATCGGTCTGGTGATCCTGGTGGTGTACGGCGGGGTGCTGTGGGGAGTGCTGCCGTCCGCCGGCTCGGTGAGCTGGCAGGGGCACCTCTTTGGCGCGGCGGGCGGCGTACTGGCAGCCTGGACCCTGGCCGGGAACGACCGCCGCGGCCGTCGCCCGCGGGACGGTCGCCCGCAGAATGAAGGAGGCCCGAGATCTCTCTCGACGTGAACCAGGCCCCGATCGGGATCTTCGACTCCGGTGTCGGCGGCCTGACCGTCGCCCGCGCGATCATCGACCAGCTGCCCGACGAGGACGTGCTGTACATCGGTGACACGGCGAACGGGCCGTACGGTCCGCTCACCATCCCGGAGATCCGGCGGCACGCACTGGCCATCGGTGACGAACTGATGCGCCGCGGCGTGAAGGCCATCGTGATCGCCTGCAACACCGCCTCGGCGGCCTGCCTCAGCGACGCGCGTGAGCGCTACGCGCCGATCCCGGTGATCGAGGTGGTGCGCCCGGCGGTGCGCCGCGCGATCGTCGCCACCAAGAACCGCCGGATCGGGGTGCTCGGCACCGAGGCCACGATCGCCTCGCGCGCCTACCAGGACGCGTTCGGGGTGGTGCCGGATCTGGAGGTGACGGCGGTGGCCTGTCCGCGGTTCGTCGACTTCGTCGAGCGCGGCATCACCTCCGGCCGGCAGATCCTCGGGCTCGCCGAGGGCTACCTGGAACCGCTTCAGGAGGCGGGCGTCGACACCGTGGTGCTCGGCTGCACGCACTACCCGTTGCTGTCCGGCGTGATCCAACTCGTCATGGGCGACGACGTGACCCTCGTGTCGAGCGCCGAGGAGACCGCCAAGGACACCTTCAAGATGCTCACCGAGACCGACACCCTGCACCCGCACACCGGACGCGGCGCGGCCCGAATGTTTTCTGCCACAGGCGATCCCGCGTCTTTCCAGAGGCTTTCGACCCGGTTTCTAGGGCCGACCGTCGGTGATGTGACCCACGTGTAGGCGTGCCCGGGCCCGATGACGGGACGGGCGACAGGCGGGGGTTTGACGTCTCTCGTCAGGCGTGTCGTGGCAGAGTGGTCTCCATGCGTTTGACGGTCCTCGGATGCTCCGGCAGTGTGAACGGCCCGAATGGTCCGTGTTCGGGCTACCTTCTGCAGGCCGATGGACACGACCCGGTTCTGGTCGACTGCGGGCACGGCGTGTTCGGCGTGCTGCTGCAGCACGCGGACCCGAACCGGGTGGCCGTCATGCTCTCGCATCTGCACGCCGATCACTGCCTCGATCTGTCGGCCATGCTGGTCTGGCGACGCTGGGCGCCGGAGAAGGCCACCGAGCGCTCGCTGCTGTTCGGCCCACCCGGCACCGCGCTGCGGATCGGCTCGGCGTCGTCGGAGTATCCCGGCGAGGTGGACGACATCAGCGACACCTACGACGTCCACGAGTGGGTCGACCGCTCGCCGGTGACGGTCAACGGGCTGACCGTGGAGCCGTTCAAGGTGGCGCACCCGCCGTCGACCTTCGGGCTGCGCATCACCGGACCCGACGGGGAGGTCCTGGTCTACAGCGGCGACACCGGCTACGCGGACGTCGTCGTCGACCTGGCCCGTGACGCGGACCTGTTCCTGTGCGAGGCGTCGTGGACGCACGCCCCGGATCAGCGCCCGCCGGACATGCACCTGTCCGGCGTCGAGGCGGGCCGGCTGGCATCCCGGGCCCGGGTCCGCTCGCTCGCGCTGACGCATATCGTGCCGTGGTCCGATGCCGACGAGATCCTCGACGAGGCCAGCGGCGAGTACAAGGGCCCCCTCCAGCTGGTCCACCAGGGCCAGGTGATCGAGGTCCGTCCGCCGTTCCCGGGCTGAGTTCGCGACGCTCGGAAGAGCGTCGGGACTATCGGGCGACGAGTTGACCCGCGCGCTGAAAGCTGACTCCGATGATGTCGCCGATGTCTCGGAGCGTAACGCCGGCCGCTTTCAGCTCTCGTGCTGCTCGCGTGGACTCATCGAGGACTCGTCGCTCGGCCTCGGCGGCCGCTACGCGATCGGCGGCGATCTGCTCGGCGGTCGCGGTGATGTCGAGGTTCCGGGCGGTGACGTGGAGGTCGAGCTTGATGGTGGACGGAGCTACATCCGCGACGAGCGCGATGAGATCGCGAGCCTGAGGCTCGATCTCGGCGTATCGGCGGGCCTGCGAGATGACCTCGGCGATGCCCTGCGATCCGTCGAGTTCGGGAACTCGGATCATCCACCAACGGTCATCGCGGTAGACGTCGACGTGATAAGTGGTCATGGTTCTCTCCGTCAGGTGGTGGGGACCGGTTGGGACTGTACGGGCGGTCAGGGGCAGTTGCTTTCGCAGTCTTTGATCGCCTTGGTGATCCGTCGTAGGACCCCGGGTGAGGTGGTTCGGTGGCCGGTGACGACCGTGACGGTCACACGGCCGTGCGGACACGTATACAGCGCGTGACTTCCCTTCGCTTCCCGCTTGCCGAAACCGGCCTTCTTGAGACGGTCGAGGGTCTTCGCGGTGGGCTCCGGCGCGATCATCAGTCTATTCCAATTCGGTAGAAATAAATATTCAATCCCACTAGACAACATGATGTGTCGAGTGAGCCGGCGTGCGAGCTCATGGCCGGTACCAGCGCGGCCTGCCTGTGCGGAGGGCCGTGTCGATCGAAGTTCACCATGCATAGTTCGACGCACCAGCCCGCCGCTCGGTTCCATCTCCGCGACGGGAACGACAGTCAGCGCGTCAGCGCGACAGTCGTCGAGGGCGCGATGACCGCGGCTGTCGCTTCCTCGACCGGTGTCGCGCCGGTCCGACGGCTGTCGCGTCCGCCGCGATCGAACGGGACCCGATAGGGTCTAGGGCGTGACGACACGAGCAGACGGCCGCGCCGACAACGAACTGCGGCCCATCACCTTCACCCGCGGTTTCACCTCCAATCCGGCGGGCTCGGTCCTCGTCGAATTCGGCAACACCCGCGTCATGTGCACGGCGTCGGTGACGCCCGGCGTGCCGCGCTGGCGCCAGGGGTCGGGCCTCGGCTGGCTCACCGCCGAATACGCGATGCTGCCGGCCGCGACGCACGAGCGGTCCAGCCGTGAATCGGTGCGCGGCAAGGTCGGCGGCCGCACGCACGAGATCAGCCGCCTGGTCGGGCGTTCGCTGCGCGCCTGCATCGACCTCGCCGCCCTGGGCGAGAACACCATCGCGATCGACTGCGACGTCCTGCAGGCCGACGGCGGCACCCGCACCGCGGCCATCACCGGCGCCTACGTCGCGCTGTCCGACGCGGTCACCTGGCTCGGCGCCGCCGGGAAGCTGGCCGACCCGCAGCCGCTCAGCTGCGTGCTCGCGGCGGTCAGCGTGGGCGTCGTCGACGGCCGGGTCCGCCTGGACCTGCCGTACGAGGAGGATTCGCGCGCCGAGGTCGACATGAACGTGGTCGCCACCGACGCCGGGACCTTCGTGGAGATCCAGGGCACCGGCGAGGGCGCCACCTTCCCGCGCGGCACCCTCGACAAGCTGCTCGACGTCGCCCTGTACGGCATCGATCAGCTGGTGGAGGCGCAGCGCGCGGCACTGGCGCTGCCGTACCCGGGCGAGCTTCCGAGCGCGGAGTGACTCCGGCGTGACCGGTACCGTGCTGCTCGCCAGCAACAACGCCAAGAAGCTCGCCGAACTGCGCCGGGTGGTCGACGCCGCCGGGATCGAGGGTCTGACCATCCTCGGACTCGGCGACGTGCCGTCGTATCCCGAACCGGTGGAGAACGGCGCGACCTTCGAGGAGAACGCGCTGATCAAGGCCCGCGCCGCGGTCGCCGCGACGGGTCTGCCGTCGCTCGCCGACGACTCCGGCCTCACCGTCGACGCGCTGAACGGCATGCCCGGCGTGCTGTCCGCGCGGTGGAGCGGCGGCAAGGGCGACGAGGCCAACAACGACCTGCTGCTGGCCCAGCTCGCCGACGTTCCCGAGGCGCGCCGCGGGGCGGCCTTCGTGTCGGTGTGCGTCCTCCTCACCCCGGAGGGAGAGGACGCGATCGGCCGTGGCGAATGGCGCGGCCGGATCATCGCGGGGCGGCACGGTGCGAACGGCTTCGGCTACGACCCGCTGTTCGTGCCCGACGACGAACTCGCCGCGGGCCGCACCTCCGCGGAACTGACTCCGGGGGAGAAGGACTCGCTCTCGCACCGCGGCAAGGCGCTGTCCCGGCTGGTGCCCGCGCTACGGGCGCTCGCCGCCACGGACTGATCTCGCGCGGTGCCGGTCAGGACAGGTCGAACCGCTTCTTCACGTCCTGGGTGCGGATGTGCTCCATGTAGAACGACACGAACGGGATGGTGCCAGCGATCAGCGTGATGATCGTCTTGGGCAGCGACCAGCGCACCTTCATCGCGAGGTCGAGCGTCATCAGCAGGTAGACGAAGTAGATGGCGCCGTGCACCGGGCCGACCCATTGCAGGGCCTGATTCTGGAAGCCGTAGTTGAGGATCATCTCGACGCAGAGCACGAGCAGCCAGATACCGGTCACCCAGGCGAGGACGCGGTAGCGCATCAGGGCGCTCTTGATCGACTCGACCGAGGCGGTGACGGGCTTGTTCGTCGTGGGGGTCTGGGTCACGGGGTGTCCTTCGCGGGTGTCGGATGGGCGGTATCGAGCTCGGCGAGATAGCGGTTGTACTCGGTGAGCGCGGGGTCCTCGTCGTCGTGGGCGAGGGCGGCGACGGCCGGATCGGCGGCGGTCGGGCGCTCGGGCAGGATCCCGGCCGCGATCTCGGTCGGTCCGCCCCGCTTGCGCTCCGCCTCGACGGCGTTCGGGTCCGCCTCCAGGACCACGAAGCGGCGGTAGGCCCACACGAAGGCCACGGCGAAGACCGGCCATTGCAGTGCGTAGCCGAGGTTCTGGGCGGTGCCGGACGACGACTCGTAGCGGTTCCACTGCCACCAGCCGAGCGCGAGGCAGGCGAGCGCGGCGACCACGACGAGCGCGATCAGCGCCGGGCGATGGCGCCGCCGGGTCCGCGTCGGGGTGTTCTGCACACCCCCGACGGTACCCGCCTGGCGGATGTGACCTGTGCCGCGCCGGGTGGCACCGCCCTGTCGGCGGGTGGGGAAGCGCGGGGCGGGTGCCCTCCTCACCCCGCGAGCACGAACCGTTCGATCAGCAGGCTCGCGCCGACGGCCAGCATCGCGACCCCGGACACCCGCGAGATCATCCTGGCCGCGCGAGGCCGCCCGCCCACGACCCGGTCGGCCAGCAGACCCAGCGTGAGGTAGACGGTGCCGGCCAGTGCGATGTACAGGACGCCGAGGACGGCCAGTTGCGCCGGTATCGGCCAGCCGTCGCGATCGGTGAACTGCGGCAGGATCGCGAGAAACAGCAACAGCCCCTTCGGGTTCAGACCGCTCACCGTGATGCCCCGCCCGAAGTGGCCTCCGGTCCGGCCCGCGGCGCTCGCGGTGATCGTCGTCGACGACGCCGTGCGCAGGGTGCGGACGCCGAGGTACACCAGGTACGCCGCGCCGGCGACGGTCAGCAGAGTGAGGATCACCGGTGTGCGCGCGACGAGGGTCCCGGCGCCGCCGGCGACGAGCGCGGCGATCAGGACGTAACCCGCCATGACCCCGGCGACGGCTCGCAGCACGACTCGCTCGCGGGCGCCCGCGGCGAGGATGAACGCCCAGTCGGGGCCGGGCACGGCGATCAACGACAGTGCCAGAGCGGCGAAGGCGGCAGTGGTCGTGACATCCATGAGGGCTCCTTTCTCCTGGTAGAAAGGGTATTCGTGATCGACCGGAAGGTGTTCCCGACTTTTTCACCGATCGATCGCAGACGTGGAAAGATATTCACCATGGATCGCATCGACCGGAAGATTCTTGCTGTGCTGCAGGAAGACGGGCGGCTCAGTCTCACCGACCTCGCCGCGCGGGTCGGGCTGACGGTCTCGCCGGCGCATCGCCGGGTGCGCGATCTGGAGCGCTCCGGCGCGATCACCGGCTATCGGGCGACGGTCGATCCCGGCGTGCTCGGCCTGGGCTTCGAGGCACTGGTCTTCGTCACCATGAACCAGGAGGATCGCGCCACACTGCTCGCCTTCGAGCGGGAGGTGGCGGCGGTGCCGAACGTGCTCACGGCACAGCGATTGTTCGGCGATCCCGACTATCTGCTGCGGGTGCGCACCGTGGACATGGATGCCTACGCCCGGCTACAGGATGAGGTGCTCGGCGTCCTGCCCGGTGTGCAGCGCCTCACCTCGACGCTGGTGATGAAGACGATCGTCGAAGACCGCCCGTACCCGACCGAACTGGGCTGAATCCGGGACGGACCCGATGGGTAGACTGTGACCCGCAAGCGTGAGTGGCGGAATTGGCAGACGCGCTGGATTTAGGTTCCAGTGTCTTCGGACGTGAGGGTTCAAGTCCCTTCTCGCGCACCAGGTTTCGGGCGGCCAGGCGCCGTCGTTCAGGCTCCCGGTCTCCGGACGACGACGACGGCGGGCCGCTCGTCCAGACTCTCCACGGTGTAGCGGGCACCGGGGTCCACGCGGAACGCGTCGCCCTCACCGAACACCTCGCCGCGGGCGTCGTCGGCGACGACGCGCACCCGGCCCTCCGTGACGGTCAGCTCGGCGCCCGCCGAGCCGTGTCCGAGAAGCCGAGACACCCGGCCGGTGACCGCGGTCAGGCCGCTGGTCAGCGCCGAGATACGCGGACCGGGCCGGTGTGATGCCCCGGCACCCGCGGTCTCCGTCTCCGGTGCGGCGGGCGGGCCGTCGTTCTCCGCGGCGATCGCGCTCAGCGACAGGTTTCGGGCGGTACGGGCCTCCGCGAGTCGATCCCCGACCAGGCCGCTGAGTTCACGCTGCGTCACGCGCAGAACGGTACCCGAACTCAGCGCGCCGCCGGGGTATGGCGCGGTGTGGTCTTCGTCGTCGTCCGGCGCGGCGCATCGGTTTTCGGCGTGGTCTTCGGGGCCTTCTTCGTGGGTGTCGCCGACGAGGTGGCACCCACCCGCCGCGTCCGCGCCGTGGTGTCGGCGTCGGGGCGGACGCCGGCCTCGTAGTCCCGCTTGTTCTTCTCCGCGCCCAGACCGGTGCCGGTGGTGTCGTCCTCGATCAGGCACATCGACCGCACCACGTTGTGGTAGGTCACCAGGCCGTATTCGAGCGGCAGGGACAGGAGGGCCCCGGCGATCCGGAACGGCGACGGCGCGACACCCGCCGGGTTGGTGAGCGCGTCGCCGACCTCGGTGAACAGGTGTACCGCGAGGTAGTACGAGTAGTAGGCGGCGATCAGCGACTTGGTGACGGTGAGGCGGTCGAGGGAGACCGTCGCGCCCATGTTCGCCCCTGTGCCCATGTTGTGGCCCAGGCCGATCAGGATGTCCAGCGGGGCTCCGCCGACATAGGGGAGCATGCCGCCGACGTAGCTGCCGATGGTCTCCGCGGTGGAGAAGTCGGCCGGGTCGGCGGGGATCAGATTGAGCGGGATCGCCGTGGCCTTCATCTGCCGCAGGATCTGCGACACCTGAGCGTCGATCCGGCGCTTGGCGACCGCGTTCGGGGCCTGCGCCTTCGCCGCGTCACCGGTGCGCTTCACGATGCGGCCGAGCGTCAGATCGCCGACCGGAGTGCAGGTGTCCTCGTCGGCCAGCCCGAGCTGATTCGCGATCGACTGAATGATCGGGTGGATGGGGATGTCGTAGACGACGGTCTCGCTCGGCTTGCCGGCGAGCGACTTCTGCTCCTCGGTCACCCGCGCCACGCAGCGCTCGAGGATCGCGTTGCTGATCGCCGAATAGGCCTGCGTCAGACCCAGCCGGATCACCGCGAACCCGACCGACAGCAGGGTGCCGTAGGAGAGGAAGCTCAGCGAATCGACCGGCCCGCCGGTGAGATCGAAGATGTTCGGCGCCAGCCCCACGGCCAGCCGGGCCGGTGCCAGGACGCCCGTGAAGAAGTACAGCCACGCCGTCTCGACGGCCTCGGACAGCGTGATGTTGGCGACCGGGATCGCGTCGTTCTGCTTGCCGTCCCGGATCTTCAGCAGATCGGACACGATCAGCTGGGACTGCGGCGACCGGTAGGCGACGGCGGGATCGTCGTCGTCGGCGCCCAGGGTCTTCGGATGCTCGGAGAGCGCGAGGGTGGAGACCGTGATGTTCGCCATCTCGCGACGCACGGTGGCGTCGTTCGCCAGCACCGCCTCGCGCACCGCGGGCGGTAGGTCCGGTAGCAGCGACTGCTTCAGCGACTCGTACACGACGGCGAGGGTGGTGAACTCGCCGCTCACACAGGTGGTCGGTTCCGGGGTCGGCGGCGTCTTCAGCAGCGGGTCGGTGGACTGGGCGATCCGGTCCTGCCGCTCGCCGTAGGTCTCCGCCGCGGGCGGCGCCGGTGGCGCGTGCTTCTTCGGTGCGGTTTTCGCGACCGGGCTCGGGGCGACGACCGCCGTCCGGATCACCTCGGCCGCCCGGGCATCGGGAACGGCACCCTGTGCCAGGAACGCTCCCGTGACGACGATGGTGGTCGCTTCGATCAGGACGCGCCTGCCGCGCATCCCGAAAACAGACTTGTGCACACTTCTCCCGTTCCCCGACGTTCCAGAACGGGTGACAGCGTAACCCAGAGTGAGCCGGGTCACCGTGTTCGACTGCCGGGATGGCACGGATAGTACGCTCGGCCCGGTGAACGGACTCCCGCTGAGCGATCCCGCCGTCGTCGACGCCCTGGGCGCCGTGCTGCGCGAGCGCGGCTATTCCTCGGACGGCATCGCGGCCCTGCTCGGCGACGACGCCGGGACCGCGCTGGTCGGCGGAACCTGGTGGCCGGCGTTGCGTGCGACGGCACGGGCCGACGGCGCCGAGCGCGATCTGGCCACCCTGATCCGCCTCTTCCTGCTCGGCAGCATCGAGGCGGAAGACGTTGTGGCACAGGCACTCTCGCCGATCAGTCCGGCGACACTCGTCGACCAGGGAGTGCTGGCCTCCGGCGACGGCGGGTACCGGGCCGTGCTCGACATCCGGCCGCACGGCAGCGACTCGCACGACTATCTGGTGGTCAGTGACCAGGACGCGTTGCTGCGCGCCCGGCCGCTCCGCCACGACCACGTCCTCGGTATCGGCGGTGCGTCGATGTCGTTGGCGCAGGCGGTCATCCGGACGCCGGTGGACCGGGTGCTCGACCTCGGCACGGGATGCGGCATCCAGGCGCTCCACCTCGACGGTCACTCCAGGGTCGTGGTGGCCACCGACACCAATCCGAGGGCGCTCGCCCTGGCCGCCGTCACCGCGCGCCTGAACGGGATGTCGTGGGACCTGCGCGAGGGCAGCCTGTACGAGCCGGTCGCCGGGGAGCGCTTCGAGCTGATCGTCGCCAACCCGCCGTTCGTCGTCGGCTCCGGCAGCCAGGACTACATCTACCGCGACTCCGGGATCTCCGGCGACGGCGTCAGCCGGCAGTTGATCGAACGGGCCGCCGACCACCTGGAACCCGGTGGGATCGCGCAGCTCCTCGCGAACTGGATCGTGTACGACGAGGAGCGCTGGGACGAGCGCATCGGGGAGTGGGTGCGCGCCAGCGGGCTCGACGCCTGGGTGGTGCAGCGCGAACTCGCCGATCCGATCTCGTACATCTCGCTGTGGGTCGCCGACGCGGGGGAGACCCCGGAGGGCGCGGCCCGCCGCGGCGCCGCGTGGCTCGACTGGTTCGAGCGCGAGGGCATCGCCGGCATCGGGATGGGGCTGGTGACGCTGCGCAAGCCGGTGACCCCGCGCGCGCCCGACGTGGTGATCGAGGAGATCACCGCGGCCGGCCAGGAGGTGACCGGCTTCGAGGCGCAGGCGTGGTGGGCGCGCCGCGACTTCCTCCGTGAGCACACCGACGACGACCTGCTCGCCGCCGCGCTGAGCACCTCGCCGGTCTTCCTGGAGAGCCAGTCGTTGCCGGGAGAGCAAGGGTGGCAACAGATCTCGGCGTCGGTCACCCGGCCGGGCGGACCCGGCGCGGTGCTGGGTGTCGATGAGGTGATGACCGCGCTCCTGGCCGGCTGCCGGGGCGAGGTTCCACTCGGCACGCTCATCGAGCTGCTGGCGAGCTATCACGGCGTCGAAGGCGCGGCACTCGCCGAGGCGGCGCTGCCCGTCGTGCGCGAGGCGATCGGCCGCGGGATCCTCTTCGCCGCGGAGTAGGCGCGCTCACTCGGGGTCGTTTCGACACGGGCGGGCGGCCACCGTCAGCCCGCCCCGACGGTCAAGCCGTTGGGCGCGGACCGTGTCGAAGACGTCTTTCTCGCCAGGTGGTCGTTTCGACGCGCCCCTCGCCCTTGCGGGCTCGGGTCGGCGGGGCGGGCTATGTGGGAGTCCGTTGTGCTGGTCGAAGGGGGCGGTCAGGACCAGCCCGTTGAGCAGGTCGCTATCAGCCCGTTGAGGCGGTCGCTGTTAGCCCGCCCCGCCGGTCAAGCCGTTGGGCGCAGGCCATGTCGAAACGTCTCCTGACTGGTGGTCGTTTCGACACGGACTCGGCTGGCGCCTCGTCCGGCTCAACGGGCGGCTGGGGCTCAACAAGGCTGCTGGAAGCGCAACGGGCTGCTGGGGCTCATCAGGCTGCTGGAGGCGCAACGGGCTGAGTGGCAGTCCGGTGTGCTGGTCGAAGGGGCGGTCATTGTTCGTCCGTTGAGCCGGTCAAGCCGCCAGGCGCAGGCCGTGTCGAAGCGTCTCTCTCGCCTGGTGGTCGTTTCGACACGCCCCGGGTCCTGAGCTGGCGCGGCGGAGCGTGCGACGACGCGGCGTCGAAGGGCGCCCTGCGGGCTCGGGGCGGCTCAACGGGCTACATGTGGAAGGGCCTCGTCCAGGGCCGCCGCGAGGTCGGCCCGCAGGTCGGCGACGTCCTCCAGGCCCACCGAGAAGCGCAGGTGGCCGTACTCGCGGAAGGGCTCGGGGTAGGCGGCGACGCGGGGGCCGGAGGTGCCCACGTGCACGATCAGCGACTCGTCGTGCCCGACCGACACCGCCGAGGTGATCACCCGCAGCGCCGCCACGAAGCGGTTCTGCACCGCGGCATCGCCCTTGAGCGCGAACGCCATGATCCCGCCGGAACCGCGCTCGCCGAACAGCCGGGTGGCGACGTCGTGCTGCGGGTGGCTCGCCAGGCCCGGATAGGCGACGTAGGCGATCCGCGGGTCGGCGGCCAGGAACTCCGCCAGACGCGCGGCCGAGGCCTGATGCTGGTGCAGCCGCAACGGCAGAGTGACCGAGCCCCGCATGATCAGCCAGGCGTTGAACGGCGAGATCACCCCGCCGACGTCGACCATCGCCTCGGCGCGGATCGGCTCCACCAGGTCGGCGCGCCCGATCACGGCACCGCCCATCGCGTCGCCGTGGCCGTTGACGTACTTGGTCAGCGAGTGGACCACCAGGTCGGCGCCGTGCTCCAGCGGCCGGAACAGCGGCGGCGGCGTGAACGTCGAGTCGACCATCAGGATCACCCCGCGGCTGCGGGTCAGCTCCGCGAGCGCCGGGATGTCGGCCACCTTGGTGGTCGGATTGGCGATCACCTCGGTGGCGATCAGCCGCGTGTTCGGCCGGATCGCGGCGGCGACGGCGTCGAGATCGGTGATGTCGACGAAGGTCGCGGTGATCCCGTACTTGCGCGGCAGCAGCGAGGTCCACAGCTTGTAGGTGGCCTCATAGGTGGTGTCCGAGACCACGACGTGGTCGCCGGAGTTCACGTGCGTGAAGAACACCGCGTGCAGTGCGGCGACGCCCGAGGCGAGCGCGAGCGCGTCCTCGCCGTGCTCGAGGGCGGCCAGCTTGTCCTGCAGGGCGATCTGGTTGACGCCGGTGTTCCGGGTGTATGTCAGGTGTTCGGGGTTGGACCAGTCCATCGTCGACGGGTCGTACGGCAGGTGATATGAGTTCGCCATCGTGATCGGTACCCGGATCGCGGCGCCCTCCCCGTGGTCACCGACCGACGAGTTCCCGCCGTGCACGCTGAGGGTGGCCTCGCCGAGACTGGCGGGATCGGTGCGGTCGGGTCGTGTCGTCATGGGTGCCTTCCTGTGCCGGGACGCCTTCGACCCTACGACGGCGTATCCGGGCGATCTCGGCCGGTAGGCGGTGCAGTTTGTCGATACCCGCCCGCTGCCGGAACCGCGCCCACCCCCAGCACGCGCCGAACACCGCGAGCACGATCAGCGTGGACACGCCCGGTCCCCACGGCCGGAACACCACGAGCACCGGGATCGCGAGCAGCGCTACCGCCTGGATCACGTACGCATCGAGACTGCGGGCGCCGACCGTCGCCAGCGGCGCGAGCCAGTCGCGGCGAGTACGGCGCTGCACCTGCCGGAACGCGGCGTAGACGGTGATCACCGCCAGCCAGGCGACGAGGGCCCGCAGCGGTCCGAGATCGACCTTGCCGATCAGTTCCGGTGCCCGCGCCAGGAGGCGCGGACCGTGCAGGCCGGTGTACAGCAGTGCGCCCACCGCGACGGTCGTCGCCGCGAGCACCCCGAACGACGCGTCCAGGCGCGCCGGCAGCTGCCAGTCGTGCCACTTCCAGCCGAGCACCATCGCCGGGACGAACAGCACCTGCCAGGCCAGCCAGTTCTGCACCGGGCCGCCGTCGGGTGAGGAGTTGAGGTACATCCACCAGGCCGGCGCCACCTGGCTGTAGACATAGAGCGCGCCGGAGACCGCGAGGACCGCGGCCCACGCGCCGCGGGCGAGGGCGGGCAGGATCGCGAAGGCGAGCGTCATCAGCACGAGGTAGACGACGAGGATGCTGCCGCCACCCGGCAGGAAGCACAGGGTCAGGGCCCACCAGACCTGCTGGACCAGCGGCTCGCCGGCCGGCAGATTCGTGATCGTCCGGAAATCGCGTCCGCTCAGCACGAGGCCGGCGGCCACCGCGGCGAGGGAGATGGTGACCTGGGCGACGTAGAGCACGAGCAGTCGCTGTGCCAGCCGGTGGTACGCGTAGCCGAGGGTCTGCCGCTCGATCCAGCCGCGGTAGACCAGACCCAGGATCAGCCCGGACAGCAGGACGAAGGCGCTCATCCCGTCGACCAGCGGGAAGCTGTGCGTCGGCCGGGCGATCAGCATGCCGTTGGCGAAGTGCAGGCTGATCATGCTCCAGATGGCGAGACCGCGGGTGGCGTCGATCGCCAGATCCCGGCCGGCCGGTGCCCGGCCGCTCCGCGGGGTGGCGTCGTCATGTCGTCTCATGGTGGCCCGACGCTACGACGCGCCGCCCCGGGGATCCGGAGCGGCGCGCCGCGTGCGTCGAGGACGCAACCGTCTTGTGACCTATGGGACTAGATGCCCCTTATGTGGCCGATGTGACTGGAGGGGATTCAGCTGTACAGATCGGCGATGGCCTGCTTGTACGTGTCGTGAATGACGTTCCGCTTGAGCTTCAGCGTGGGCGTCAACTCGCCGGTGTCGATCGTGAAGTCGGTCGCCAGGACGTCGAACTTCTTGATCTGCTCGGCCGCGGAGACCTTGGCGTTGGCGGCCTTGACCGCCTCGTCGAACTCGGCGCGCAGCTCCGGGTTCTTGGCGAGCTCCTCCATGCTGGTGTCGGCCGGGAGGCCGTGGCGCTCCAGCCAGCCGGGGGCGGCCTCGGCGTCGATCGTGATCAGTGCGCCGATGAAGGGCTTCTGATCGCCGACCACGAGGCACTGGCTCACCATCGGATGCGCGCGGATGGTGTCCTCGAGCTGGGCGGGCGAGACGTTCTTGCCGCCGGCGGTGACGATCAGTTCCTTCTTGCGCCCGGTGATGTAGAGGTAGCCGTCGTCGAGCCGGCCGATGTCGCCGGTGTGGAACCAGTCGTCGTGGATCGCCTCGGCGGTGGCGTCCGGGTTCTGCCAGTAGCCGGTGAACACGACCGGGCCCTTGAGCAGCACCTCGCCGTCGTCGGCGATCCCCACGCTGACACCCGGCACCGGTCGGCCGACCGAGCCGATACGGAAGTGGTCCTCGTTGTTCGCGGTCACCGCGGCGGTGGTCTCGGACAGGCCGTAGCCCTCGTAGACCGGGATGCCGACGCCGCGGAAGAAGTGACCCAGGCGCTCGCCCATCGGGGCACCGCCGGACACCGCCGCCTCGCAGTGACCACCGAGCGCGGCGCGCAGCTTGCCGTAGACCAGCTTGTCGAACAGGGTGTGCTTGAGGCGCAGGACCAGTCCCGGCCCGCCGCTGTCGAGCGACCGGCTGTAGTCGATCGCGGTGGCGGCGGCCTTCTCGAAGATGGCGCCCTTGCCGCCGTCCTCGGCGTTCTGCTGCGCCGAGTTGTACACCTTCTCGAACACGCGCGGGACCGAGAGCACGTAGTTCGGCTGGAAGACACCCAGGTCGGGGACCAGATTGGGGATGTCGTTGGTGTGACCGAGCACCACGCCGTTCTCCACGCAGCCCACCGCCACGACGCGCGCGAAGACGTGCGCCAGCGGCAGGAACAGCAGCGTGGACTTGCCCTCCACCAGGCCGGTACCGACCGCGTTGCGGACGGCTTCGGTCTCCGAGATGAAGTTGCGATGGGTCAGCACCACGCCCTTGGGGCGGCCGGTGGTGCCCGAGGTGTAGATCATGGTGGCCGCATCGGAGGCGCCGGCGGCGGCCTCGCGCTCGTCGAGCGCGGAGTCGGGCACGTCGGCGCCGCGCTTGCGCAGTTCGGCGACGGCGCCGTCATCGATGACGAGCGTCTCGTTCAGCGCGCTGGCCTCGGCGATCACGTCGCCGTGCTTGGCGCGCTGGGCGTCGTTCTCGATGAGCAGGAGCTTGGCCGCGGAGTCGCTGAGGATCCAGTGCACCTGGTCGGGCGCCGAGGTCTCGTAGATCGCGACGGTGATACCGCCGGCCCGCCAGATGGCGTAGTCCAGCAGGCTCCACTCGTAGCGGGTGGAGGAGAGCAGCGCGACACGATCGCCGCGCTCCACGCCGGCGGCGATCAGGCCCTTGGCGACCGCGTCGACCTCGTCGGCGAACTGGCCCGCGGTGACGGTGATCCAGTGGCCGGAGTCGCCGCGCCGCTTGAACAGCGGCAGCGTCGGGCGCTCGCGGCGCAGCCGCTGGATCCGCGTGATGGTCGTGACGTCGTCGGCGACGGTCAGGGTGGAGGGAGTGGTGTACTCCTGCATGCGGGTGATCTCCTTCGTAGAATGTCGGATGTGCGCGTTTAGCGACGTTCCGGCGGACCTCGTGCCTGCAAACCCTACCAGCGCGTTAAGTGGGGAGTATCACATCCCGCTTCCGGGGTACCATCATCAGCGATGAGTGACTCCGAAAACACCAGTTCACCGATAACGTTCGACGGCTTCGGCATCGACGACCGCGTTCGCGCCGCGCTCGACGAGGTCGGCTACGAGACGCCGTCGCCCATCCAGGCCGCGACGATCCCGCCGCTGATGGCCGGACGCGACGTCGTCGGGCTGGCACAGACCGGCACGGGTAAGACCGCCGCGTTCGCGATCCCGATCCTCTCCCGGCTCGACGTCTCCGCGCACAAGCCGCAGGCCCTGGTGCTGGCGCCCACGCGCGAGCTCGCCCTGCAGGTGGCCGAGGCCTTCGGGCGCTATTCGTCGAAGATGCCCGAGGTCAAGGTCCTGCCGATCTACGGCGGCCAGAGCTACGGCATCCAGCTGTCCGGGCTGCGCCGCGGCGCGCAGGTGATCGTCGGCACGCCGGGCCGCGTGATCGATCACCTCGACAAGGGCACCCTCGACCTGTCTGAGCTGGCCTTCCTGGTGCTCGACGAGGCCGACGAGATGCTGTCCATGGGCTTCGCCGAGGACATCGAGCGGATCCTCGCCGACACCCCCGACGACAAGCAGGTCGCGCTCTTCTCGGCGACCATGCCGTCGTCCATCGGCCGGCTGGCCCGCAAGTACCTCAACAACCCCGAAGAGGTGAAGGTCAAGGCGCAGACGTCGACCGCGTCGAACATCACCCAGCGCTACCTGCAGGTCTCCCACCAGCGCAAGCTCGACGCCCTCACCCGGGTCCTCGAGGTCGAGGACTTCGACGGGATGATCGTCTTCGTGCGGACCAAGTCCGCGACCGAGGAACTGGCCGAGAAGCTCCGTGCCCGCGGGCTGTCGTCGGCGGCGATCAACGGCGACATGGTGCAGGCCCAGCGCGAGCGCACCATCAACCAGCTCAAGGACGGCAGCCTCGACATCCTGGTCGCCACCGACGTCGCCGCCCGTGGCCTCGACGTCGACCGGATCTCGCACGTCGTCAACTACGACATCCCGCACGACACCGAGTCGTACGTGCACCGGATCGGCCGCACCGGCCGCGCCGGCCGCAGCGGCACCGCGCTGCTGTTCGTCAGCCCGCGCGAGCGCCACCTGCTGCGCGCCATCGAACGCGCGACGCGCCAGGAGCTCACCGAGATCGACCTGCCCTCGGTGGAGGACGTCAACGCCCAGCGTGTGCTCAAATTCGGCGAGTCCATCACCCGGAACCTCGAGTCGGACAACCTCGACCTGTTCCGCGGCCTGGTGGAGACCTACGCGCGGGACAACGACGTGGCGATGGCCGACGTCGCCGCGGCACTGGCCCTGGAGACCCGCGACGGCGGCTTCCTGATGGCGCCCGATCCGCCGGCCGGCGAGCGTCGTGAGCGGCCCGAGCGGCGTGAGCGCACCCCGAAGGACGGCGGGCGGTTCGCGCAGTACCGCATCGCGGTCGGCCGCAAGCACAAGGTGTCGCCGGGTGCCATCGTCGGCGCGATCGCCAACGAGGGCGGCCTCACCCGCGCCGACTTCGGCAACATCAGCATCCGCGACGACTTCTCCATCGTCGAGCTGCCCGACGATCTCGACAACGAGACGCTCGCCATGTTGAAGCACACCCGCATCGGCAAGAATCCGATCGACATCCGCCGCGACCAGGGCCCGCCCGGACAGCGCGGCGGCCGCAAGAGCGGTGGCTACGGCGGCGGCAAGAGCGGCGGCTACAAGGGCGGCAAGAAGGACCACTGGGGCAAGCGGCCCCCGCGCGTCGCCGGCCGCGGTCGCGACTGATCCCGCCGCGCCGACGGCCGAACTGTCGCCCTGCCGGGCTGATCCGTCATCCCGCCGGGCTGAGCTGTCATCCCGCCGGGCTGAGCTGTCATCCCGCCGGGCTGAGTCGCGGTCCCGCCGGGCTGAGTCGCGGTCCCGCCGGCTGAGCCCGTCGAAGCCCGTTCAGTCGGCGTCGATCACGGCCTGGACGCGCGGGGCGAAGGTCTCGATCAGATCGGCCGGTGACGGCTCGGTGAAGGCCGGAGCCTGCACGAGGTAGCGCATCGTCACGATGCCGAACAGGGTGCTGACCAGCACGCGGGAGGCCTCGTCGCTGATCTGCGCCTGCTCGGCGAGGAGTGGCAGCATCGCCGCGGAGGCGAACTCGCCGAGCGGGTAGGCGCCGGGCTCCCCGGAGATCGCCGAGCGAAGGGCGCCCTGCAGTGCGGGGCTGGTGCCCGGGTCGGTCCACGCGCTCACAAAAGCGGTGGTCAGGCGTCGTCCCAGCTCGTCCCGGGGCCCGGCGATCGCGGCGGCGAGTCGTTCCTCCGGGTTCACCGGAAGCGCCATCGCGGCGATGAACAGCCCGCGCTTGTTGCTGAAGTAGTAGGGGATCAGGGCGACGTCGACGCCCGCGCGCGCCGCCACGGCGCGCAGCGTGGTCGCCCCGAATCCACCGGAGGCGAAGAGCTCCCGGGCGGCGGCGAGGATGTCGTCGCGGGCCGTGCTGTCACCGGACCGCCGTCCGGTCCGTGCCGGGGTGTTCACGCCACCACCATAGCTGATTTCATCAACTGTTGACTTCTTGGCGGGCTCCCGCCTACGGTCGTATTCAACAATCGTTGAAATGAGGTCGCCATGTCTGCCGTCTCCGTCCGGAAGGTCGTCGCCCTGATCATCGGGATCGCGATCGTGATCCCGGCGATCCTGCTGATGTTCATCGGACCCGCCTCGCGCGGCACGCCGCACGAGTTGCCGATCGGGGTGGCCGGACCCGCACCGGCCGTCGCGCAGGTGGAGAAGGCGCTGGAGCAGCGGCAGCCCGGCGCGTTCGACGTCCACCGGTACGACGACCTCGGCGCGCTGGAACAGGCGGCCGCCGACCGCGAGGTCTACGGCGGCCTGGTCGTCGGGCCCGAACCCGCGACGGTGATCGCGACCGGTGCGAGCCCGGCGGTGGCGGGGGTGCTGACCCAGCTGGGCGGTCAGCTGGTGCGCGGTGCGCCGGGCGCGACGTCCGCGACGGCGGCCCCCGCCGTGATCGACGTGGCTCCGCCCGCCGGGCACGATCCCCGCGGTGCGGGCTTCGGCTCGGTGGTGATGCCGCTGTTCATGGCCGGAGCCGCGCTGGGAATGGCGTTGACGATGACCTTGCGGCGGGTCACGCTGGTCGCCGCGGTGCTGCCGGTCGCGGCGGCGGTGGTCGCCGCCACCTGCGTCGGCGCGGCCATGGCGGTGGGCGTTCTCCCGGGCGGATTCTGGGCGCAGTGGTTCGCCATGTTCGCCGGGATCCTGGCGATCAGCGCGGTGATCGCCGGCCTGGTGTCGCTGATCGGGATGGCCGGCATGGGGATCGCGGCGGTGGTGTTCATGCTGGTCGGCATGCCGCTCGCCGGAATCGCCTCGCCACCCGAGTACCTGCCGTGGGTCTGGGGGCACGTCGGTCAGTGGCTGCCGCTCGGCGCCGGCGGCACCGCTCTGCGCGGCGCGGCGTTCTTCGCCCGTGACAGCTTCCTCGGCACCGGTACCGGCCTGGCGTTCGTCGCTCTGGCGATGTGGATCGTGATCGGCTACGCGCTCCTCGGGCTGACCGTCGTGAAGCGCCGCCGGCTCACCGAAAAGGTTCTGACGGAGGAATCCTCGGAAGAGGAGGTCTCGGCGGAGGCCGCCCCGGGCGACGGTGCTTCGGCGGGCACGATTCCGGCCGCCGTCCCGGTCAGCTGACCAGCGCGGGCAGGCCGCGCGCGGCGGTCATCGGGATGCGCAGGCGGATCCCGCTCAGGTCCGACGGTTCGGGATTGACCTCGATCACCGGCACTCCCCGGTAGGCGGCCTTCGCGGGCAGCTCCGCGGCGGGATACACCACCCCGCTGGTCCCCACGACGATCACCAGGTCGGCGGCCTCGAAGGCCGCTTCGGCGTCGTTCCACGCGCCGGACGGGAGGCGTTCGCCGAACCAGACCACACCGGGCCGGAGTCGGCCCGGGCACGACGCGCATGCGCGCGGTTCCGGATCGACGGCGGCGTCGACCGGTCCCGGTGTCCCGCAGAAGTCACAGCGCGGGGCGAACAGGCTGCCGTGCAGGTGGACGGCGGGCCCGGACCCGGACCGTTCATGCAGGTCGTCGACGTTCTGCGTCACGACCGTGACACCGCCGCCGTCGCGCTTGCGCTCGGCCAGCCCGGCGACGGCGCGGTGTCCGTCGTTCGGCGCCACCGCCCGCACCCCGGCGGCGCGTTCGGCGTACCACGACCACACCAGCCGGTGGTCGCGGTCCCACGCCTCGGGGGTGGCCAGCCGCATCGGGTCGAAGGTCGCCCACAGCCCGGTCAACGCGTCGCGGAAGGTGGGGACACCGCTCTCCGCGGACATTCCGGCGCCGGTGAAGACGACGACACGGCGGGCCTCCGCGACCAGTTCGCGGCCAGCCGCCAGGTCGCCGGGGGACGGTCCGCTCATCCGACCTTCCGATACTTCTTGTGCATCGCCTGCTTGGAGGCGCCCAGGAGCAGCCCGATCTCGGCCCACGAGAGACCGGCGATCCGGGCGCGCCGCACCGCGGCCTCCTCTTCGCGGGCCAGATCGCGACGAAGCGCCGCGAGGCGGGTGAGCTGTTCGATCGGGGTCTCGCCGTCGGGCTGGTCGAATCCGGTCTTCATGGGATTCAGGGTGCTCCCGGATCGCGGAATCGTCAACCATGGTTGACGATCGCGGGCTTCATCGCGTGAGTTCGGCGCGCAGGGCCGCGGCCACGGCGTCGGGATCGCCGGCGCGGCGGGTGAGCAGTCCCTTCGCGAACTGCAGCTTGTCGCCCGAATGCCGGGGGACCACGTGCAGATGCGTGTGGAAGACGGTCTGGAAGGCGGCGCGACCGTCGTTCATGACGAGATTGACCCCGTCGGCGTCGAGGGCGGACTTCGCGGCCGCGGCCACCCGCTGACCGGCCTGGAACACCCGCGCGCCGGTCTCCGGCGGCAGGTCCGCCAGTCCGGTGGAGTGCGCACGCGGGACCAGCAGGGTGTGGCCGGCGGTCACCGGGCGGATGTCGAGGAAGCCGAGGACGTGCTCGTCGTCGTACACGATCCGGGCGGGCGCCGTGCCGGCGACGATGGCGCAGAAGATGCAGTCGCTCACGGGGTACAGCCTCTCAGAACGGCCCGAAGGCGGCATCCGTGATCGGATGCCGCCTTCGGTGGGAGTGGCGTGCTCAGGCGTGGCCCGACGTGCACAGCCAGTCGTAGATGTAGCCGCCGCCGGCGTTGTACAGCGCGTTCGACTGCGCGGTGTACAGGTCCGACGCGCCGCCGTAGCCCCAGTACGACGGGCTCGACGCGATCGCGCCGCAGCCGTTGACGATGTGCACCACCACCTTGCAGTCGGTGTAGCCGCAGGCGCCGACGGCCGCGCTGGAGGCACTGGCGGCGTCCTGGTAGTCCCAGGCGCGGCCGGTGGCCCCGGTCGAGGGCGAGAGGGCCAGCGCACCGTAGTACGCGTAGGCGTGCGCCGGAGCGGGATCGGCGACGGCGGAGACGGTGAGTGCGGTACCGGCGCCCAGGACGGCGAGACCGACGACGGCGAGTCGTTTGCGGATGTTCATGGGATTCTCCTCGGGGTTCGCGCTGACCGGAGGTCAGTTCGCGGCCTTCTCGCCGCGGGTCGGTCCGCCGCCGGCGGGCGGAGCGGTGGGCTTGGCGGACGGGGTCTTGACGTTGTCGGGCTTGGTCACCTCGACGCTGCTGTTCCACTTCGAGATGCCGACGGTCAGGGTGACCTTGTCGGACGGCGCGACGACGACCTTGGCGACCTGGTTCTGGTCGGTGATCCAGACGGTGGTCTTCATCGACTCGGTGCTCTCGGTGGCGTTCTTGCCGGAGGCGCCGGTCAGCGCGGTGACGTCCTTGGCCGCCACGGTGCCGGTGACCTTGGTGGCCTTGGCGCCGTCGACGTCCTCGGTGCCGTCGATCTTGGCGCCGGTGATGCTGCGCAGGATGTGGGGGACGCCCTTGTCCGGGTTCAGGACCTGGGAGACGTCGTAGATGGAGCGGCCGTCGCCGTAGTTGATCCAGCCCTGGTCGTCGATGTTCGCGTAGAAGCTCTCATCCAGATAGACGAACGGGGCCTTCACGGTCTTGTTGCCCATGTTGAGCGTGGCGGTGCCTTTGCCGGAGACGTTCGGCTTGGTGTTGACGTCGGCCTCGACGGCGGTGGCGTTGAGGCTCTGGAACGCCGGGCCGTCCACGTTCACCGTGAGGTGGGCGCCGGTGAGCGCGGCGGTGGCGTCGGCGGCCTTGTTCAGCAGTTCGGTGGCGGCTGCGTCGGATGCGGCGGGCTTGGAGCCGGAGTCGTCCGAACTCGAGCACGCGGTCAGCGTGAGGGCGGTGGCTGCACCGAGGGCCATGACGGCCCCGAGAATGCGGTGGCGTCGTTTCATGCGAATCTCCTTGTTGCTCGGGTGGAGTGAACCTAACAAGCGCGCCGGTCCGGCGGCTACGTCCCGCGCGGAAGTTGAGTGTTTCTACTCATCGGCCCGCCCGCGGAAGATAACGATAATATAACGATTTTTCGCCGGTTGAATGCGCTGGTGAGAGGGGTGACTCACCGTTCTACCAGTGGGTATACTGCGAGGTCGCGGTCAAACATGAGGAAAGCCTCACATTTGCGTGTCATGATGGGGCGGTCGACGACGACCCACGCCGACCGCCTACGACCGCTCATTTTCAGGAGAGCCTGTGACCCTCGACCAGTTCCGTTCCCGTCAGCGCCACGAACGCCCCGCCGCACCGGAACCGAGCCTGCTCGATCGTCTCGCCGCCGGTGAGGCCTACGCCGTCAGCTTCGGTGGACAGGGCGGCGCCTGGCTGCCGACGTTCACCGAAGCGGTGATCGACGCCGATCTGGAAGCGCCGATGGCGGAGGTCCTGGAGTCGGCGCGCGCGATGCTCGCGCCGGTCGCCGAGGACCTGGCGCGTGCGGGCACGCTGCCGTTCACCCCGCTCACCTGGATGCACGACCTCGACGAGGATCGCCCGGTGCCCAGCGACGCCGACCTCGCCGAGGTCACCGTGTCGCTGCCGGGTGTGCTCCTGAGCCAGCTCGCGGTGATCTCCTCGGTCACCAAGCAGGGCCTGGACACGGCGGTGGTCCCGCCGATCGCCGTCGTCGGACACTCGCAGGGCGTTCTGGCCACCGAGGCGCTGCCGGCCGGCGATCAGCAGCGCGACGCCGACGACGCGCAGCTCCTGGTGCTGGCCCAGTTGATCGGTGCGGCCGCCGCGCTCACCGCGCGCCGCCGCGGTCTGACCGGCACCGCCGACTCCTCGCCGATGCTCTCCGTCTCGCAGGTCGCTCCGCAGGACATCGAGGTGCTGCTGGCGCAGTATGTGTCGGCACTGCCCGCCGATCAGCGGATCGGTGCGCCGGCCGTCGCCGTGCACAACGGCCGTCGCGCCGTCGTCATCTCCGGCGCTCCCCGTCACCTGGCCGCGTTCGCGATCCTGTGCGAGGAGAAGGCCGCGGTCGCGGCCGACGAGCACAAGCGGAAGCTGACCGGCGGCAGCCCCTTCGCACCCGTCTTCGAGAACGTCATGACGACCGTGCCCTTCCACCACCCCGACATGGCCCCGGCGATCGCCCTGGTGACCGACTGGGCGCAGCGCTGCGGCCTCGACCCGGCGCTCGCGCACCGCTACGCCTCCGCGATCCTGGTGGAGCCCGTCGACTGGGTCTCGCAGGTCGGCGAGGTCGTGGCCAGCGGCGCACGCTGGCTGCTCGACTTCGGGCCGTCGGACCTGGCCACCCGCCTGGCGTCGTCGCTGGTCCGCGGGCAGGGCGTCGGCGCCGTGCCGGTCGCCACCCGCGGCGGACAGCGCAACCTCTTCGTCCCGGGCAACGTCCCGGAGGTGTCGGCACCGTGGGCGCTCTACGCGCCGCGTCTGGCCGAGCTGCCGGACGGCCGCGTCGTCGTCGACACCCCGTTCACCCGGCTGACCGGACGGTCGCCGATGATGCTCGCCGGCATGACCCCGACCACGGTCGACCCGGCCATCGTGGCCGCTGCGGCCAACGCCGGTCACTGGTCGGAGCTGGCCGGTGGCGGCCAGGTGACCGAGGCGATCTTCGCCGAGAACGTCGAGCGGCTCACCGCGCTCCTCGAGCCGGGCCGCGAGGTGCAGTTCAACTCGCTGTTCCTCGATCCCTACCTCTGGAAGCTGCAGCTCGGCGGCAAGCGGCTGGTGCAGAAGGCACGCGCCGCCGGCGCCCCGATCGACGGCGTGATCATCACCGCGGGCATCCCCGAGCTGGAGGAGGCCGTCGACCTGGTCCACGAGCTCAACGAGGCGCAGCTGCACTACGTGGCGTTCAAGCCCGGCACCGTCGACCAGATCCGCTCGGTGATCCGGATCGCCACCGAGGTGCCGGAGTTCCCGGTGATCGTGCAGATCGAGGGCGGCCGCGCCGGTGGACACCACTCGTGGGAAGACCTGGACGACCTGCTGCTGTCGACCTACGGCGCGCTGCGTGACCGGCCCAACGTGGTGCTCTGCGTCGGTGGCGGCATCGGCACGCCCGAGCGCGCCGCGGACTACCTGACCGGCGAGTGGGCCGCCCGCCACGGCTACCCGCTGATGCCGCTGGACGGCATCCTGATCGGCACCGCCGCGATGGCCACCCTGGAGGCCACCACCGCACCCGAGGTGAAGCAGCTGCTGGTCGAGACCGCCGGCTGCGAGGACTGGATCGGCGCCGGGCACAGCGAGGCCGGCATGGCTTCCGGGCGCAGCCAGCTCGGCGCCGACATCCACGAGATCGACAACACCGCCTCCCGCTGCGGCCGCCTCCTCGACGACGTCGCCGGTGATGCCGAGGCCGTCGCCGAGCGTCGCGACGAGATCATCGCCGCGATGGCCGGCACCGCCAAGCCGTACTTCGGCGATGTCGACACCATGACCTACCGGCAGTGGCTCACCCGTTACGCCGACCTCTCGGTGGGACCGGCCGACGCCGACCCGCTGCCCTGGGCGGACATCACCTGGGCGCAGCGCTTCACCGACATGTGCCGCCGCACCGAGGCCCGGATGAACGACCTCGACTCGGGAACCTTCGTCTCGCTGTTCGACGGCGACGTCGACAGCCCGCACGCCGCGATCCTCGCGCTGGCGGCCGCCTACCCGGCGATCGACGACGACATCCTGCACCCGGCCGACGTCGCCTTCTTCCTGGAGCTGTGCCGGACCCCGGGCAAGCCCGTCAACTTCGTGCCGGTGATCGACAAGGACGTCCGGCGCTGGTGGCGCAGCGACTCGCTGTGGCAGGCGCACGACGCCCGCTACCGAGCCGACGAGGTCTGCATCATCCCGGGACCGGTCGCCGTCGCCGGCATCACCGAGGCGAACGAGCCGGTCGGGGATCTGCTGAACCGCTTCGAGGCGCACACCGTCGACCAGCTCAAGCAGGCCGGCGAGCACGTCTGGCCGGCCGACGCCCGCCGTCGCACCGGGACCGTGCCGTCGGCCGGAGCGATCACCGTGCTGCTGGAGTCGGTCGACGTCTCCTGGGCCGGGCGCATCGTCGCCAACCCGATCGCGCTGCTCGGCGACCTCGACGCCTGGGAGGTGTACGACGGCCAGGTGGCCGATCACGGGCCCACCGGCGCACGACTGACCCGGCTGTCCGACGAGGGCGCACTGCCCGCGTCGTTCGAGCTGGCCGTGCCGGTGTCCGGCACGCACGTCCGTATTCCGCTGGCCGTGGACGCCTCGGTGCTCGACGGCGGCGTGCCGCGCGTCGGCGTCGACGAGGCCGCCACCGCCATGCGCGAGCTGCTGACCGTCGCCGCCGGTGGTTCGCTGGCCGCGATCGACGCGGGCGCCGCCACCGTCACGGTCGCCTGGCAGGCCGACTCGGTCGCCGATCACAGCGGTGTCACCGCGGCCACGCTGCCGCGCAACCTGACTCCCGTCACGCCGGCCATGCCGCTCGGCTTCGCCGTGCCGGACACCCTGGTCACCACGTGCTGGCCCGCCGTGTTCAGCGTCATCGGCGCCGCGACCACCGACGCCGGACTCCCGGTGGTGGAGGGTCTCCTCGACCTGGTCCACCTGGATCATGCGATCGAGCTGACCGGCGACATCCCGGCGTCGGACACCGAGCTGACCGTGACCGCGCGACTCGGCGGGGTCTACGACAGCGCCGTCGGCCGCGTCGTCGAAGTGACCGTCACCGTGGAGCAGGCCGACGGCGCACCGGTCGCGACCCTGCACGAGCGCTTCGCCATCCGCGGCCGTTCCGGTGACGCCGACCTGGCCGATCCGCTGCGCGCCGGCGGCGCGCCGGACGACGAGCGCACCGGAACCCGCAAGCACGTCCGGACCGCGGCCGTCACGGCGCCGGAGCACATGGGCGGCTTCGCCGTCGTCTCCGGCGACCGCAACCCGATCCACGTCGATGCGCTGGCCGCGAAGCTGGCCGGCCTCGGCGACCCGATCGTGCACGGCATGTGGCTGTCGGCCGCCGCGCAGCAGGTGGTGACCGCCGCCGACCGGGACAACCCGGTGCCCAGCCCTCGCGCGATCCGCGGCTGGACCGCCCGCTTCCTCGGCATGGTCCGCCTCGGTGACGAGATCACCATCCGCGTCGACCGGGTCGGCATGGACGCCGGACGCGACGTGATCGAGGTGACCGCCAAGGTCGGCGACGACCTGGTGATGGCCGCGACCGCGCTGCTCGACGCCCCGCGCACCGTGTACGCTTTCCCCGGCCAGGGCATCCAGAGCAAGGGGATGGGCCTGGAGGCGCGCTCGCGGAGCAAGGCCGCCCGCGCCGTGTGGGATCGCGCCGACGCGCACACCCGTGAGGCTCTCGGCTTCTCGATCCTGGCGGTGGTCCGCGACAACCCGACCACCTTGATCGCGAACGGCGAGACCTACCACCACCCCGACGGCGTGCTGTTCCTGACCCAGTTCACACAGGTCGCGATGGCGACGCTGGGTGTCGCGCAGGTCGCCGAACTGCGTGAGGCCGGTGGCTTCGTCGAGGGCGCCATCACCTGCGGCCACTCGGTCGGTGAGTACAACGCCCTCGCCGCGTGCGCCGGAGTGCTGCCGCTGGAGGCCGTCCTGGAGGTCGTGTTCCAGCGTGGCTCGGCGATGCACCACCTGGTGCCGCGTGACGAGAAGGGCCGCAGCGACTACCGCATGGCCGCGATCCGGCCGAGCCAGTTCGGGCTCGCCGACGCCGACGTGACCGGTTTCGTCGCCGAGATCGCCGACCAGGCCGGGGAGTACCTCGAGGTGGTGAACCTGAACCTCCTCGGTTCCCAGTACGCCATCGCGGGCACCGTCCGCGGGCTGGAGGCGCTGGAGACCGAGATCGTGCGCCGGGTCGCCGAATTCGGTGGCAAGCGCGCCTTCATCCTGGTGCCGGGCATCGACGTGCCCTTCCACTCGACGGTGCTGCGCGCCGGGGTGCCGGAGTTCCGCGGCAAGCTCGATGAGCTGCTGCCCGCCGACATCGACCCGGACATCCTGGTCGGCCGCTACATCCCGAACCTGGTGCCGCGCCTGTTCAATCTGGAGCGCGAGTTCGTCCAGGAGATCGCCGATCTGGTGCCCTCCGAGCCGCTGGACGCGGTGCTGGCGGACTGGGACTCGTGGTCGTCGCGCCCGGGTGACCTGACCCGCGTGATGCTGATCGAGCTGCTGGCCTGGCAGTTCGCCAGCCCGGTGCGCTGGATCGAGACGCAGGATCTGCTGTTCTCGCCGCCGGAGGCCGGCGGTCTGGGGACCCAGCGTTTCGTGGAGGTCGGCGTCAAGACCGCGCCGACCATCACCGGCCTGGCCCGCAACACCCTGAAGCTGCCGCAGTACGCGGCATCGACGGCCGAACTCCTCAACGCCGAGGCCGACGCGCTGCTGCTCACCGGGCAGGACCAGGGCGCCGAGCCCGAGCCCGACGTCGCCGACGAGGCCCCGGCCGCCGAGGCCGCTCCCGCGGCATCGGCTCCGGCCGCGGCGCCCGCCGCAGCCGCCCCGGCCGCGGCCGCCGGTCCGCGCCCCGCCGACATCGCGTTCGGTCCGTCCGACGCGGTCCGGTCGGTGATCGCCCTGTGGACCAAGATGCGGCCGGACCAGATCGGTGCCGTCGACACCATCGAGGCATTGTGCGACGGCGTGTCGTCGCGCCGCAACCAGCTCCTGCTCGACGTCGGTGCCGAACTCGGGCTCGGCGCGATCGACGGTGCGGCCGAGGCGGACATGACCGCTCTCGCCACCACCGTCGACTCGCTGGCCCGCGGCTACCGGCCGCTCGGCGACGTGCTCACCGACGCGGTCGGCGACCAGTTCCGCAAGATCGCCGGCCCGCTGGGCAAGCGCCAGTCGTACGTGACCGACCGGGTCACCGGTGCCTGGCAGCTCGGATCGGGCTGGGCCCTGCACACCCTCGTCGCGCTGGCGCTGGGCACCCGCGAGGGCGCCTCGGTGCGCGGCGGTGACCTCGGTGACCTGCTCGACGGTCCGGTCGCCAACGCCGAGGCCCTCGACGCGGTGATCGACCGCGCCGTCCGCGGTGTCGGTGCCGCCCGCGGGATCGCGGTGGAGTTGCCGGTGGCCGCCGGCGGTGGCGGTGCCACCGTCGACGCCGCCGCCCTCGGCGAGTTCGCCGACCAGATCACCGGCCCGGACGGCGTGCTGGCCGCGACCGCGCAGACCATCCTGGCCAAGCTCGGTCTCACCGACACCTCGTCGGCCCCGGAGGCTGATCCGGAGGCCGGCGCGCTGGCCGACCGGGTCAGTGCCGAACTGGGCGCCGACTGGGCGCGCACCGTGGCACCGGTGTTCGACGAAGAACGTGCCGTGCTGATCGATGACCGCTGGGCGTCGGCCCGCGAGGATCTGGCGCTGCTGTGGCTCACCGACGCCGAGGAGCTTTCGGCCGAGGCGGCCCGCTTCACCGCGGCCGGGGAGACCGTCGCCGCACACGCGCGGTGGTGGGAGAACCGGGCCGCGGTCGAGGGCCGGCCGGCCCACGCGGAGCTGTACGCCGCGATCGCCGACGCCGCCGTCAGCGCGGAACCCGGCGCGTTCGCCGGCGACATCGCGGTGGTGACCGGTGCGTCGGCGGGCTCGATCGCCGCGGCCGTGGCCGGTGAACTGCTGGCCGGCGGCGCCACCGTCGTCGCGACCACGTCGCGGCTGAACTCCGAGCGCCTGGCGTTCTACAAGAAGCTGTACCGCGACCACGCCCGGACCGGCGCGGCGCTCTGGGTGCTGCCGGCCAACATGGCGTCGTACACCGACGTCGACGCCCTGACCGAGTGGCTCGGCTCCGAGCAGACGGAGAACCTCGGTGCGAGCACCGCCGTCGTGAAGCCGGCGATGCGGCCCACGCTGCTGTTCCCGTTCGCCGCGCCGCGCGTCGCCGGTGACCTCACCGACGCCGGTGCGCGCGCCGAGCTGGAGATGAAGGTGCTGCTGTGGTCGGTCGAACGGCTGATCGCCGGGCTGTCCGAGATCGGTGCCGACCACGACATCGCCGGGCGGCTGCACGTGGTGCTGCCGGGCTCGCCCAACCGTGGCATGTTCGGCGGCGACGGCGCCTACGGCGAGAGCAAGGCCGCGCTCGACGCGCTGGTCAAGCGCTGGAGCGCCGAGGACTCGTGGAGCGGTCGCACCAGCCTGGCGCACGTCCTGATCGGCTGGGTGCGCGGCACCGGGCTGATGGGCGGCAACGACGTGCTGGTCGAGGCCGTCGAGAAGGCCGGTGTGCGCACCTGGAGCACGCAGGAGATGGCCGAGCAGCTGATCGGGCTGTGCAGCGCCGAGCAGCGTGCGGCCGCGCGGATCGCTCCGGTGGAGGCCGACTTCACCGGCGGCCTCGGTGAGGCCACCCTCGACATGAAGGCTCTCGCCGAGGAGGCCCAGCAGACCGCGGCCGCCGCCACGTCCGACGACGCCGTCGAGGACGGCGTCGAGGTCGCCGCGCTGCCCGCACCGGCCCGCGCGGCCACCGGACACCGGATCGACTGGCCCGAGCTGAACGCCCGGCCGGAGGATCTGGTCGTGATCGTGGGCGCCGGCGAGGTCGGCCCGTACGGCTCGGCCCGCACCCGCTTCGAGATGGAGGTGGACGAGAAGCTCTCCGCCGCAGGCGTGCTGGAGCTCGCCTGGACCACCGGCCTGATCCAGTGGGACACCGCGCCGAAGCCGGGCTGGTACGACGTCGAGACCGGTGACCCGGTCGCCGAGTCGGACATCGCCGAGCGCTATCACGACGCGGTTCTGGAGCGCTGCGGCATCCGCCGCTACGCCGATGAGGGCGCGATGACCGACAACACCGCACCGCTGCTGGAGTCGGTGTTCCTGGACGAGGACCTGAGCTTCTCGGTGCCGTCGGAGGCGCAGGCCCGCGCGTTCGCCGCCGCCGATCCCGAGCGCACCCGGGTGACGCCGAACGAGGCCACCGGCGACTGGACCGTCACCCGGCTTGCCGGGACCGAGATCCGGGTGCCGCGCCGCTTCGCCCTGTCGCGGACCGTCGGCGGCCAGATCCCGACCGGCTTCGACCCGGTCCGGTGGGGCGTCTCGCCCGACATGGCCGAATCGGTGGACCGGGTGGCCCTGTGGAACCTGGTCGCCACCGTCGACGCGTTCCTGACCGCCGGCTTCAGCCCGGCCGAACTGATGCGCTGGGTGCACCCGGGACTGGTGGCCAACACGCAGGGCACCGGCATGGGCGGCATGACCTCGATGCGCTCGCTGTACGTCGACACCCTGCTGGGTGAGGCCAAGGCGAACGACATCCTGCAGGAAGCGCTGCCGAACGTGGTCGCGGCGCACGTCGTGCAGTCGTACATCGGCTCGTACGGCGCGATGATCCACCCGGTCGCGGCCTGTGCGACGGCGGCGGTCTCGGTCGAGGAGGGCGTCGACAAGATCCGTCTGGGCAAGGCGCTGTTCGCCGTCGCCGGCGGCTTCGACGACCTCGGCATCGAGGGGATCGTGGGCTTCGGCGACATGTCGGCCACCGCGGACTCGGCCAAGATGGCGGCCAAGGGGATCGACGAGCGCCGCTTCTCCCGCGCCAACGACCGGCGCCGCGGCGGCTTCGTCGAATCGGCGGGCGGCGGCACGGTGCTGCTGGCCCGCGGCGACGTGGCCGCGCAGATGGGCCTGCCCGTCCTGGGCGTGGTCGCCTGGGCGCAGAGCTTCGGCGACGGCGTGCACACCTCGATTCCGGCTCCGGGTCTCGGTGCGCTCGGCGCGGCTCGCGGGGCGGGCAGCTCGCCGCTGGCGAACTCACTCGCCACTTTGGGCGTCTCGGCCGACGACGTGGCCGTCGTGTCCAAGCACGACACCTCGACCCGCGCCAACGACCCGAACGAGTCCGAGCTGCACGAGCGGCTCGCGTCGGCGATCGGGCGCAGCGACGGCGCGCCGCTGTTCGTGGTGTCGCAGAAGTCGCTCACCGGTCACGCCAAGGGCGGTGCCGCCGCCTTCCAGCTGATCGGCCTGTGCCAGGTGCTCCGCGACGGGGTGATCCCGCCGAACCGCAGCCTCGACTGCGTCGACGAGAAGATGGCCGAGTATCCGCACCTGGTGTGGGCACGCGAGCCGCTGCGACTGGGGGAGCGCTTCCCGCTCAAGGCGGGCGTGCTGACCAGCCTCGGGTTCGGTCACGTGTCCGGTCTCGTCGCCGTCGTCCATCCGGAGGCCTTCCTGGCCACGCTGCCGGCGGCGGAGCGCGAGGAGTACCGGGCGCGGGCCGCCGAGCGGCTCCGCGAAGGACAGCAGCGGTTGCTGTCGGCGATGTGCGGCGTCGAACAGGCCTATCGCAGGCCGCCGAACAGGCGGTTCGACGAGGCGGTCGACGAGCACGACGCCGAGGCCTCGCTGCTGCTGGATCCGCAGGTCCGTCTCGACGCGGAGGGCGAGTACAAGTGAGCGTGATCGGAGTCGGACTGGACATCGTCGATGTCACGGAGTTCGCCGCGCTGCTGGATCAGGCGGGATCGACCATGCAGATGGGTTTCCGGGTCTCCGAGCGCCGCGACGCGGCGTCCCGGACCGGTGATCCGGCACGGCACCTGGCGGTCCGCTGGGCCGCTCGGGAAGCGGTGATCAAGGCGTGGTCGTCGAGCAGGTTCGCGCAGGCCCCGGTGCTGCCGGAGACCGCGGTGAACGACATCGAGGTCATCACCGACAACTGGGGACGCCCGCACGTCCGCCTGCACGGTGATCTGGTGAAGTACCTCGCGGGGGTGAAGATCCACATCTCGCTGACGCACGACGGCTCCACGGCCGCCGCCGTCGCGATCCTGGAGGAATAGCGCCGGCGTCCACCGTGCGATGATCGTCGTCGTGGCGGAAGGCGGGGCGGACGGATCGATTTCGGTGGCGCGGGTCATCGGGGTGCTTCTGCTCGGCGTCGGCGCGGGGATACTGGTCGGCGCGCTGTGGACCGCCGCCGGTGCGCTGTGGCGGGGGACGGCCAACGATCCCCAGGAATTCGCCGAGCGCACCGAACCGATCTTCGGTGACGTGCGGGTCCCGGTGAACGTGACGATCATCGTGGTCGCCGTCGTCGCGGTGATCGCGGTCGCCGTGAGTGCGGCCGCATCCGCCCGGGCGGCCATCGCGACGATCACCGTCGCCGTCATCGGAGCGATCGCCGTACTGGTCGTCGGCTCGACGACCGGCCTGCGCGGGGCGCCGGAATCGGCGCGCGGCCCGCTGGGGTCGGGACTGCCCGCGACCGTCACCGCCTGGTACCTCGCGCTGGCCGGTCTGGCGCTGGTGCTGGTGGGGGCGATCCTGCGTGGGAGCGGTTCACCGCTGCGCGCGAGCCCGCGGGTGGCCGGTGCGGTGGTGGCGGTGGGGGCCGCGGTGACGACGATGGCCGTCGTGGGCCTGCCGCAGACCTATGCCTCCGCGGTCACCCTGGTGACCGGTGATCGGCACCCGGTGACCACGTCGATTCCCGCACGTGTGGTGACCACCCCCGAGTCGCTGGCGGACCGGGGTGTCCGGGCCGCGGCGACCGCGACCGCGATCGGCCCGGGATTCGTCACGTCCGACTCGCACGGCGTCACCGTCTACAACGGCGACAGCCTGACCGAGCGGTGGCGGCTGGAATCGGCTGGCCGGATCTTCCGCGGGGTCACCGTGCAGGCGTTCCCGGACGCCGGAATCGTCGCCGTCGCACTGATCCGGCCGGACGGCGCGGTCCAGACGCGCGGAGTCGACGCCGCCACGGCCGAGACGGCGTGGGTCAGGTCCGGCCGCTGGTGGGTCGACGGTCACGGCGCCGACAACGGCCGCCCGCCCGGACCCGGATTCCATCTCCTCTCGCTCAGCGACGACGAGACCGTGCTGCGGGCCGCCGATCCCCGGACCGGCGCGGACCGCTGGCGGCACGTCGTCGCGCCGGGTTGCACCCTCGGCGAGGTCCAGGACGACCCGCGCGAGGTGGTGATCGTCGAGAACTGTGCGGCGGGCTCGTCCTTCGTACGCCTCGCGGCCGATACCGGCGCGGTCACCGGGTCGACGCCGGTGCCGAGGTGGGGACCCCAGCCGGAGCTGGACATCATGCGGGGCACGTCGCCGATCGCCGACCGCTACCGGGTGAGTATCGAGGGAGTGCCGGTCGCCAACCGGGAGTTCGCGGTGGTGATCACCGAGCGGCGGACCGGCCGGGAGGTGCTTCGGTCGCCGAACCTCTCGATCACCTGCAACGCCGAGGCCGAATGCCTGTGGTCGAATGCCGATCGACAAGCGGTACTGACCTCGCTGACCGGCGTGTTCGGCGACGTCGTCTTCGATGACGAGTATGTCCAGGAGACCGCGGACCGGCCGGTCATCCTCGCCGATCAGGTCCTCTGGCCGTCCGCTCGCGAATCGGCGCTGATCGTCGGCGACCGCGGCACCGGGCGGACCACCGTGCTGCCCTCGCTCACCCTCGCGCAGGCGATGCCCGGCGGTGTGGTGACCCGGGCGGAGTATTACGACGAGCCGGGCGGCCTGCTCCGCGGTCAGGCGGGGTGAGGGCTCAGTCCAGCTCTTCGAGCAGCAGGTAGCCGGCGAGCATGCGTTTGAGCTCGTGCACGGTCTGGTCGTGGTCGTGCCCGTCCTGCACGGAGAAGCTCAGCAGCGAGTAGGCGGTGTGCACCAGCACCTGGGCCATCATCTCCCGGCGGGACCGCTGGCTGGGCGTCAGCGGCGCCAGCAGCCGGGCGACCTGGGTGGCCAGGAGCTGTTCGTTGAGCGAGGCGGTGGCGCGGGTGGCCGGCGTCGACTGCACGGCCAGCCAGACCGCGCGGCGGGACGGATCGGTGCGCCACAGGGCGGCCAGGTGGTCGAGGAACTTCTCCAGCAGCGCGGGCCATTCCAGCGAGGGGATCTCCTCGGAGAACGCGGTCAGCTCGTCGCGCACCGAGGTGGTGTCGACGCGATCCAGCTCGCAGACGATCACGTACTTGTTCGCGAAGTACTGGTAGAGCGTGCCGATCGGGACGTCCGCGCGCTGGGCGATCTGCTCGCAGGTCAGCGAGTCGAACCCGACGTCGATCAGTACCTCCCGGGCCGCGGTGAGGATGTCGGTGAACTTGCGGCGGCTGCGTTCCTGGGTGGGCCGCTTGCGCGGCACCAGTGGCTCGGTGAGATCGGGCACGGTGGCGGGTCGTGACTCGGCGGCCGCTACAGCGACAGGTCGCGGCGCAGCTTGGCGACGTGCCCAGTGGCCCGCACGTTGTACTGCGCGGCGGCGATGTGGCCGGTCTCGTCGATCAGGAAGGTGGACCGGATCACGCCGGTCACCACCTTGCCGTAGAGCTTCTTCTCGCCGAACGCCCCGTAGGCGGTCAGCACCTTCTTGTCCGGATCGGACAGGAGCGGGAAGTTGAGGTCGTCGCGGGCGACGAACTTGGCGAGCTTCTCCTGCTTGTCGGGGGAGATACCGATCACGGCGACGCCCTCGCCGTTCAGCTCCGCGAGGTTGTCGCGGAAGTCGCACGCCTGCTTGGTGCACCCCGGCGTCATCGCGGCGGGGTAGAAGTAGACGATCACCTTCCGGCCGGCGTACTCGGCGAGGGAGACCAGATCGCCGTTCGCGTCGGGGAGCGAGAACGGGGGAGCGATGTCACCGGGTACCAGGCGTCCGTCTACAGGCATGACCTCACCCTATCCGGGCGGCTCCCCGGGCGGAACGGCCGAGTCCGGCGAACCCTGCATGACGCCGGTGCGGCAGCGGCTTACACGTGCGTTTCCGGATCGTGAGTCGCGACGGCGCCGTCGTGGTGCGGCCGGGCGCGACGGGCTGGGTGTGGACTATCGTCCGGGCAGCCCGGTGTCTCCTCGCTGCGTCCGCAGCTCGGTGATCCCGAGGATCTGGACCTCGTCGATGGCCGGAGCGCTCGAGTACCGGGGACCCTCACCGGTGAACAGGATCAGGGTGTCGAGCGCCCGGTCGTCGAGATCGTCAGTGGTTGGTGCTGGGACCTCGACAGCGAGGACGTGGTCGAAGACGTCGCCTGTGGCGTAGGCGTTCTCGGTAGGGATGGTCAGCGGAATGGTCGGGGACAATGCGGCCTTGAGCACCCCGGACCCGACCAGCATCCAGTGACGCCGATCTCGCCGGACGCACGCAGCGAGATCGGGCGCAAGTACGCCGCACTCGGTGGTGATAAGGGGGTTCTCGGGGCGCCGGTTACCGCTGAGTCGAGACTGGCCGACGGGCAGGGGCGGAGGGCAGACTACGAACATGGTTCTATCTTCTGGTCCGCGTCCACGGGGGCGCATTGGGTTAGTCGGCTGATTATGCAGTCATGGAATGGCGAGAATTACGAAAGCGGCCGCCTTGGCTACCCTACTGCCGACACGCTCATCCATACGCCGAAAGTTCATAAGCAACGGTTTGAACGCGGCTCAATACTCGCGGAGCGAATGAACGAGTATCAGATTCCGATCCGCAATAACGCGAGGTCCGATGTGTGCGTCGCTGGCGTGAACTTCGATACGATTCACATATCTACCTGGGATCCGAAGAACCCGGACACCGTTTCTCAGCATGCCGCATGGTACGACCTCAATAAAGCATGCCCTCGGGGGATGAAGATTCGTCTGCAGCTACAGTCGCAGACTCGGAACCCCGATGGAGTGTGGGCCCACCGTGGGGAGCGTGGACAGAAAGATGTCTACGCAGGTGGCGGATCCGCCAACAGGGTTGCTGCGAATTTTGTTTGCATCGGCTCCCAGCGGAACACTTGGCGTGGCGAACTCGACGCCGACATGCTTGGCCGCATGGACCCTCCTGGCAAGCAACGGTCTAAGTCTGAGGATCTAAATTGTGGAATCATGTGAACAGTATCACCGTTGATGTTGACGGGCAGCTGTTTGTTGTCACCAACGAGGGCGGGGGCCGTTTTCAGTTCGATTGGGTGGATTCACCGAATCCGGGATACGGATTCTCGATGTTCGTCGTTGGCAACGAGGAATATGAACTGACACTGGAGCAGTGCCGCAATTCTATTGAGAATTTCCTAAAGGAGGTCGACCCTAACACTGGGTACATACAGTAGATACGAGAGACGCTCGGCTGATCGGTTTAGGGTCAGGGGTGCGGCTCGGTGAGGATGGCCCCTGGACGGGACCAATCCTCGGTCCTTCTGTGACCTCACGCTCGGGGGGAGTCCTGACATGGCGCCATTCGAGAGCGTGCGCCTACCGGCATCGACGGGGCGGCGCGGGCGGTCTCCTGCGTCTGGCCGAGCGACCAGAGGAAGTTCGGGCCGGTCTGGTCCAGCGCGTCGGCGGCGTTGCGCTGGTCGGCCGCCTCGGCGCGGCTGAGGTCGCGGGCGCCGGGAGCGAGCCGGCGGCGATCATGCGGTCGATTCATGGATCGGCGAGCACCGCGGACAGGTCGGCCGGCGTCTCCGGGGCGAAAGCCATGACCTCGCCGTCATCGGCCATCACAGCGACGAGGGGTGCGGCGTCGTCGCGCACCGCAGCCTGGCAGCGATCACTCGCATCGAACTCGTCGAAGCTCGGCGGGTCCCCGTGGAACGAGTCCTCGTAGAGCCGCGCGTAGGCAAGGAGAGGTCGGTGGCGCGATCGACGGGCGCGGAGTTCGACACGTTGCCGACCGCGACGCTGTAGGCGCGGGCCTTGCCGCCGCGGGTGTTTCGATGGCGTTCGGTGACGGAGGCCCAGTCGGCGCGTATCTTCGCGTTCGCCCGCGCAATGCGATCGTCGGCCTGATCGGTCAGGGCGTCGGGAGAGTCGATGACCCTATCTATGCCCATCGAGGTTCCGTCGGTGCGTGTAGAGACGAGGAGCTTGATCTCGGCTGCGCAGAGCTTGCGGACCCGCTCACCCTCCGTCGGCGGCGATCGGCGGGGGCCTCGACGCGACGCAGGCGATGAACGAATGCGAATGGCTACTTACTCATGCGGTGCGGATGCCGCAAGGCGTGAGCATGGTCGCCGATCCGAGCAGGTCGTCTATGTAGAAAAAAGGTGATGCGAGCAGTTGCCCCGCTGGCCTGAGCGTTCCTGGTCGGCCCTCCAATCGCATTGGAGGGGCCACAAAGAGGTCAGGCCCCTACCGGATTTCTCCGGTAGGGGCCTGACCTGCTGTTATGGTGCGCCATCAGGGACTCGAACCCCGAACCCGCTGAGTATGCCCAACATGGGCGGTGAATCCGCTGGTCGCGGACTCGAATTAGCTGGTCAGAGCGTCCCCAGAGGGTCGAGAGCTAGCCCTAGTCGTCCCTGGTGGTACCCGCGTCGTCCCGCCAATAGAGGGTTTATTAGAGGGTTCGTGGTTCATTCGCCGACGACGCGCAGCCGGCGCTCCTTGGCTGCGGCGACCATCGGTGAGAGGTCGGCGGTCGGGTCGACGTAGTGAGCGGCGTTGACAGCCTCGGAGTGGCCGAACCACTCGGCTCGGACGTGTGCGGGCAATGCGTAGAGGATGATGTTGAGCGTCGTCCTCCACCCGTGGCTCCTGATGTCTTCCCTGAGTTCCTCGATACCCAGCTCGTCCGCCAGGGACACGTACAACTTCTCGATCTCGCGGGTGCAGTTGCGGCGGTCCCAGACTTTCGTACGATCGGCTGGTGCGCCGTAGAGATAGGCACCGGCTGGTGTCGCGTCGCGCCGCGCCTTCACCCGCTCGGCGACGCGATCGTCGAGAACAGTGAACATCTTCGCAGCCTTACGGCCCTTGATCTTGTTCGCGGGGATGAAGACGTTCACCCCACCGCTGGCGTTGTCGATGACCTCGTGTGGCTCAACCTGACGAGCCGATCCGAGCCTCATCCCAGTCGTCATCTGAAGAAGCGTTATTTCGACGGCGCCGCGGATCTTGTCGCGCGCGGCCTCCCTGCTGCGCTTGGGCAGTTCGACGGTGTCGACGTCAATCATGAGCAGGTGGTCGAGCAGCCTGTTGTAGTCGACTTCGGTGAGGGCCGTGTCGTTGGCGCTCTTCTTTGTCGTCTTGACGTTGCCGAGGTCGACGTCCATGCCGGCCAGCGGCGACTGCACGATGATGCCGTCACGCCTCATCTGCCCGAAGATCCAGCGATTCAGGACGTTTCTCGCGGTCTTACCGCTCGCCCGCCCGTTCTTGGCGGCGATCGCAGTGACGACCTTCTCCGCCTGGCGAAACTGCGCCAGGTCGGCGAGGGTGCGGGGCGACTGCTCCTCGATCAGGACCAGCGACCTCTTGTACAGGGCCTTGCTGTCGTCGCTGAGCTTCGTCGACGACTCGATGGCGGGCTTGACGACGTCCTTGATGTAGGCGCTCACCGTGCTGGCCTTGGTCCAGCGACCGTCGCCGCCGGCTCCCTCCTTCAATTCGTCGAGCTTCTCCAGGGCGGCCGCCCGCGCTTCGCCCTTGGTGCGTCCCCGCGACCGGTAGTCCTTGGCCGCGCTGCCGTCATACGGCCACCAGCGCCACCGCATGACGTAGGAGCCGTCGGCCTGCCTCTTCGGTTCGACCTCGTGGATAGACGAGTCTCCGGGTTCGTGTTGTGCTGTTTTCGCCATGGATTAGAGGGTATCAGATTGTGAGGTTTCAGTCGGGGGCGGCAGAGCCTCCCTCCCTGAGCGTCGACAGCTCCAGCCTCGTCCCGGAAGTCCCGTCCCAATGTGATTGGGACAGCGAAGTGCCTCGTGACCTGGGCGTTTACCCGAAGCGCTCTGCGACTGTCCCAATCCCAAAACGGCCCATGAAGCGGGATTGGGACGCACTTTGGGACGCAAGAATCGCCGTGACCTGGGGCGATGGCAGAGCGTCCCGGATACCGCCCACCGTCCCAACGAAAAAGCAGAAGTCCTAAGGCCGAGGATCTCCTCGGAACATCATTTTTCCTACCCAAAGTGTGACAACGGTGCACGAACAGCCCGGACGACCAGCACAGACGCGCGCGAGCGCTACGTGTTTCTTCTCGATAAGGAACTGTGACAAGGTGTGACAACCCAACGGCGGGCCCACGCCTACCTGCGGCGATGTCATCGAGTTGTCACAGTTTCCGGATCACCTAAAACTGGGACAACTGTGACAAGCATGGACCCGTCGCGCCGCCCGTGGGATCACGACTCGCGGCGGCTGGGGTGCTTGAAGCGACCACTAGGGACGGGTAGTGTCGGTGAGGATCGCTCATTCGCGATGCGCATCAAGCACCCCACACAGCCACCCGACACAGTCACCCCACACGCGGTTCTGAGCTACGACTCCCGCGATCCACCTGACGCACCACTGTCGAATGCGCTTCTTCTTCTCCTGGAAGGAGCGGGCTGATGTCTGCTACCAACACCGCCACCGCTGTTCCCCGTCTGGCCCTCACCGCGGCCGAGGCCGCCCAAGCGATCGGCGTCGCGCCGAAAACGCTGAGGAATTGGCGCAATCGAGGCCAGGGTCCGAAGTTTCGCCGTGTCTCCCCGACGCTCGTCCTGTACCGCGTCGAGGACCTCGAAGCCTTCCTGGCCGACGCCGGCTGACCCCCCTGCACCACAGAACTGAAAAGAAAAAGCACCTGGGCTGTCGGGCCCAGGTGCTCTTCAAGAAAGGAGTTGGCGGATGCCTCGCCAACACTCAGATCGTACCCCGGCGCGCTCTCAGCGCGCCAGCACCGACGTTCCGACCCCGAAGAAGCGCAAGCGCTGCCGGATGTTCGGGCTCGTCCGGCAGAACAAGAGCCTGGCCGCCGTCGACGCACGCGTGCTGGAGCGGACCCTCCGCGACCTGCCGCTCAAGGCGTGGGTCTTCGGTCGGCACGGCGCCTCGACCGGCTGCGTCGACTGCGCCGGCACCGAGGACCACTTCCAGTGCGCCATCCGCTTCACTGAGGTCCGCGACCTGCACGTCGTCGAGGCGCTGTTCCCGGGATTCAAGGTCATCCCGCTGGTGGGTGCGACGGCGTGGCGCGACTACGTCAAGTACCTGCCGCACGGCACCGAGCACGAGGTCGTCGCGTCCTTCGACTTCGAGGAGTTCCTCGCCAAGTACGGCGGCACGCCGGTCAAGAGCCTGTTGTACCGAGACATCAAGCGCATGGTCTACGAGGGCGAAATGACGCTGTTGGCGGTTCACCGCGACCACCGCGAGGTTTACATCAACCACTGGAGGGCGCTCGAAGCGCTCGCGGCGAAGGGTGAGGAGATGCGCAAGGCCGAGCGGGAGGCCACGGCCGCCCGAGAGCGCGCCGAGCGTGCCGCGGCCTCCCGACGGGAGGCAGACCGGGTCCGTCGGTGGGAGCGGACGCTGGAGGGCCAGGCGCACGTGCGCGATGTCGCAGAGACCTTCGCGCAGGTGGAAGCGGAGGAGATGCACGCGCATCTCATGGAACTGAAGATCGAGAAGCACATCGAAGAGCAGGAGCACGCCGCTCTGCACGAGAAAGGCCTCCATTGCAACCAGTTCGGGTGCACTCGTGGCTGGGACATGCAGATCCGGCGTGCGGCTGAGAACGGGACGCTGCGATGAACAAGAACACCACCGCTACCCCGGAGGAGCACCGCTGGGGGTTCTACGCTGCGATCCTGGCCGGCTTCCTGTTGCTGTCGATGATCGGCAACGCGCTGCACGTGTGGGCGGTCTGGGGCGCCGACATCACGACAGGCACGGACCGGGGCGGTGTGCCGGTCGGCGTGCCGATCGCCGCGATCGTCCTGGTGCCGGTGGCGGTCGCCGTCATGACGGAGATGGTGGCCGTCGCCAGTCGACGTAATCGAGGGGCTGTCAGAGCCTTCATCGTCGTCTCGGCCGCTTTCGTCGGGTCGATCGCATTGGTCACGAGCTACATCGGCTTGGTCTACGTGTGGGCGACGATCGTCGGCTTGCCGACGGCTCTCGCCTGGATGGCGCCGTTGATCATCGACGTGCCGATCATTGCCGCAACGATCGGTCTGTGGGATGTCCACTCGACGATCCGAACGGACCGTGAGCGGGCGAGCCGGACCGCCGAAGAGGTGACGAGTTCGACCGACGAGGTCGTCACCCAACTCGTCACCCCCGACGAGTTGGCCGTCGAGTTGCCGACCGAAGCGGTGTCGACCGCCGGACAGAGGCGGTCTGTCGTCGGTAACTCGACGGTCCGTCGAGTTACCGACGAGTTCGAGGACGCCGGTGACGAGTTGTCCGACGAACTCGTCACCTCAGGTGACGAGTTGGGTGTCGAGGTCGTCGCCAACTCGTCACTTCCTGCTCGTCACCCCGCTGAGCTGGGCGTTCAGGGTGACGAGTTGGTCGACACCCCCGACGAGTTGAGCGACGAGTTGCCGACTGAGGCGCCGTCGACAGCTGGGCAGAAGTGGTCTGTCGACGGTAACTCGTCGGTGCCGACGAGTTACCGTCGAGTTGCCGACGAACTCGTCACCCCCAGTGACGAGATGGGTGACGAGCCCGACGAGTTGGCCGGAGCCGGTGACGAGTTGTGGCGCGCACGTGCCGCCGAACTCGTCGCCACGACGAAGGTCAACGCGACCCCCGACGAGCTGGCGACCGTGCTCGCCCTCGATGAGCAGGGCGCCTCGAAGGTCGCGATCGCCGAGGCTGTCGGCCGGTCGCGCTCGACCATCACCGGCTGGCTCAAGGCCGCTGCTGACGACGCCGATCGGGAGGGGCCTCCGGCCCTGACCGTGGTCAGCGGCCGGTAGCAGCACCCCCGTCACCGACACCCCGCCACCTGCTGGTGGCGGGGTGTCGTCGTCTGTGGGCGCCCACGGCGGCGACCTGGGCTGACACCCGGCCGCGGAGGGCCCGTGCAAAGTGCCGGAAGTTTGTTCTGGGCCCCTGCGAGCCCGCCTCTGCGTTTGTCCAGGCCGCTACTCAGGTGTCTGATTAGTCCGACCCGCAGAGCCGCCCTCTCCCAACGCGTCGACACCTCCCGACTCGTCTCGACGGGCACGTCGACCGTGACCGACTGGGCCCGGACCCCCGTCACCGTCCCGCAGACCCCGGGCGCGGCTGATCACGGGACTCTGTGATGATCCGACGATCACGACGTCGCCGCGGACCCAGCCGCCGGCGTCACCGGGCCGAACCCACCTTGACTGCACTCATGAGGCCGGCTCCCGCGCAGCCATTCGGCGCGGGCTCTTTCCTGGGTGCGGCGTGCGAGCGGAGCGAGTGCGCAGTGCCCTCCCGGGCCCGTCAGGGCCGGGGCCATCCAGTAGTCGCCGCCCGAGCGGGACGGGCGAAGCCTCGGCCTGCGTCACGAGCGCGCTTCTCTCGACGGCCGTAACCGCCGCCGGGTATCACGGTCCACGCCCGCGCACCTCCGAGCGGTCGACATGTCGCGGGTCGAGGTGGCCTGCCATCGGCCGGCCAGCGAGGCGCACGCGGTCCAGGCGCAGCGCGGAGTGCGAGCACCCGCAGGGAGGGTGAATCGGCCGTCAGGCCGAGAGGGAGGGGCCGCAGGCCACCTCCCTTTAGCAGGGCACAAGTGATAGGAGGCCCGCGCAGCGGGCAAGTGTCACACACTTGTGCGTTTCTAGCCGTGCTGTTTCCCACTGCGCAGCTGAGGTAGCATCAACGACGAATCAGGTAGGGGCAAGAACCCCAGGAGCCGCGTAGGTTCCGCACTTGAGGCCCGTCCGGGTCGAGCCGCCGATAGGTTCCAAGGACACCCCGGTCTCTCGCACAGCACCATTCTGCGAGGGAACCCGTGTCCGCAAAATCGACCATCGTCCACGTCCGCGTCAAGGACGACGAGCGAGCCGCCATCGACGAGATCCAGGACTTCTACAGCGCCGACAGCGCCTCGTCGGCGATCCGCCATGCGATCGGCATGACGCACCGCTACGTCAAGAAGCAGCAAGCCAAGGGTGAGGTCGGCAAGCCTGTCCGTGAGGAGCCCAGGAGCCGTCCTGTGCGGTCGGAGACCGCACGGTGGGCGTCGATCCTGACCCAGAGCACCGCCGCAATCAACAGGCTCGGCAACAACGCGAACCAGATCGCGAGGCGGGTCAACAGCGGCGAAGCCGTAGAGCTCCAGCAGCTCGTGGCGGAACTCCGCCAGCTGGTGGCCGAGATCCAGGAGCAGGTCCATGAGCATCTGCCTGGCTGAGTCCGCGATTGGCATCCGCGGGCCGATCATGTACGTGATCGTCGGCCGCGTGAAGAAGTCCGATCAGGTGTTTCGACCTGTCGCCTTCAGGAGCGATTTCACGTTGCTGCCGCCCGGCATCGCGGCGGGAGAGGCAACGGTGGTCGCTGCGGAGGAAATGTTCGCACCATACGACAAGCGGCGTCCGCGCAAAGGAGCCTTGCTTACTCTGAGCTTCCCGCCCGACGAGTTCGACGTGAACAATCCCGAGCACCAGCAACGGGTCCTCGAACTGGCCTACGAACTCGCCAAGCGCGTCGCGCCGAACAGCCCGTGCGTGGTCGGCGTCCATGCCGACAAGGCTCACCTCCACGCGCACGTCTTCATCCTTAATCACGACATGACGACCCTGAAAGCGCTCCGCAAAGGCTTCGTCTACAGCGATGTGAAGTCGATCAACGACGAGTTGATGGAAGAGAACGGCCTGCGGGTCGCCGAGCCCGGCGAGGTGTCGAAGACCAAGGAGAGCGTCTGGCTCCGACGACGCGGGGTCGAGATCCCCGAGCACACAGGTCTCGATCACCTCGGGGTCACCGAAGAGAACTGGCAAGCCTGGGTTCGGGATGAGGTCGACCGTGTCCTCGACGACGACGGCGTCGACTCGATGGCCGTCTTCAAGAAGCAGATGCGCGCACGCGGCGTCGACGTCCGCTACAAGAAGCCGAACAAGACGAACCCGAACCACGCCGTCAGCTTCGCAGTCCTCGACGACGCGGGCCGAGTTCGCCGGTTCGAGTCGAGCGGCGGCAAGACCTACAAGATGTCACGGGCCGGCAGTGTGCTCGGCACCGACTACACCTATCAGGCGATCGAGGGGTCGATCACCGACCGACAGAAGGAGATTCAAAATGGGCCGAGCCGAGCGACAGAAGAAGTTGCGAGAGCAAGCATCGCGGCGGCCGGCACCGGAACCGGAGCTGACGCCGGTCGCGGCGGCACAGCTGTCCCTGGAGTGGATGCAGGAGCGACGGCGGTCGTCGGCACGGGCCGCGGCGGCGCAGACGTCGATGCGGCAGCGGGAGAAGGATCGGCTGCGGCAGGCGAAGCGCGACGAGGCGGCTCTGCGGGCCCAGACGGAGCAGCGGGCGAAGGAACGGGCCCAGGCGGCGCGGGAGCGGGTCGAGGAGCAGCGAGCGGCCGAGGCCGCGAAGCGGGATCGCCTGCAGGGGTGGACACTCGGGGCGCGCTGAACGCGAGCATCGAGCGGAAGGCCGCCCGACACCGCACCAAGACGGACCAGTGGATCGACACCGTTGCCGAGCGGGTCGAGGACCGTCTCGACCGCGACGTCGAGGTGGCGGCACGGCGGATCTCCCAGTCGCAGAGCGTCATGGAGGGACTCGCATGGTTGCTGGTCCTGTACATGGAGCAGCGGCAGCAGACCGCCGAACTGCGCGAGTGGGCGTCGGCGAAGCGCGACGCGATGGATGCGCCGGTCGAGCGGCCGACCAGCGGGCCGCTGGCCGCGCTGTCCGACGATGCACTGAGGTTCCTGTCGACGCACGAGGAGGGTGCAGCCCGCGGCTACGAGCAGTTCGCTGAGGAGAAGTACAGCGCCTACGTCGATCGGAAACGCGCCAGGGGCGAGGAGCCGCGGTCGATGGCCGACTACTACGGCGTTTCGTGGGGCGACGCGGTGCAGGCAGCGCGTGGAGAGGCCGCCGTCGGTGGGTCCCTACCGGTGCCAGCGCGGGACTTCCTACTCGACACCGGGCACTTCGACCGCTTCATCGCGTGGCGTGCGTCCACAGATCGCAGGGCTTGGTCGCAGCCGCTCAAGGCCGAGGACATCGCGGAGATGGAAGCGCCGGTCGCGGCGGCGGCCCAGGGGTGCCCGGAGTTCGTGCGGTACATCGCTACGCACGGTCAGCTCGACGCCTACGCGCAGCGGGCGAAGGTGCTCCGCGACGTACGACATGCCACGGACGACTTCTACGCCCGCACCGGCGACGAGGCGGCGGAGCAGCGTGCGCGTGACCAGCGGCTAGTCGGCGAGTCGGTGCCGAAGACGACGAAGACGACGACGACGGGGTTCGTCGACTAAGGCCAGTCGCGCCACATGTCCCACAAGATCGCGCGGTTCGCCACATCCTGTCGATGTTGCAGATTCTGCCGGTGGCGGCGGTCGGCAGCGGCCTGCGCCTGGCGGTATTGGCCCTGCGCTTCCTCTTGTTGGAGGAGGAAGCGCAGGGCTTCACCCACCGAGTCCGCACGATGCTGGGCGATGAGCGTCGCGACCTGGGTGATCGCGTAGCCGTTGAGGTAGTCGACAGGGTAGAACTCCGGGCCACCGATGCCGAAGTAGAACTGTCGAAACTTGGCGATTGCTCCCTGTTCGATCTGTCGAGTGTGCTGGATCTCGGCGTTGACCGGCTCATCCCAATCAAGGGTGTAGTCGGGCCTTGGCCTTCGGACGTGGGCAGTCTCCTGGCGATGTGCTTGGTGAGAATGCGAGACCCGAGCGCGCTCGCGCGGAGGTGCTCGAGCCGACCACTGATCGCCTTTGACGACCCGTTCGACGTGCCGCGGCGCGCGGTGACGCGGCCGCTCAGACGACTCGTGGGCCAAGCCCATCGGGTCGCGGCGTTGCGCAGGGCACCCTCAGCCATACCGGCGGGACCAGTGGTTGCGGGCGCGGGGTTCGGCAATGTTAGACGAGGACTGCGTGGTCGAGTTCGAGGTGCCAGCCAGTCGAACAGCTGGGCCCCGTCCGTCGCCTAACGTGGCAGCAGATCGGCTGCAGGAAGACATACCGGCGGCATGCGGTACACTTTTTCCGTGCATCTGTACTTCCTGTGACGGCTGAGTAGGCCCACCGCGCTCGTTGAGTATTCCGAGTCTGCGGCGGCCGCTCGTTCTGACCCTTCTGGGTCGCCGTCAGTTGCGTACCTATCTGCCTGTTCGTGGCCGGTGGTGCGTCGTCTCGAAGGACTTCAATGCTCACCCCGACAAACCGTCATCCGGCGCGCCAGCGCGCGCAGCTCATCGCTTCCGACGTGTCTTTAATGCGCGGAGCCACGCCCGTTCTCCATCATGTCGACCTCACCCTCACTTTCTCATCGCGTGTCGCGATCGTGGGCGAGAACGGGCGGGGGAAATCGACGCTCCTGCAGGTGCTCGCTGGCGTCCTGGCCCCGGACTCCGGAACAGTCCAGTGCATCGGCACGATCGGTGTTGCCGAGCAAGAGATGACCGCCACTGACAGTCGAACTGTTGGACAGGCGGTCACGGAGGCGATCGCCGAACCTCTGGCCGCGTTGGAGGCACTCGACGCCGCCGCTCTCGCTCTCGCGGACAACACGGACCGGGCGGAGGAGCAGTACGCGGCCGCGTTGGAACATGCCGAAGCGCTCGATGCGTGGGATGCCGAACGGCGCGTGCAGATCGCGCTCGAAGCGCTCGACGCGGAGACGGACACGACCAGGCTTCTCGCAGACCTCTCGGTGGGACAGCGTTATCGGGTACGGCTGGCGTGCCTTCTGGGCGCCGATCACGACTTTCTCCTGCTTGATGAGCCCACCAACCACCTCGACCGAAGCGGGCTCGGGTTCTTGGCCACGCAGCTCCGAGCGCGGAGCGGGGGTGTTGTCGTCGTCAGCCACGATCGTGCGCTGCTGTCCGACATCGCGGAGACCATCGTCGACCTCGACCCGACGCCGGACGATCGGCCGCGCGTGTACGGGAATGGCTATGCCGGCTACCGGGAGGGGCGCCTGGCCGAGCGGGAACGCTGGGAACAGGACTACGACCGCCAGCAGGCCGAGCATGCTCGACTGCAGGACAGTCTCAGCGCCGCGCAGAACCGATTGGTCTCGGGATGGAGACCAGAGAAGGGCACCAACAAGCATGGGCGCGCCACCCGGGCCAGCGGGCTCGTGCAGAACGTGCACCGACGCCAGGAAGCACTGGAAGCCCACGCCGTCACCGTGCCGGAACCGCCTCAGCTCTTCCGGTTCCCCGACCTCCCCACACGCACTGGGGCGGTTCTCCTCAGCGTCGATCAGGTCAGCGTCGCTGGGCGGTTGACCCGGCCAGTGTCGTTCTCACTCTCCCACCGCGGCCGTCTCGTCGTGACCGGCCCGAACGGTGCCGGCAAGTCCACACTGCTGAGCGTGGTCGGCGGTGAGCTGGCGCCGGACACGGGAGCGGTTCGAACGCCTCGGAGCACGCGCTTGGGCTTTCTCCATCAGGAGACGACCCTGCCGCCTGAGCGGAGAGCGAGCGAGGTGTACGCCACGCACGTCGGCGCGCTGGTGTCCGAAGGCACTTTGCTGGAGTCGGATGCGATCGGGCTCTCTCAGCTTGGTCTGCTGCGCCCGCGCGAGGCGGGCAAACGAGTGGGTGAGCTCTCGATGGGGCAGCAGCGCCGGCTCGATCTGGCGCTCGTGCTCGCGATGCGCCCGCATGTGCTGCTCCTGGACGAACCCACCAACCACCTTTCCATCGCGCTCGTTGACGAACTCACCGACGCGCTCGGAGCAACCACGGCGGCGGTCGTCCTGTCAACGCACGATCGGCAGCTGCTCCGTGACGTTGACGAATGGCCGAGCCTCGAACTGACTTCGATGGTCGAAGGCGAGGCCCTGGTATGAGCGAAATGAACCTCAACCGGATACGTGCCCTGCGGCCACTGGCTTCGCGGGACTATCGCCTCCTGTTCGCCGCGGTCGGCATCGAGGTCTTCGGCACCGGGATGTGGACCATCGTGATGGTCTTCCAAGTGCTCGCGCTCGATGACAGCCCGCTCGCGCTCTCAGCGGTCGCAACAGGGATGAGCTTGGGCCTGTTCACCTTCTCGATCCTTGGTGGCGTTGTCGCCGATCGGTTCTCCAAACGCCGCATCATCATCACCGTGCAGGGATGCACCGCGGCTGTGATGATCGTGGTGGCAGTCCTGTCCCTCACCGAGACGATCGAACTGTGTCACGTCGGCGTTGCCTCATTCGCGATGGGCGCAGGAAGCGCGTTCTTCTACCCCGCCTACAGCGCGTATTTACCTCAGGTGCTTCCGCCTGAGCAGCTCCTCGCAGCGAACGGGCTCGAAGGCGCTCTCCGCCCCTCATTGGGGCAGGGCCTCGGTCCCGCCCTCGGCGGAGTCATCGTCGGCATATTCTTCCCCGCCATCGGGGCCGTCATCGTCGCAGCCTCGTACGCAATCGCGTTCATCCTCACCCTGTTCCTCAGCCGACGCGACGAGCCGACCACGGCCACGTCTCCGGAGCAGCACACGAGCGTGTGGGGCGACCTTCGAGCAGGCGTGAACTATGTGGTTCACACCCGCTGGTTGCTCTGGACCCTGATTTTCGGATCCTCGCTCGCTCTCATCATCCAGGGACCGATCGAAGTGCTGCTGCCCTTCATCACTCGCGACAGGTTCGAGGACGCCGAATCCACGTTCGGCTTCCTTCTCGCCGCATTCGGCATCGGTGGGGCTATCGGCTCACTCGTTGTGTCGTCGCTGAAACTCCCGCGTCGCTACCTCACGTTCATGATCGCCTGTTGGGGCGGCGGAACCCTCCCCCTCGCGGTCATCGGCGTCGCCGACAATCTGATCCTGATGCTCGCAGCCCTGTTCATCGTCGGCGCAGCGACCGGAGCCGGTGTCGTCATCTGGGGAACCCTGCTGCAACGCTTGGTGCCGCTCGACATGATCGGCCGAGTCGCGAGCCTCGACTTCTTCGTCTCGATAACCTTCATGCCGGTCTCGATCGCGGTCGCAGGACCGCTCTCGCTGCTCGTACCCATCCCGGTGATTTTCACCATCGCCGGCATCGCTCCACCCGTACTTGCGCTGATCGCGTTGCTGGCAGGACGTATGCGCGAAAGCGAGATAGAACGCCTTCTGGACGAACGGTGAGAGGCGACTGTCGACATGCCCAACGCTTCCGTCCGGGCGGGCTTCACCTGCCCGGACTTGACCACATTCTGCCGACTCGACGAGCTTGACCTCGTCGTCACCGGCCAACGCCTCGAGCCCGGCCGAGCGGTGCTGGCCTGCCGGGTTCTCACATCGGACGAGTGGTGTCGGCGCTGCGGCGCCGAAGGGACTCCTCGTGACACCGTCGTCCGGCGTCTTGCACATGAGCCGCTGGGCTGGCGACCCACCGTCCTCGAGGTCGCGGTGCGTCGCTACCGCTGCATTGGCTGCGGGCACGTCTGGCGCCAAGACACTACCCGGGCGGCCGAGCCGCGGGCGAGGCTCTCGCGCCGCGGGCTGCGGTGGGCACTCGAAGCGCTGGTCGTGCAGCACCTGACGATCGCCCGGATCGCCGAGGCGCTCGACGTCGCGTGGGACACCGCCAACGACGCCGTTCTCGCCGAGGGCAAGCGTGTTCTTATCGATGACGAGCACCGTCTCAACGGTGTGAAGGTCGTCGGGGTCGACGAGCACGCCTGGAGGCACACCCGGCGCGGTGACAAGTACGTCACCGTGATTGTCGACCTCACTCCGGTCCGTGACGGCACTGGGCCTGCGCGGCTGCTCGACATGGTCGAAGGCCGTTCCAAGCAGGCGTTCAAGACCTGGCTGACTGAGCGTGACGAGGCCTGGCGTGAGGGGATCGAGGTGATCGCGATGGACGGGTTCACCGGCTTCAAGACCGCTGCGGTTGAGGAACTCCCGGACGTAGTGACCGTGATGGATCCGTTCCACGTCACGCGCCTGGCTGGCGAGGCGCTCGATGAGTGTCGCCGCCGGGTGCAGCAGTCCATCCACGGCCACCGCGGCCGCAAGGACGACCCTCTCTACTCCGCACGGCGGACCCTGGCCACCGGCGCTGGCCTGCTCACCGACAAGCAGATCGACCGACTACAGCGACTGTTCGACCCCGCCATCCACGGCGATGCCCATGTCGAGGTCGAGGCGACCTGGGGCATCTACCAGCGCATGATCGCCGCCTACCGCCATGAAGACCGCCGCTGCGGCCGCCAGCTGATGACCGCGCTGATCGACTCCGTCAGCACCGGCGTCCCGCCGGCCCTGGTCGAGGTCGCCAAACTCGGACGGACGTTGAAGAAGCGGGCCGACGACGTGCTCGCCTACTTCGACCGGCCCGGCACTAGCAACGGACCGACCGAGGCCATCAACGGACGACTCGAGCACCTCCGAGGCTCCGCACTCGGGTTCCGCAACCTCACCAATTACATCGCCAGGTCCCTGCTCGAGGCCGGCGGATTCAGACCACGACTACACCCTCGATTGGGATGAGCCCGTTGACCGCCGCCACGCGGTCTTCGGCCTTCTTGCGCGAACCCGGGACCAGCTTGTTGTACTCACTGACCTCGTCGCGCTGGCGAGTCAGATAGTTGAGTCTCGCCGTGCATTGGGACAGCTGGTTGACGTGCTGTGAGAGTCGCTGGAGCGTTGCGACGTAGTCGGCGCGAGTCCAGTTCACGTTCACGAGAGCCCCCTGTGTTAGTGCTGACGGCTATCAATCTAGCTGGCAGCACCGACAACTCAGGGTCCCGTGCGGTTAGCCGGGTCGTTTATCCGGCTGACTTCGCTCCCACGCATCGACGGTCTCGGCGGTCCATCCGCGCACTGGGCGCTTCGAGTCGGCGCCAATGATCACGTCGGGCTCGGGGAACTGCCCTCGCCGCACCCGCGTCCGCAGCCGCTCCAGCGGCATGTCGAGGCGGTCGGCCACCTCGGCGATGGACAGGGCATCAAGTGTCATGCGTTTGATCGTACAGCCCGAAACCGGGTTGAATCACGACCAAAACGCCTGGTCAGCTTGACATGTGACCCGGTTCCGGGTCATACTGGAGGCATAGCGTATACCGCTCGAATGAAGTCGACGGACAGGAAATGTCGGACCCGGCCGGTATACAGGCATACGGCCGATACGCGAACGACCATCGAGGGGAACGACATGACGCAGCCACCGAATGACCCGACGGATCTGTATGGGGTGATCGCTGGGATTAACCCGTCGATGTCGCCGGAGGCTCTCTACGGCAGGCTGAACGGCCAGATCCTGTTGCTCGACGATATGCAGACGAAGGGCCAGTCGGTCAATCCGAACTACCGCGCGCGGGTCGCACTCGCACGCGACGTGCTCGGAACCGCAGGCCCCAAGCAGCAGTACGACGCGGCACGCGCGTCTGGTGGCAGACCGACCGACGATGAGCTGGTCGCCATGGTCGGCACCCGTGCGTCGATGCGCGCAACACACAAGCAGTCGACCTGGAAGAGCCCCGGCATGATCGTCGGCTACGCGATCTTCGGCGTCATCGCGGTGGTCCTCGTCCTGGTGCTTGCGACGTCGTGCGGCGACGACGGCGAGCCAGCAGCGACGAGGGGTACGGCGAGCACCGCAGCAGGCGCGACCAGCACGGGGTCGGGCGACGGCAAGACGTACACGCTCGACGACATGCGTGACGGGCGCGCCACGTGGAAGACTGTGCGGACGATCGAACTCGGCGACGTCAATCCGATCGGGGCGACGTTCACAGGCGCCAACGACACGGCGACGAACGGCTGGCAGGGTAGCCAGTCCAAGATCATCGCGATGCCTGACGGCACTGTGGCACTGCTGTGGCAGCGCCACACGCCCACGGACGCTCTCGACCCTCACTGGCTGCAGCTTCGCATCGACGGCGACGACGTCACTGTCGTGGACCAGTCGGCGAACGCGACGACAGTGATGGGTCCGGGCGGCAAGGTGATCGGCAAGGCCGCGACCGGTATCGAGGGTGAGCAGATCGGCGCGGGCGTCACGGCAGTCACTACGACGGACGGTCGAATCTTCGGATTCGCTGACACGCGGCCGGGCAAGCTCTTCGAACTCAAGGGCGTGGCCAAGTAACGGACTGGCCCTCGATCAACGAACAGAACCCCGGGAACCGATGTTCCCGGGGTTCTTTCATGTCTGTGCGATTCGCTCCCGACTATTGCCACATAATGCCTGATCCGGTACGATAAACACCGTCAGTCACCATCGTCGGCCGTCCCCCGCACACGGGATCGCCTCCGACCAGCGGACCGGGCCAGGTGCCCCGGACCCCGCCCGGAGCGTCCGCGGGCTCCCCGACACCGGTGCGTATGAGGTCCCTGATCACAGGGGTATCAGCGGCAAACACACTCCTCGCCGAGGTTCTTTGGCGAGGAGTTTTTCATGTCTCATGACATTCCCCCACCGCCCGGCTCTGCGCCGGACGACGCGCGCCTGAGGGGTGCGCTGTCGCCGGCCGAGGCGGGTCGGTACATCGGTGACTTCAAGGTCACGACCTTGGAGCGCTGGCGCAAGCGCGGCATCGGTCCCGCATACGTGCAGGTCAACGGCAAGTCGATCGTGTATCGAGTGTCTGATCTCGACGAGTGGTTGGCGGCCAACGTCGTGCGCCCGGGCGAGTCCGGCGGTGCAGTATGAACACCCGGACCCGCACCCGCACTCGCGTGGGCGCCCTGATCGCTGCTGTGGCCGTTGCAGGCGGCGTCGTATTTGGCGCTGGGCCGGCCTCCGCCGCCCCGCCCGACTCGCTGGTGTCCAAGGTCGGCAAGGGCTTTGCCGAGCTCGTGGACCAGGAGATTTCCTCGTTGTGCATGGGCAAGGAGGACACCGGCCGCGAAGACGACACCTCGAACTCGACCACCACCCCTGCTCCCAGCACGTCGCCGGCACCCGACGTCCCCTCCGCCGGCTGCGACACCAACGACACCGAACTCCAGAAGGCTGCGGAGAAGTGCCTGCCGTCCGGTGGCAAGACCAAGGCCACCGCCGAGGAGGTCTCGGCGGACAAGGACGAGTTCCTCAAGTGCATGGCCGAAGAGGGCTTCGGCGAGACTGAGAAGGAAGAGGAAGCCGACACCGAGACCAAGGACGCCGTCCAGGACCTGTCCCTGGCGCGTGCTGGTGAATCGCTGAGCGCCTTCTATGTGAACGGCCTGTCCCCGGACGGCGGCGATGATGACCGTGGTGGCGACGAGGCGCCTGCGACTGAGTCGCAGGCCCCCACCACGACGGACGACGCCGAGGCTACAGGGCTGGCGGCATGGGCGTCGTTGCTGTCGTCGGGCGCGACCGCCGGTGGTTTCATCGCGGCCCCGAACAAGGAGAAGGGCGAGTCGTCGTCGTGGATCTTCGGTGCCGGCGACGCACGGAACGACGCGACTCTGGATGTGAGGTCGCTGGATCGTTCGACGGCGGCAGACGCCGCTGACAAGGGAGCCGAACAGTACATTTTGTATGGCGCGACCCTCAATGCGCTCGGCCTCGACTCGTCGGCGGCCAAGGACGAGGGATCGTCGGGCTTCCGCTACATGAGTGGCACGGCGCTCATGGCGGCGTACACCGCCGCCGGTGCCGTCGATGCCGTGTTCGACGCTGTGCTGGGCGTCCTCCAGAAGCTGAATCCCTTCAGCTGGATGGCCGATGCGTTGCGCGACGCCGGCACACCGGCTTCGTACACCGAGGGCATGAAAGGCAACGCGTCGTACAGCGACGACAGCGGCACCCTCGACGAGATCAAGGACTTCTTGTCGAAGTTCTTCGTGCTGCTGCTCGATTTCAGCTGGACCGTGACGGTTCCCGGCCTCATCGGCTTCACGGTCATCGCCCTGCTCTTGAGCAGGAAGAAGAGCCCCGGTTCCCGACTCAAGACGTTGGGCATCCGCGTCGCCTTCGTTGCGATCGGTCTCCCCCTGATCGGCGGCCTGTACACCGGCATCCTGAGCGGTCTGGCTGGCGGCGCGGACAACGCTGCGTCGTCGAACGCGACCAAGGTGGCCTTGTCGACGGTCGTCGATTTCCAAGCGTGGGCGGATCAGCGTCTCGGCCTGCCCGAGACCGCGCCTGACCTGGTCTGGGACCGCGCGATCGACGGGCCGACTGCTCGAACGGTGGCCGACGGTCGACGCGCCGCATTGGCGATCAACGCGCAGATCAGGCCGGAGTGGAAGAAGTTCGGTCCGAAGTCGGGCGATGAGGACGTCGAGTGGAACGAGAGCATGATGGATTCGGAGCTCGCCGCTCCGAATCCGCAGGAGAGCCGCAATCCGTTCGGATCGACGTTGGACCTGCTCAAGAGGTACACCAGCGGTGAGCAGATCTCGGCCGGCGCATACGAGACCGGCGTGAAGCGCGGCCTCACCGAGGCAGCGGCGAACGGTCGTGGCGCGACGGTGCTCAAGTGGGTCACTGATCTCACGGACCCGTCGAAGTTGTCGAAGATGACGGCCGAGGATGTGTCCAAGATGCAGAACCCGCTGATCGGGGTCCTCCCCGACCGCGGACTGGCCGGCGAGCCGGGCGCGAACGCCCTCGACATGAAGTTCAAGAGCGGCACCGATGCGTATTGCCCCTCGTGGAAGGTCGTCGCCGATGGGTGGGACGGCAAGGCCGATCCGCTGACCGGGTGCAACATGAGCCCGATGTCGATGTTCAACTACTTGAACACGAGTTGGGATGGCAGCACCGGCGTGAAGCTCTTCTCGCCGCGCGATTCGTCGTCGGCGTACGCCCGTGACCAGCACATGTCGGCGAACTTGCACGGCGGCGGAGCGATGACGTTCGTCTACTGGTTCTCGGCGATGACTCTGCTCGTATCGTTCGCCTTGATCGGCTTCCTCTACGCCTTCGGCCTGATGACGGCCATGGTTCGCAGGGTCGTGACGATCCTCGGCGCCGCGCCGTTTGCGCTCCTCGGCTTCACCGGCGGCATCGCCAAGGTCATCGTCGCGGCGACCAGCGCCCTCGTCGAGATCATCGGCACGCTCGTCATTTACAGGCTGATGACGATGCTCATGATGATCGTCCCGACGCTCCTCGAACGCCCGCTCTCGGCGCGTGCGAGCGACGTCGACGGCGACGAGGCGGTGGGCTTGGCCGGCGCCGGCATGGGCCTGGCGATCGAAGCGTTCGACAACCCGAAGACGGCGGTCATGGTGATCGCCTTGGTCGCGTCGATCGGCGTCATCATCTTCACGATGGTCGCGGTGAAGGTCCGGTCGCACCTGATCGCGGGCTTCGACGCCGCGATGTCGCGGGTGCTCAACAAGTTCCTGGAGACTGACGTGAGCAGCGGAGCCGACGCGCAGCCTGGTGCGCTGCGTCAGGGTCTGACCCGCGGCGCCGGCATGGCTGCGACCAGCGCGATCATGCGCGGCGGCAGCGGTGGAGGTGACGAGACCGGTGGTGCTCCTGGTGGAGAAGGCGGCGAGGGTGGCGTCGAGCAGGGAACCGGTGAGGGCGTACCTGGTGCTGGGGACGGCTCGATGAGCGTGGATGCCGACGGCGGCCTGCTGGACCGCGCCGGCAACCCGGTCAAGAACGCCGACGGGTCGGCGGCCACGGCCGCCGGATTCCTCGGCGGCGACGGTCCGCTCACCGACGGCAGCGGAGGCGAGATCATCGGCGCCAGTGGTTCCCCGCTGACGGCCGACGACGTGACCGGCTTCGGGCCCGGCGGCGAGCTGCTGGGAGCCGACGGTGCGCCGATCACCGACGGCAACGGCAACCCGCTGACCAACGCCAACGCGGCGAAGGCCGCCGGCGACCTCGCTGGTCAGAAGGCGATGGCCGACCGGGTGATGGCCAACGGCCTGTCGAACCAGGAGGGTTCGGCCGGCGTGCCGGTCGGGGCCCTGGGCAACTTCGGCGGGGTCTCTCCGACGGCGGCACCGGTGGAGACCTCGGCGGCTCCGCGGCCGGGCAACCTGCGGGCGGACGGCGACGGCGACTCCGGTGTCGTGCGTCAGGCGGCCAGCATGGCCGCCGTCCAGGCAGCGCAGCAACGGCTGTCGGGCGCGGGACGTGGTCAGGGCACCTTGGCACGGACCGTGCGGGAGTCGATGAGCGGCAAGAGCGCCGGCGGCCAGAGCGGCGGCGGAGGCACCGGCATGACCGGCCTGCCGCGAGCGCAGCGACCGGCCGGCTCGGGCCTGGGCACCACGGCGATCACCGCCGCGACCGCGGGCATGATGCCGAAGCGAGGCGGTGGTAGCGGCGACTGACTCGCCGGACTAGGAAAAGAAACCCCCTCACCTGGACAATTCCAGGTGAGGGGGTTTCTGCTATCAGTCGGCAGGAAGGACGTAGACCGGCACCACACCCAACTCGTCGAGCAGGTCCGGCCAGCCAATGCCGTTGTAGGACGGGAACACTTCGTCGAGCTGCTGGCCGGCGCTCAGCGCCCGCCAGTCGGCGTCGTCCTCGCGCTCGGCGAAATGACGTTGCACCCGCTCGATCGTCGCGATGCGCAGGCCGCCGGACGCGGCGGTGTAGCCGACCCGGCAGCCCTGTGAGGCCGCATCGTTGGCGATGTCGTCGTGCCACGCCTCGGGGACGAGGTCGACGGCCAGGTCGAGCGGTGTCAGGTCGGTCATCACAGGCTCCTGAAGATGTGCAGATTGCCGTCGGCGTCCCGCTCAGTCATGTAGTCGTACGCGAGGTCTCGGGCCCAGGCGCGCATGTCGAAGTACGCCTGGAGGCTCTCGGGCACATCGGACAGTAGGCCGATGTCCTCGGCAAGGTCCTCGGCGAAGTCCTGGAAGCTGTCCCAGCCGGACCCGCAGTACGCCTCCTCGAAGTCGGACAGGACAGGGAAGTCGGTGTCACCCTCGGCGATGTAGCTGCCGCTACGGACCCAGGCGCACAGGGCCGGCCACTGCTCGGCACCGACCCCCTCGTAGATCTCGCCCCACTTCGCGGCTTCGGTCGGGTCCATCTCACGGCGCACCGGCCAGTCCCCGTCCAGATCGAGAACGTAAAGCTCGTCATCGTCGTCATACGGCACGCCGGTGCCCTTGTGCAGGTCGGCGACGGTAACGCTGCCCGCGTCGGTCGCGTCGTACCACTCGCCGATCAGGCGCGGCACGCCGTCGTGCGACCCGTTGTACGCGGCGAGGGAGCCGATCCAAACGCGAGGGCGGTCGGGTTCGGTGATGGCGACAGAAGGCTTCATGCCCATGGGAGTGCCCTTTCGAGTGCGTCGGAGTTGATCGATTCACCTGTGACGAGTCGGTGTTGCTCGCAGGCGTTTTCGAGTTGGCTCGGCTCGACGAGGAAGGTCCAACACCTCGCCCCACCGTCGCCGTCGGTGAGCATTACGCGGGCACCGTCGGGGATCTCGACACCAATGTCGCCCAGCAACTCGCGGGCGACTTCAGCGGCTTGGGTCGGTGTGTAGAGGTGGTCGACATCGCTCGGCACCAGGCCGTTTGCGCTGTTGTATGCCTCGGCGGCAGCCTCGCGGCTCATGCCGCGGGCTCCCGGCGATAGCCGGCCGGCGGTGATGTGTCGCTCGATCCAGGGATCGCAGAGAATAGTGGTCATGACGGGCCCTCCCTCGGTGTGATCGTTCGAGGTGGAGGCCGTCGACGGCTCTGCCGGCGTGCTACCCGTAGGAATCGACTTTCAGGCCGATGAGGTGCTCGAAGTCGATTGGCGCACTGAGGATCTCGACTTCATACGCAGCAGGAACGTTCGCGTATTGCGACCCCTCGCCGGTGTACTGCCACAAGTGGTCGTAGCACCAGTCGTCGGCGTACTCGTCATCGCGGGGCGCAGGCACGGTGACGTCGTAGACGTGGGTGAAGGTCGCATCCGGGTACGAGTTCGTGACCCGGATCTTCACAGCGATCTCGGTCGTGGCGGCACGGGCGAGCATCCGGGCGAGGTCCAGCGCCGTCGCCGGGGTAAAAGCCATGATATCGGCACTGTCGCTCATCACGGAGACGATCGGCTCGGCGCCGTCGCGGACGTCGTCGGTGCGTGTGACGACAACCTTCGCACCGGACCTGGTTGTGGTGCTTGTTGCGGGGGACGCATTGGGAGTGGACATGTGAGAAGCCTCCTCGACGGTGATCGGTCGAGGAGGCTCTCGTGGACGGCTGCGCCGTCAATGACTGCCAGGCGGCTTAGTTCAGATCCGGCAACGCCATGAACTCGACGGATGTCAGCACCGGCACATTAAGCTCCCGAGCCTTGGACTGCACAGCTTCGTCATCGGAGACGACAACCCACGTCGGACCGAACAGCTTGTCCGCGTTCTTGCTCTCTCCGTCGAGTGCGCACGCGATGATCAACGGGTCGGCATTGCCCTGGTTCGCGTAGAGGTTCAAGAGCTTGCTGTCTTCGCTCGGCACGGTAGCCAACACCGTGACCAGCTGCCTCAGCACGCCCGGGCTCGTTCGGTACTCCCGCTTCGCCAGTATCGGGTAGTCGGGGTAGTCGCGGGCCTCGTGCAGCACCTCGGTCGGGATGTGGCACCGCGCGGTGAAGAAGGTTCCTGCTCGAATCTCAGCGGTCAGCTTCGTCAGGACGTTGTTGTCGATGAGGTACTGCGGGTCGTCGTCCACTACCCGACCTCTGCTCTCAACTCGCCGAGCTGAGCCGGTTTCAGCATTCCGCAGCACACGACCCGGCAGAAGTGCGCCGGCTTGACCTTGCCGGCGTCGAGAGCATCGAGCATGCGGCTCACCAGTTCGCGTCCGGCGTACTTCTTCACGGCTCTCGGCGGGAGCGGGCTCCGGCCCCCACGCTTCGATCGATTCGCGTGGCGCTGCCGCAGCTCAGTCAGGTGCGCATCAGCGGTCTCGAAGTCCAGCAGTTTCAAGTGCAGTGCACGAACGGTGATCGCGCTCGGGGTGACTTTCAACAGCGTCGCGGCGGCCTCGATCTCGTCGAGGGTCGCCAGGGGCAGCAGCCTCATCTCGTCGACGGGCATCAGCATCTGCTCGACGATCTGGTACTCGCGGCCAGGAGCGGCCCCGGTTACCGTCGAGCTGTACTTGACCGGCATGAACTTCTTGTGCGCGATCAGGACCGTCAGCAGTGCGAGGGTGAAGACCTGTCGGCCATAGAGTTCCTCCGCGTCCGGCTCGTTCGCCAAGAAGATGTAAGGCACCTTCTTGTCCTTGATCGCCATACCACTGAACTTCACCTTGAGCCGCTGAGGCATATAGTTCTGCACGCTGCGTGCCACCAGGATCTGGTTGGACTCCAGCAGTTCGATCAGTAGGTCCAGTGCGGCCTCCTTGTTCTTGGCGGCCAGGACGTCGACGCGCGTCAACCCGACCGCCTCCATGAGCGTGGCGGCGTCCTCTTCGACCGTTGTTCCCGGCCGTCCGAGCAACCCGACCAACTTGTTCTGGGTCAAGGTGGTGTCGTGCTGCTTCAGCAGCGCCTGCTTGCGTAGCAGGTCCTTGACAATGAGTTCGATCCGGCGAAGCTCGACTGTCTCCCGAGAGTTCACGGAGAACGTGTCCTTGCTGATCCCCTCCAGGAGCTTCCTCGTCTTGGTCGCGACCTGGGCGCGAACGAGATCGATCGGAGCGAAGAACAACGAGTACGGGATCTCTCCCTTGCGCGCGAGCCACACGAGCTTCTCGAACTTGATCGACCCTTTGTCCAGCGCGCGCTGGTAGTCCACGTACTCACTGGCGACTGAGTTCTCCAGCAGCACGACGAAGACGTCGTGGTCGATCGGAACACTGTCCCCGTCGATGAGGACGTTGATGTTCACGCGGTCTGCCCTCTGGTGGCACTGTCCCCGGCGAGCGCCTTGTGCACTGTGCCGACCGACACCGCGACGCCACGGGCGATCTCGCGCACGGACTCGCCCTTCTCCCGTCGAGCGAGGATGGCCGCGCGCTTGTCGTCGTCGAGGACCGTCGGTCGGCCGCCGACCTTGCCGCGGCGCCGTGCCGCCTCCAGACCGTTCTTCGTCTTTCGGCTGATGTCTCGGCGGCGGTCCTCGGCGAGGGCGAGCGCCAGGTCCAGAACGAGACTGCGCTCGGTGTGCTCGCCGGCTGCGATGCCGTCGAGGACCTTCACGCCGACGCCGCGCTCGAAAAGCGCGTTGAGCGTGATGAGGCCCTCCAGCAGATTGCGGCCGAGGCGGTCGACCTCCTGCACGGTGAGCAGGTCGTCGGCGCGGACGTACTCCAGCGCTGCCTCCAGGCCGGGGCGGTCGTCGACGGAGAGCTTGCCCGAGACCTTCTCCTCGAAGACCTTGATGCAGATGGGGTCGAGCGCGTCGTGCTGACGACGAGTCTCCTGCTTGTCGGTGCTGACGCGCACCAGTCCTACGAGCGCCACGAGGCCTCCTTGTTCAACAATGGTGTTCACACAGTCGCCCTGCCGTTGATCCCAGCCTACCGTAAATGAACGGGTTGTTGAACAGTGATCGGACGCCGGGCGCGGCGAATCACGTTGGCGTTGCCGAGCGTTCACGATGTTCGCGCAACGACCGTTTGTTGAACGGTCGTTTGCCGATGTCTACGGGCCGGTCAAGTGGTCGGTGTCATTTGCCGCCAGCAACGCGGATTTCGGCAAGTACCGCTTGTTCTGCACGAACGCCGACCCTCGCCCGGTCTTCCGGTGCAGAATCGGCGCGGACCGCTTGAGTGTGTCGGGCGAGTCCTTAGTCGAGAGAAGGAAGACTTGGTGCTGGTCGCCAGCGTCCCAGCCGTTGGCGAGGCCGTAACCCATCGCTCGGGCCACATGTTTGTCTACGGAATCCGAGGATTTCTTCAACGCTTGCTGCTCGTCTGGCGTCCACCTGGTGGGGACGACGATGTCGAGGATCTTGGGAAAGAAGGGGTCGATCTTCTTGTCGTGGTAGAAGCCCATGTACTCGACAGGGGCGAATGATCTACCAGCGGGGCAGACGTAGGCGGCAACGTGTTCGTACATCGCGACGGCCATATCCGCGCTCGCGCCCACGATGACGACGTCATCGCGGGGTGATACGGGTCGGGTGGCGGCAATCTTCGAAACGCTCTCGATGCTCTCCAGCCACGTCCTCGCGGCCGGGTCTATCCACTCGACGAGGGACAGTAGCTTCTTCAGTTCTATGGCTGGGTCGAAGTCAAGAAGAGAGTCCTGGTGCGCGCACCGATTGCGGAGTCTGTGCATGTCTGCGACCGCTTTGTGCACGGCCGGTCTCGTTCCTGGGGATTTTGGGAATGCGTTATGTAGGCAGGTTCGCCAGAGCTCGTCGTTCTCTGCCCCCTTGTCGAGCAGGTTGAGCCAGAAACCGAGCGTTAGTTCAGAGATGATCGAGTCCGGGCTGGCGATCTTGGTTTCGCTTTGGCGACGCTTCTTGGCGGCTTCGACAACCGTTGGCAATTCTTGCTGCCACGGGTAGCTGAGGGGGTGGGTCTTCTCCAACTGAGTCATCATCGCGTTTCGGAGAAGGACTTCAGTGTGGTGGAAGCACTCAACCAGTGCAGACGCGACGTGCGCGTTCCATTCGTAGAGCGACCACGCCAAATCCTCGTCGTCGTCGCAAGCGGCCAAGAACGGTTTGAATCGAGCAGTTGAGACCCAGGACACTTTACGGAGCATGCCGCCGATGTTATCGTTAGATCCATGCCGCCTCTGACTGCATAGTCAAGCGGTGGGGTCCGGAAGTTGCCTCTGTCGCAGACACGCATGCCGGACCCCTTCTGGTTCTGCGTCACGGCTGGCTCACGACCGCGACGATCCCGAAGTTTGTCGCGGTGCCCGGATAGTCTGCGGGCATGACGAACTACAGCAGACCTCCGACCGACGAGCAGATCGTCGAGACGTTCAACGAGTGGGTGCGTGAGCGGGCCGACGCCGGGGTCATGCTCGCGCAGTCCGTGACGTCGGTGTCGTTCGCCGATGGCCGGTTGACGGTGGTTCTCGATCCGGCGAAGTCGAGTGCTCAGTACTGGGCGCTGTTGGAGTGCTCGCCGTACGACAACCACGCAGAGTTGTTCGGCGTACCCGCAGCATTCGATGACGAGGATGGAATCTGGCTGCGCGGACGGGTGGCCGAGGTCGAGGTCGTCGATGTCGACGGACGCCCGCTGGGCACGCTTACCACAGCTGAACTGAACGACAAGGCGGTCGGGCGGTAGCTGTCTGGCGATAGAGAACGAGACCCCGTCGGCCGATGGCGGGGTCTGTTGCTGTCTGGATCAGTTCTTGTCGCACCGCTTGATCCAGGCGGCCGCGTGGTCGACAGCGTCGTTCAGACTGTCGGCGGAGCCGGCGCCGTCGAACAGCGGCGGGTCGCTCTGCACGAGCCAGTGGGCGCGGCCGGTGGTGATGTTGACGTCGATGGTGACGATGAGCTGTGGGTGGCGCCCGCGATGGACCCACCCTGGAGCTTCAGGACAGACGAAGACGACGATCTCCCCACAACCGCGCTGGGTTGGGAGTGCTTCATCTCCGAGTTGTCGCACCTGACCGCCGGACGACGGTCACTCCTCGGAGGCGGGGCGTGGGAGTCCAAGCGAGGCACGCTCGGCGCCAAGATGGAGCGTGTGGCCTGGTCCCGCTTGCAGCAGGTGCTGAAGTACGGCAAGTGAGTAGGTGGCGTCCGGGTCGAGAGGCCCGGACGCCACCACGCTGCTGAGGCGACCGGATCTCTCACGCGCGGTATGTACGTTAGAGGTACCTTCAAATGCGACTCCCTGCGTACAGGCTTTACGTACGCTCTCTGGCCCAGGTGGCGGCGATGGCCGCCGGGTGTACGGTCACCGACCGGCTTGCGGACAGTGCGGGTCGGTCGAATTGTCGGACCTCGGTCATATGGTTGAAGCATGAGCGAGAAGAAGCCTTACAAGGTGCCGAGCACAGGCATGGAGTACAACGAGTTCGCCGGGTCGCTCGGGCCCTACGGCAACGGCAACCCGATCAACACCGAGCTGCACGTGCGGTACGGGGTCCGGGGCGGGCGGTACTACGACTGGACGATCGAGGTGGTCGGGCGCGAGGGCGACGTCGACTCGTTCCGAGAGACCGGCGAGCGCCCGGTGCGGTACGTGATGGACTCGTTCTCGGTGGAGGACGGCGCAGTCGTGCACCGTGTGCGGACCGGCGGCGGACCTGACGACTTCGAGACGACCGTGGCCAGGAAGCTCTACGCCGGTGACGGCGCGCTGGTGGACACCGGGTACGACTTCTTCTTGAAGCAGCTGGCGGACACCTGGGAGCAGCGGCACGAGGTGCGTGACCCGCGCACGGTGGCCACGTTCGGGTTCGCGGCCCAGAACCGCAACCCGGAGTTCCGCGACGGCGATCACTCGTGGGTGCGCAACACCATCGTGTGCATCGACGACGACTCGGCCGACGATGTGGTGGTCGAGCGCCTCAAGCACTACTTCCCCGACGGCGGGACCGTGGGCGTGCACCTGCGCAGCGCCAGCCGGATGAAGTTCCTGAAGGTCGGGCGCGGGGTGGACGCTGAGGAGAACTCGTTCGAGCTGGACGACGACGAGGCGGGGTCGTTGAAGGCGACCGGCTACGCCTCGATGGGGATGATGGTCGACACGATCTACCGCGGGGACGACTGGATCGACGACACGTTCATGTCGTGAGCCGGGGACCGCGAGCTACTGCGCCTGCTGGGCGTCGGCGTACTGGTCGCGCAGCGAGTCCAGCACGGGGCCGGTCGGGCTCCCGATGTGCCAGGTGATCCAGCCGTTCGAGGAGAGCACCTGCGCCGTCTCGTCGCGACTGCTGTTGAGGGCGGTCTGAGCGGCTTTGCTGACCGAGCTGTAGGCGACGCCGCCGACGACGATCTCGCCCTGTGTGGACACGGTGCCGGTCGCGGTGGTGCCGGCCTGGCTCAGGTGCAGTTCAGTGCCCGCGCTGATCAGCCCGGCGGCCACCAGCTCGGGCAGCTTGGCCTTCTTGGTGCGGCGCCCGCGCCGCGGGGAGGTGGCCGGCGGCACGGCGGTATCGGCAGCCGCGTCGGCAGGCCCCTCGGCGTCCTCGTCCTCGTCGGGCAGGTCTGCGGGCTTGTGCACGTCGAGCCCTGCCAGTCGGACCGCCGACAGGATGGAGCCGAGCAGCTCGTCCAGGCTGAGCTCCATGTGCCGAGGCAGGGTGTCATCGCGGTCTTCCTTGCCGCGGTGGACGGTGATTCCGGGTATCGCGGCCAGCTCGGCGGCCAGGCGGCCTTCCAGGTAGCCGACGTCGGCACTGGTGAAACCGTGGCTGGTGTCCCGTTTGACCACTAAAGCGCGCTGCCAGTCGATCTGAGGGTCGCTGTTGTGCGTGCTGATCCGTCCGCGGAGCTTGACCGATTTGCCGACATAGACGATGCCCGAGCCGTCGGTGGTCATCAGGACGTAGACGCCGGGCACGGTCCAGTCGTCCGTCGGGAGGTTCTGCCAGTCCCGGCGGTGGAAGTAGCCCACGCGCAATGCGTGGGTGGTGAAGTCGGCGACGACCGGGGCGGTGGTTGACGCGGGGATCTGGACGTTGACCGCGATGACCTGAGCGCTCACGAAGGGCTTCCCGTCTCGACGGTGTCCCACAGACCGATCTGCTCGTGGGCGTGGCGATGCTCGCGCTCCTCGGGCGTCAGGGCGTAGTCCAGGCTCGCGGACTCGAAGCGCTTGAACTGGTAGATCGCGTGGTTGAGGTGCTGGGTGTTGAAGAGCCCGATGTCGTTGAGCGTCTTGAAGTCTTCGACGGTCAGGCCAGTGACGCGTTCGAACAGCGTTGAGTCGAGGGACTCGATGACGTCCTTGAGGGCTTCCTCGCGGTAGTCGGTGACGTACATGAAAACCGGGATCTTGGCGAGGAACTTCTGCAGCTTCTCGCGGATCTCCTTGCGCCGGTTGGCGGTCTCGGTCTGCTTCTTCTTCTGGTCCGGGTCCAGCTTGCCGCCCTGGTCGCGCTTGGCCTTCTTGAGGTCCTTGGTATTGGTGATGACCTGCTCAGCGTTGTCTACCAGCGCTCGGAAGTCCTCGATGTTCTCCAGGGTCTCGATCAGGTCCGGACGGTCGAGCACCGCGGCCAGGGTGCGTTCGTTTACGTCGACGAGCAACGGCGAGTTCCATCGACTCGCCAGAGCCGTGGCCCCGACGCCGGCGGTGGCCCAGTCGAGCACGGCGCTGGCATCGAGCGGGCGCATGGAGCCGCCGGAGAAGCCGTAGATCGGCAGGTAATTGATCAGCTCGCCGATCGCCTGCGACGGAGTGGTGTCGCCGGTCGCCGCCAGCTTGCTGCCGTACTCGGCGACCAGGCTCAGCGCGCGGTTGGGGTCGAACTCGAAGACGTAGCAAGTCGGCTTCAGCACATCGATGCCACCCTCGGGGTCGCGATAGGCCCAGGGTGACTGCACACGGAATGCGGCCTGGAAGTAGGACTCGGGGCTCTTGAGCGAGCGCAGCATGAGGATCGCGCCCCACTCGCGCACGGTCACGCCGGTCATCAGCTTGCCGCAGGACAGCGTGATCGAGCCGACGCCGTCGCCACGCTTGACGTCGGCGATCGCGCGCTCGACCGGCGGCAGCGCCGCGGCGCCCAGGCCGGCCTTGTTGCCTGCCGCGACGACGATCTCGAACTGGGAGAAGTACGGGTGGGCAACGAGCATGTCGGCCATCGCGAAGCACGCGGCGACGTTCGGCAGGTACCAGACAGAGTGCTTGATCGCGTCCTTGAAGCGGTACGACTCGTACGGGAATGGCGGCTTGTCTTGGACCTGCACCTGGAGCTTCATCTGGTCGCTGAGCTTGCCGCGAAGCATCTCGAGGAACTCGGCGACCTCGTCGGGCCGATCGAAGACCGACTCGCTGCCGACCTTCTTAGCGGCGAAGGTGGCGTTGAGGCTAAACCCATCGAACTCCCCGTCCTCGGCGTACTCGGCGGCGCCGGTACCCATGTCGTATGCGTACATCTCCATGCCCGGCAGCGACAGGTAGGGGTTCGGAAGATCGGGGTCGGCCCAGTGCGCCTTCTCGCGCTGCTCGTCGACGTAGGTCCAGTTGAAGATCGCGTCCTCAGTGAACTCGCCGTCGGTGATCGCCCGGAACGGAGTGCCCGACAGGTACAGGTAGTGGCCCGCGGTGACGTCGAGCTCGTCGTCGATCTCCTCGGTGGTGACTTCGTCTTCGGGTTCCTCCGCGCTGGTCTCGGCGTCGGCCTTGGTCTCGCCGGTGGCCTCGTACAACGAGCGCGCCGAGTCGCGCCACGCGCCGAAGTGGTACTCGTCGAGAATGATCGCGTCCCAGTCGATGAGGTGGATGACCTCGTTGCGGACCTTGATGTTGCCGTTGGCGTCGCGTCCGCCCAGGTCCTGGAGGGAGGCGAACCACACCACTGGCCCGTCGTAGTCGGCGGCGGCGTAGCGATCGGCCTCGTCGGTGGTCTTGTCGATGTACAGCCACCCGTCGAAGTCGACGTGCGAGAGCAGGTCATCATGCCAGGCGGTGGCGACCGCGGGCTTGAAGGTCAGCACCAGAACGCGCTTCCAGCCCATCTCCTTGGCCAGCTGGTAGGTCGCGAAGGTCTTGCCGAACCGCATCTTCGCGTTCCAGAGGAACTTCTGGGCCCGGCCGTCGGCGTGGTCGCGGAAGTAGGCAGAGGTCACCTCGACCGCGGCGCGCTGCTCCGGGCGCATGGCGAAGGTCTGGTTGCGCCTGGCCTGGAAGGCGATGCCGGAGCGCACGACGGCGATGGCGGCCTTCACCTCGTCGAGGGTGGCCTCGAACCATTCGCCTCCGGTGCGGGTGATACCGGCGGCGACCAGCGCAGCATGCACGTCGTGGTCGGAGAACTCGGTGCCGTCAACGCGGACCGCGGGCTCGTCGAGGAGGATATCCACGCCCTTGAGACCGGGGTAAGCGGTGTTGAGCTGCTGCCTGATCCGGGCCCGGGCCGTAGTCTTGGTGGTCTCGCCGACCTTGATGAGGCCGTGGCCGGCCACCAGCGCCGATCCCTCGGCGCGCTCCCAGGGCTCGTCGTCCTTGCCAACGACGGTGTAGGCGTAGATGCGGTTGGTCATGCACCGGCCCCGTTGTCGAGCGGGCGGACCATACTCTCGACGAAGGCGATCTCCTCATCGGTCAGGCCGTACTTGGTGTAGAGATCGGCGTCTGTCCAGATTCGGTCCCAGGTCTGAGTCGGAACGAACCCGTACACCTTGCTCGTCACGTGCTGAGATGCCTTGCGGAGCTGGATCAGGAATCGAGGCAAGCGGCAAGCCAGGTACGAAAGCACGCTATCGGCCTCGCCCTCGGTGCGGAGGGGAGCGATGCAGAGGTAGGTCTCGGATGAGACAGAATCGGGTTCGCCCTTGAACGGGGTGCTGATGACGCGGTGTGGGTAGGTGTCCTTGTTGCCCGTGCCGGGCGCGGCGTAGCTTACATAGACCTTCCAGACATCAATGAGGTTATTGCCGGAGGTGATCTCGTCGCGATGGACGAAGCCGGTTCCACCGTTCCGGTAGAGCTTGACGTCCCCCGGTTTCTCTCTGGAGTGACCTTTGAATGTGGTGTCGAACCCGAATCGCTTTCGGGGACCGACCAGCTTCGCGAAAGACCGGACCTCAGGCAAGGACAGCGTGTCGGTCTGTCCGGTTTCGATCTGCATGACCTTCTTGAGGATGGAGACGCCCTCGTTGAATCGGATGAATACATCGGCACCGGGCTCAACTAGCGGCCTAGTGGCCGTCGAGACCGGCCAGTCCTTGTACCGGGTGGTTACCGTGCATGCACCGGGATGATCGCGGTCCCACAAGAAGAACGAGACGCCACCTTTCAGCCCGATTCCAGGGAACGGATCAGATGCGCTCAGGTAGTCGGTGAGAGATCGGATGCGTCCGTCGTTCAGGAAGGTGTCCCGGAACTTATCGAGGCCCTTCCCACCGGAGAACCAGCGCGAGGGGATGATCATGGTGATGTAGCGAGGGTTCAGGCGTACAGCAGACTGCACGAAGAGGTGGTACAGGTTCGTGGCGCTCTTACCGTGCCCACCGTCTTCGAGGTGGTAGGGCGGATTGCCGACGATGACGTCGAACTTCATGTTGGCCATCTCCTGCGTGGGGTAGGCGTCGTGGATGAACGAGTAGGCGTACTTCTCGCGTGAAGCGCCGCGGTCAAGGCTCTTGGGCGCACGGCAGATCCTGCACTTGTCGTCGCTGTCGAAGTCGTGCTCGGCCGGGACAAACGGGATGTTGCCTGCGGGGTCGTCGAAGCGGACAACGCTGTAGTCTCCGGAGGCGTCTGCGGCGCAGTACACGCTGCGGCGCGCGATGATGCCCGTCATCTCGGTGACCGAGGTGCCGAACAGCATGTTTCGGAAGATGTGCTCGCGGCGGGCGACGAAGTCCGGCTCCCAGTCGGCAAGACCGTTCATCAGCCGCACTGCGATCTCGCGCAAGAAGACGCCCGACTTGCTGAACGGGTCGAGCCAGCGGCATTCCGGGTTGCTCCAGACCTCGCCGGGCAAGAGGTCCAGCATCGCGTTGACCAGCTTCGGCGGGGTCGGGACCTCGTCATTGGACAGCTGGGCCAGGCAGTCGAGGATGTCGGGAATGTGCTGGCGACTGGGTACGACGCTCATGCACTGATCCGTTTGGGCTCGGTGACAACAGGCTCAGGATTGGCCAGCAACAGCGCGTAATGGACCGGCTTGCTGTCGACCTTCGGCACGGCGAACAGGTCGAGTTGGTCCTGCTCTGCGGCGACGGTCGACCACTCGCGAGTGAAGGTTCCGTTGGGGCTGGCGTGGTAGTCAACCCATTCGATGGTGTCCAGGTCCGTCAGGGTATCGGCAAGAACGACGTTGGTGCGCAGGATGGCCTCGACGGCGCCGACGAAGCCAGCGGTCGCCTCACAGGTGTTCAGGTCGTTGTCCAGGTGCGAGATGATGACACTGCGCAGCCGGTCTTTCGACTCGGCGACGTTCTCTGCGTCGATGTCGATTGCATAGATCGACGCCAGTGCGCGCAGGATTCGGTGCTCGTACTGCTGGCCGGTCTGGTAGCGCTCGCGCGTGACGAAGGCAAGCTTGCGGACCAGGATTTCTTCGAGGAAGTTGCCGGACCCCGCCGCGGGCTCGAAGAACTTTCGGTCGGTGTTGCGCGGGTCCTCGGCGTTGGGAAACATGTCGGGGACCAGATCGAGCATGGCGTTGACTTCGCGCGAGTGGGTGTAGACCTCGGCGAGGTCGCGAACTCGTTGGCGCGTCTTGATCTGCATGGCCTCATCTTTCCAGGTGCGGGTGACAATCCGGGATAGGCTCGGTCAAGAGTCCCCTTCAGCCGAGGGCTTCGCGCTGGATCTGCTCCAGCCGTGCAGCGACAGCCGGGTCAAGCTCATCGACGGCGGCGACGGCCAGCTCGGCCTGTGCAAGCGCGTTGATCGCGTTGCCGATCGGCTGCGTCCGCTCGAACAGCTCGTCGATCTCGGCCTCGGTCATCTGCTCGTCGTCGTCCACGCCTACCAGTAGATCGTGGACGGCACCAAGCAGGCGGCAGAATCAGAGAACGGTCCTGCCGAAGCACCCGACTGAAGCGAAGCCCTACCCGAGCAGTCGGCGGCGCATGATGTCGGCGTGCTTGGCGGAGAGCCGGGGTAGCCCACGAATGGATTGCTGGGCTGAGCGTCCCTAGCCGTCCCTCCAATCGCATTAGAGGGTTCATTAAAGGGTTCAGGCCCCTACCGGATTCTGCCGGTAGGGGCCTGACCTGCTGTTATTGTGCGCCATCAGGGACTCGAACCCCGAACCCGCTGATTAAGAGTCAGCTGCTCTGCCAATTGAGCTAATGGCGCTTGGCCTTGCGAGAAGAAACATTAACAGGCATGCCGCCGAGATAAAAATCGGCTGGTCAGCGCCGTTTCCGCGCTTCCGCAAGCGACCGGAGACGTCAGTGCTTGACGACCTTGCGGACCACCAGCACCACCACGAGGCCGCCGGCACCGATCAGGCCGAACTTCACCGGGGGCCGGTTCAGGAAGGCGAGCACCTTGGTCTTGGCGTCGTTGGCCAGGTGCTGCGGGTTCGCCCGCTCGGCGAGCTGGTCCAGGGTCGTCGCCAGTTCCTCGCGCGCCTGCGCGATCTGCTGCTCGATCTTGTCGGTGTCGTCGGCCACGCGGTCCTCCACGGTTCGTGTCGTTCACCCGCCCATGGCGGGATCGCTGCATCGATGTCACTCACGGGCTGCGCACCCGCGATGTGTCGAGAGTACCCAGCGCGGCTGCTCCGTGGTCGTCGTGGCACGGCTGGAGCGCCGCGCGACGACGGCGCCGACCCTCTCGATGCGCCGGTCGACATCGATAGGCTGCGCGGAGTGCACGCGCACGGCCGGCGCCCTACCACCGTGCGACGCTCCGTCACCGGGGTGCGGTGAGGGGCTCGGGCGTCTGATCCGGCGCCGGCATCGGCGCCGGCGCGAGCCGGTTCTGATATTCGTCGAGCACGCGGTACCCGTGGTAGTACGTCACCAGCATGAGCGCCCACACGCTCATCGCGATGCTGTAGAAGAGCGTGTGGTCGGCGTCGTCGCCGGGAATCCGGATGAAGTCGTACGACACGGCGATGAGGGCGCCGAGAACAGTCGCCACCGACACCCAGACGCCGTGGCGGCGCTCGCCGATGCGGAACAGGCGAGCGGCGACGTACAGCATGAACACCGCGACGCCGAGGTTCGCGACGGTGTAGAACGCGGTCCAGCTCAGACTGACCGGACGGACGTCGAGGGTGCGGTCGAGGCCGACTGCGACGCCCGCGAGAATGGCGATGGCCTCGACGATCCAGGTGGGACGGTATCGGTGAGTGACGGCCATCATGCCGAGGACGAAGATCACCGTCATGCCGAACGACCGGGAGAAGGCGTCGAAGAAGATCATCAGGTGGTAGCTGAGGCTGTCGTGCGACACGCCGGTCGCGGCCAGCAGCAGCACGTTGGTGCCGGACACCGCGATCACGATCCACTCGAAGCCGAGCAGAAAGTTGTGATGGCGTCGCAGCAGCCGAACGCCGTAGACGTAGCCGGCGCCCAGCATTGCGAGGTTGGCGATCAACACCAACGTCATATGGATCATGGACATGGCGGGTTCCTTCGGTGGTGAGGAGTCAGGCGAGGGCGGAGGCGATGGCGTCGGCGACTCGGTCGACGGCGGCGCGGGCCGTGGGACTGATCCGGGTCATCGAGAGGTAGCCGTGCACCAGGCCGCTCTCGCGCATCACGCGAGTCGGGACTCCGGCGTCGATCAGCCGGCCGGCGTAGGCGAGCGCCTCGTCGCGGAGCGGATCGAAACCGGCGACGGTGATCAGCGTGGCGGGTGCGCCCGTCAGGTCGTCGAGGTGGATCGGCGACACCCGCGGATCGGTCATCGCGGAGGCGTCGGGTACGTAGTGTCCACCCAGCCACGCGATCTGCTTGGCCGACAGCGCCGGATTGGTGGCGAACTCCTCCCGCGACGGGTACTCGCCCTCGGCGTCGACGACCGGATACATCAACACCTGCAGTCGGGGGCGGACCTGCGCCGCGCGGAGCTCGTTGCTCGCGACGGCGCAGAGATTGCCGCCCGCGCTGTCGCCCAGCAGCGCCATCCGTGCCGGGTCGACTCCCCACTCCTCGGCGTGGGCGACGGCGAATCGCCAGGCTTCGAGCGTGTCGTCGATCGCTGCCGGAAACGGTGCGTCCGGCGCGAGCCGGTATTCCAGGGACAGCACGGCGACGCCGGCACGGTCGGCGATGAGCCGAACCGGTGCGTCGTACCCTTCGCGGCTGCCGAGGACGAAGCCGCCTCCGTGTACGAACACGACCAGACCCGGCGAGCGTTCCGCAGGCCGGTACAGGCTGGCGTGAATCCCGCTCGGAAGGACGACGTCGTCGACGGTCATCGTCGGGGCGTCGTCAGCGAACACCACGCAGTCGGTGTCCATCGAGGCGCGGGCGTCGGCGACGCTGCCGTCGCTGAAATCGGGTGCCGAGGCGGATGCCTTCATGAGCACCGCGATCTCCGGGGCCATGATGTCGCCGTCGGAGTTCACGACCGGCGGGACGACGCGGTTCAGCAGTGACGGGCGAACGCGGCCGATCGTCGTGAACAGGACGCGCTGCATGCGTTCGGCACCCGTCAGCGCGCGGGCCGGCATCGTTGCGGAAGCGGAAGCGGTGCCGATCATCGCCGGACCTCTTCGGTCGCGGGAGCCGCGGTCAGCTCACGTTCCAGGCGTGAACTGAAGTGGAGAGCGTCGGTGATCACCGGGCCGCGGAACATCTTCCGGTCCTCGAGGAACACCTGCTTCATCTGCCACGGCATCTCGTCGCCCTGACGCGGAAGCGTGTGCTTGGCGCGCAGCATGTAGCCGGCGTCGAGGTCGATGACCGGGCGGGTGCCGGTGCCGTCGGGGGCCTCGGCGACGGCGGTGTCGTATCCGTGGGTGTCCATGTGACGCAGCAGCTCGATGAAGCTCTTGCCGAGCAGTCCGATCTTCAGCGTCCACGACGATTTGGTGTAGCCGAGAGCCATCACCCAGTTCGGCACGCCTGACAGCATCATTCCGCGGTAGACCACCGACTCGGAGAGGTCGATGGTCTTTCCGTCGACGGACACGTCGATGCCGCCGAACAGCCTCATGTTGAGGCCCGTCGCGGTGACGATCAGATCGGCGTCCAGGTGCTCGCCCGATTCCAGCTCGATGCCGGTCTCGGTGAAGCGCCGGACGCGATCGGTGACCACGTCGGCGTCGCCTCTGCTGATCGAGGAGAAGAAGTCGCCGTCGGGGGCAAGGCAGAGACGCTGGTCCCACGGCTCGTACGGCGGGTTGAAGTGCTTGTCGACGTCGAAGCCCTTGGGCAGTTCCTGCTGATTGACCCAGCGGATGAACCGGCGGGACGCCTTCGGGAAGGTGGTGAGGGCCTTGACCAGTGCCCAGTCGCTCCACACGTTCTTCCACCGGGTGGCGAGGTAGCCGCGGCGTTCGCCGAGCAGCTTGGTCAGCTTCAGGTTCAGCGAGTCCACGCGCGGCAACGTCAGGATGTACGTCGGAGTCCGCTGCAACATGGTGACGTGCGACGCTGCGCCGTCGCCGAGGAGCATCGACGGGATGAGGGTGATCGCGGTGGCGCCGCTGCCGATCACCACGACCTTCTTGCCGGAGTAGTCGTAGTCCTCGGGCCAGTGCTGCGGGTGAATGATGTCGCCCCGGAAGTCCGCACGCCCTTCGAACTCGGGAGTGAAGCCCTGGTCGTATCGGTAGTAGCCGGTGGCGCCGAAGACCCAGCCGGCCTTGATGACCTCGTGCCGGACGGTGCCGTCGGGGTCGGTGACGTCGACCGACAGCACCCACTGCGCGTCGTCGCTCATCCACGCCGCCGAGGTGACCTGGTGCCGGTACCGGACGATCTCGTCCAGCCCGTACTCGTCGACCGTCTCCTTCAGATAGTCGAGGATGAGCGGAGCGTCGGCGATCGCCTTCTCGTCCTTCCAGCTCTTGAACTCGTAGGCGAACGTGTGCAGATCGGAGTCGGAACGGATTCCGGGGTAGCGGAACAGATCCCAAGTTCCGCCGACGGAGTCGCGGCCTTCCAGGAGCGCGACCGTCTTCTTCGGGAACTCCTGCGTGACGTAGACGGCCGCGCCGATTCCCGAGATGCCGCCGCCGATGATGACGACGTCGAAATACTCCGGCTGGGTTGCTGAGCTGCTCATCTTCTCTTCTCTCATTCCGCGCCGGGACCGGCGCCTGGAAGGTGGATGTGACTGTGTGATGCGGCCCAGCCTGCCGAAATCGCTGTAACGCACGCCACATCGAATCTCAGCGTCTTGCCTGGCGGGAGTGTGGAAACCTCACACACTTCGCCGGCGAAGGATCCGGCGCCGCAGCCGCGAATCGCCCGGACCTGCGGCGAAGGTGCGATGTGCACCGCCTGCGGGCGACAGACGTACAAACGTGCGGATAGGCAGCGGGTCACGAGATGCCGATAGTGAGAGCTGCGCCACAGCACATCGATCCGGATTCCTGGGCACTCCGTTCTCTGAGTGGTCGGCGAACCCGGATCCTGACAGATTGGAAATCCCATGACCAGCGTCGAAACAGCCATCCAGCGAGTCCCGAGCTCGACGTCCGCGGCCGACATCCTCGCGATCGTCGCCCGCGACGGCGGCGTCGTCATCGAAGGACTGCTCTCCGCAGAGCAGGTCGCGCGTTTCAACTCCGAGATCGATCCGTCGCTCGCGGCGCTCGCCCCGGGCAGCACCCACGAGAACGAGCTCGTCCAGGAGTTCCACGGCGTGAACACGAAGCGCCTGACCAACCTGGTGAATCGCAGCGACGTGTTCCGCGACGAGATCATCGACCTCGACCTGGTGCACGAACTGTGTGATGCGCGATTCCTGGGGGAGTCGGGCACCTACTGGATGACGACCGCTCAGGTGATCGAGATCGGGCCGGGCAACCGCGCCCAGATGCTCCACCGCGATCTCGAGAACTGGTATCCCTTCGTCGGAATGGGCCCTGCCGGACCGGAGATCACACTCAACTTCCTCATCGCTCTCACCGACTTCACCGAGGAGAACGGTGCGACGCGGGTGATTCCGGGCAGCCATCTCTGGCCCGACTTCGAGGACCGCGGCGCTCCGGAGAAGACGATTCCCGCCACCATGAAGGCTGGCGACGCCCTGTTCATCAGCGGCAAGACCGTTCACGGGGGCGGAGCGAACGTCACGACGGACGAGTATCGGCGCGCGGTGTCGTTCGCCTTCAACCCCGGCTACCTGGTCGGGGAGGAGGCCTACCCGTTCCTGGTGTCCCGGGAGACCGCGGCCAAGCTCCCCGAGCGCGTCCAGCGGATCCTCGGCTTCCGCTCGCAGTACCCGCTCGGTTCACCGGGCCTCTGGCAGGTCGACTACTCCGAGCTCGCCGACTACCTCGGCCTCTAGCCCGGGTACCGCATGACACCGGTCTTGCCGGAACCGCCGAGGGCCGTCGCCGACGCGAGGAGACTGGCAGGTATGACGAGTCCGGATCAGCCGTGGCCCGAACCCTCCGAGTCGGTGGCACGGCTGATCCGGGGTCTGGCCGAGGATCTGCTCGCACGGTCGGACGAGGTGATCGCCGATGTCACTGCGGCGTCCGTCGAAGATCCGCGGTACCGGGTGATCGCCGACGATCCGGTGCTCGCCGAAGCCGATGCCCGTCTGGTCGTCTCGCTCCTCAAGCACTGGCTGACCTCCAACATCGCCCACCCCGGCCGGAGAGTGCCGGTCCTCGGCGGGAGTGAGATGCGGACGTTCGCGCGGGACGTGGTGCTGCGCGGTCTCGTCGTCGACGACGTCGGGGCGTGGAGATCGGCGGAGCGAGTCTGCTGGAAGTGGTGGCTCGCGGCCTGTTTCGAGGCCACCGACGATCCTGCGCAGCTCCGCGAACTCGTGGAGGTCTCGGGGAACACTCTGACCACGGCGACCGACGACGCGATGGTCGAGCTCGGCGACTACGTGCAGCGGACCCGGGAGGAGCTGGCGGCCGGATCTCAGTTGCAGCGGTACGCGACCGTCGAGCTGTTGCTGCAGGGGGCGGACATCGCCGTCTCCCGGGCGGAGGCGCAGCTCGGCTACGCACTCACCGGTTCGCATGTCGGTGTGGTGGTCTGGGTCGACTCCGAGGAGGACGTTGGCCTGCTCGAACGCGCTGCCGAACAGGTGATGAGGGCGTGCGGGGCCGATCGCCGGCTCACCGTGGTCGCGGGGACGGTGGCGCTGTGGCTGTGGATTCCGGCGGCCGCCACACCGGCGGTCTCGACACTCGCGGATCGGCTGCGTGGTCAGCGGCGCGTTCGGGTGGCTCTCGGACGACCGGCGAAAGACGTCGCAGGCTTCCGGCGTACCCATATGGATGCCGCTGCGGCGCAACGTCTTCTGGCCCGCCTCGACTCGCAGCTGTCCATCGTTCGCTACGAGGACGTTCAACTCGTCGACCTGATCACTGCCGATGTCGCCGCGGCGGATCGTTTCGTGGCCGACGTACTCGGCGATTTCCTCGACGCGAGTCCGGTGCTTCATCAGACGGTGCTCGTCTACGTCGAGGAAGGGCTCAACCGGACCAGCACGGCCGAGAAGTTGTACACCCATCGCAACACCATCGACCGGCGCCTGGCCCGCGTCGATGAGCTCTTGCCGAAGCCGTTCTCGGCCAATCCCACTGAAGTGGCGGCGGCACTGACATTGCTGCTGGTGCGCCGAGGGCCGGCGTGACCCGCGATCGGTGACTCCGCACATACTCTCGACGACTGAGACGGCACTCGGAGTGTTGACAGTGATTACTTCCGGTCCGTAGCGTGATGTTATCACCGCATACATTACGAAGGGCGAGCATGCAGACGATTCTGGGAGCCAACGGGCAGATCGCGGTCGAGCTGGCGCGCGATCTCGCACGGAACCACACCACCGACCTCCGGCTGGTCAGTCGCACGCCGAAGAAGGTGAACGAGACCGACGAGACCGTCAGTGCGAACCTCCTCGACGCCGAGGGGACGGCCGCGGCGGTCGCCGGCAGTGAGATCGTCTACTTCACCGCGGGTCTGCCGGGGAAGACGGAGCTGTGGGAACGCGACTTCCCCGTCATGCTGCGGAATGCGCTGGATGCCGCGCGGGCCGCGGGCTCGAAGTTCGCCTATTTCGACAACACCTACATGTATCCGCAGGACGATCGTGTGCAGACCGAGAACACCCGGTTCCAGCCCGTCGGCCGCAAGGGCCGCGTCCGCGCCCAGATGGCGTCGATGGTGCTCGACGAGATGGCCCGCGGCGACATCGAGGTCCTGATCGGCCGCGCGCCCGAGTTCTACGGCCCGGGACGGACCCAGAGCTTCACCAACTCGCTCATCATCGACCGGATGAAGGCCGGGAAGCGGCCGGTCGTCCCGGTCAGCGCCGACCGTCGCCGCACGCTCATCTGGACTCCGGACGCCAGCCGGGCGCTGGCGGTTCTCGGCAACACCGACGACGCCTTCGGGCAGACCTGGCACCTGCCGGTCGACGCCGACCGGCCCACCTATCAGCAGTTGGTGCACCTCGCCGCGGAGGTCTTCGGCACCGGCGACGGGTACACCGTCGCGCCCGGCTGGCTGCTGACCGCCGCCGGTGTGGTGCGGCCGGAGTTGCGGGTGATCCGTGAACTCCTTCCGCGCTACGCGCACGACAACGTCTTCGACTCCTCGAAGTTCGAGGCACGTTTCCAGGACTTCGCGATCACCACTTTCGCGGAGGGGCTGAGCGTCATCCGCGCGTCGTAGCCGAGCGGTTCCTGCGGCCGGAGACTCGGCATCGCATCGGGACGGGGCAGGGAGCGTCCGCGCTGCCTACCCTGGCGGTCGTGCTGATCTGGATCAACGGACCGTTCGGGGTGGGGAAGACGCAGGCGGCGTTCGAGCTGCGCCGGCGGCTGCCGGGAAGCATCGTCTGCGATCCCGAACTCGTCGGCTACGGACTCAACCGCATGCTGCCGGCCGAATTGCGCGGCGACTTCCAGGACTTCCCGGCGTGGCGGCAGGGCGTCTACGAGGCGCTCGACCGGGTGCTGACGCATCGCCGCGGCGTCGTCATCGTGCCGATGACGATCATCGAACCGGGTCGTCTCGCCGAGATCGTCGGCCGGCTTCGCGGTGCCGGGCACGACGTCCGGCACTTCTCGCTACTCGCCGAGCCGGAGACGGTCCGGGCTCGTCTCCGGTCCCGCCGCCTGCCGTTTCGCGGGCCCGACCGGTTCGCCCTCGACAGGCTCGATCTGTGCCTGGAACGACTCTCCGGACCCGGGTTCGCCGAGCAGATCCGCACGGACGGCCTCACCGTGCCGCGGGTCGCGGAGCGGATCGCCGAGCGCGCCGGACTCCTCCTGACGTCGAACGACGACGCGCCGCTCCGCGGCCGGGTACGACGAATGCTGGTGTCGATCCGGCACATCCGGATCGGCTGACAGTGCGCCGCGGGGCCGGACCACTAAGGGCATCCTGTGTTTGGGTACCCTAATCAAAGTAGTTCTGCTCGGCCGTCGTCGCCCGTTCCGCACCGGAGGATTGTGTACTCGCATGTCTGCTGAACCGATAGTCCTGACCGCGCACGACACGCCGCTCGGCGCGGGGACGCTGACCGACGCGCAGACCGCGCTCTGGTTCGGGCAGCAGCAGGTGCCCGGATCGGTCGCCTACCAGTGCGCCGAGCGGATCGATATCGCCGGTGAGCTGGACCCCGCGCTGTTCGCGGAGGTCCTCGCGGGGTGCCTCGCACGGATACCGGCGCTGCAGGCGCGGTACGCGGTCGGCGGCGACGGCCGGCCGGCGGCGGAGCCGGTCACCCGCGCCCACGACCTGCCGTTGATCGACGTCAGCGGCGAGGGCGACCCCGACGCCGCGTGCGATCGGGAGATCGCCGCCTTCATGGACCTGCCGCCCGCGGGCGACGGCTCGGCGGTGATCGCCGATGACCGGCTCAGCGGCCAGGTGCTGATCCGGCTGTCGCCCACCCGCCATGTCTGGGCCCAGCGGATCCACCACCTCTGCGTCGACGGCTACTCGTTCGCGGCGCTGCTGCGCTGGGTCGCCGCGTCGTACACGTCCGCCGCGGCCGGCGAGGGCTCGCCGGTCGATCCGCCGTTCGTGCCCGCGGACACCGGTACGACGGCCGATGCCGCGGCGGACGCCGCGTTCTGGCACGACTACTGCGCCGGTGCGGCCCGGCCGCCGAGCCTGACCGACCTGCCACCCGCCGTCGCCCACGACCGTCCGCATCGCACCTCCCGCCGGCTGGGGCCGCGGTCGGTGAACGGCCGTCACGGCTGGACCGAGACCACCCTCGCCGCCGTCGCGATGTACACCGCGACGCTGTCGGCCGATCCGAACGTGGTCCTCGGCATGCCGTGGGCGGCACGGCGTCTCGGTGCGCCGCCGACCATGGAGCCGACCGTCAACATCTTGCTGCTGCGGCTGACCGTGTCACCGCTGCCGACGGTCGGGGAGTTCCTCGACGCCGTCACCGCCGAGATCGGCGTCGTGCGCCCGCACGCGGGCTACCGGGCCGAGCAGCTGCGGCGCGACCTCGGGGCGGTCGGCACCGACGCGGTGGTCTACGGGCCGGTGGTGAACGTCAAGTTCTTCACGCCCGAGCTCGCCTTCGGCGGCGCGACCGGCCGCGTCGGCAACATCGCGATGGGACCGGTCGACGATCTCACCTTCACCGCCTCGCCCCAGCCGGACGGCGGCGTGGTGCTCGAGGTGGAGGCCAATCCGGCGCGGTACACGGCGCAGACGGCGGCGCGCCACGCCGATCGCGTCGCCGCCCTGATGGATCACCTCACCACGGCGGATCCGCGGACCCGGCTGGGCTCGCTGCCGGTCGCCGACGCCGGCGACGTGACCGCGCAGATCGTCACCTACAACCAGACCGGTCACCCCGTCGAGGACGCGACCCTGGCCGGACTGCTCGCCGACGCGGGGCGGCAGCACTCCAGCCGCACCGCCCTGGTGTGGACGGCCGCCGGTGGCGAGCAGCGGACGCTGACGTACGCGCAGCTGCGTGCCGCCGTCGACGATCTCGCCGCGATGCTCATCGATCTCGGTGCCGGGCCCGACGCGGTGGTGGCGCTGCGGATGGATCGCTGCCCGGAGATGGTGATCGCGATCCACGCGGTGATCGCGGCCGGCGCCGCCTATCTGCCGATCGACCCGGAGACCCCGGACGCGCGCATCGCATCGATCCTGTCCGACGCCCGGCCGGTCGCCGAACTCTCCGCGGCCGACCCCGGTCACGCCGACTGGCGTCACGACGGCCTCTCGCTCACCGTCAGCGCGCGAGACGGCGCCCGCAGCGGTGCGCCGGGTAGCGCCCCGGGCGGCCGCAACGCCGCGTACCTCATCTTCACCTCCGGCTCCACCGGCACCCCCAAGGGCACCATCATCGAGCACGCGAGCATCGTCAACCGGCTGCGGTGGATGGACGACGTCTTCGCGCTGACCACGCACGACCGGGTGCTGCAGAAGACGCCGTACTCCTTCGACGTGTCGGTCTGGGAGTTCTTCTGGCCGCTGATCGCCGGTGCCGCGCTGGTCGTCGCACCGGCGGGTGCGCACCGCGACTCGGCCGCGCTGGCGGCCGAGATCACCCGGCACGGCGTCACCGTCTGCCACTTCGTGCCGTCGGCCCTGGCCGCGTTCCTGCACGAGCCCGCGGCCGCCGCCACCGACTCGCTGCGGCTCGTCGTCTGCTCGGGGGAGGCCCTGGCACCGGAGACGCTGACCGCCGCCGGCCGTATCCTGCCGCGCAGCGCCGCCACCGGCGTCAACATCGTCGCCAACCTCTACGGGCCTACCGAGGCCGCGGTCGACATCACCTGGTGGCGGCCGGGGCCGGACTGGGACGGCGCGAGCGTGCCGATCGGCCTGCCCGTCTACAACAGCGCGGTCTACGTGCTCGACGACGCCCTGCGCCCGCTGCCGATCGGCAGCGTCGGCGAGCTGTATCTGGCCGGTGTCCAGCTGGCCCGCGGGTATCTGAAACGCAGCGGGCTGACCGCGACGCGCTTCGTCGCCGATCCGTTCGCGCCGGGTGAGCGCATGTACGCGACCGGCGATCTGGCCCGCCGCGAGGCGGACGGTGCCATCACCTACATCGGCCGCGTCGACGATCAGGTGAAGATCCGCGGCCGGCGCATCGAACTCGGCGAGGTCGGCGCGGCGCTGAGCGACGCGGCCGGCGTCGCGCACGGCATCGCGATCGCCCGCGGCAGCGGGTCGTCGGCGACGCTGCTGGGTTACGTGGTGCCCGAACCGGGGACCACGGTCGACCTGTTCGAGCTGCGGGCCGTGCTGTCGCGGCGGCTGCCGTCGTACATGGTCCCCGACGCGCTCGTGGTGATCGACGAGATCCCGATGACCCGCAACGGCAAACTCGATCGCAAGCGGCTGCCCGATCCGGTGCTCGGCGGCGCTGAGATCGCGCCGCCGGAGTCTCCGCTGGAGATCGCCCTGGCCGCGGTCTTCGCCGAGGTCCTCGAGCGCGACGCGGTGTCGGTGACCGACAGCTTCTTCGACCTGGGCGGCAACTCGCTGTCGGCCGCACGACTGGCCGCCCGCATCCGGGAGGTGACCGGGCGCGATGCGGCCGTCGCCGACCTGTTCGCCGCCCCGTCGGTCACCGCCCTCGCGCGGCGCCTCGACGGAGGCGACGGCGCCGATCCCTTCGGGCGGCTCCTCACCCTGCGCGCCGCCGACCCGGGCAGCGGGCGCGCGCCGCTGTTCTGCGTCCACCCGGCCGGCGGCCTGGGCTGGTGCTACGCCGGGCTGCTCGGCGCCCTCGACCGATCGATCGGCGTCTACGCCCTCCAGGCGGACGGTCTGCGTGGTGAGCCGCTGCCGGTCAGCCTCGCCGAGGTCGCGCGAACCTATCTGGACGCGATCGAGGAGGCGGTGCCCGACGGGCCGATCCAGCTGCTCGGCTGGTCGGTCGGCGGCGTCATCGCCCACGAGATGGCGGTCGCCGCCGCGGCGCGCGGCCGCGCGGTGACCGGGCTGTACCTGATGGACGCCTACCCGAGCGAGCAGTGGGCCGCCCAGCCGCCGCCGTCGGACGCCGAGGTGCGGCGCGCCTTCCTCATCATGGCCGGTGTCGAGAAGGAGGCCATCGACTCCGACGCCGACCTGCTCGACGCACTCCGCGGGGAACACACCGCGTTCGGGGCGCTGACCGCCGCGCAGGTGCGGGCGATCGCCGACGTCGTGGCGCATTTCGCGAGCCTCATGCGCGAGCACACCACCGGCGAGTTCGGTGGGGACGCGACGCTGTTCCGGGCCACCGAGGGGGCCGAGGACTTCCTCGACCCGCGGGGCTGGTCCGCCCATGTCGGCGGCACCCTGACCCGCCACGACCTCGCGACGACACATCCCGGGATGGTCCGCCAGCCCGCACTGGGGAGTATCGCCGCGGCGATCGACGGCAGCGGGGTGACGCATGTCTGACACCGACCCGCGGCGGCCCGGACCGGAAGAACCCGGGCCGGAAGAACTCCGGGCGCTGGTGCTGGACCCGTCGGCCGCCCTCCCGCACGACGTGCTCGTCGGCGCCGCGACCCCGGTGATCACCGATCACCCCGGCGACCCGGACCGCCAGCGCATCCTCTTCCTCTGGCAGCCGACCGGCGGCGACCCGGATCCGGCCGGGGTGTACGTCTGGGTCAACCGGCTCACCGACAAGAATCACGCCGACGCCGGCCTGATGCGCCGCAAGCCGGGGACGCGGCTGTGGTTCACCGAGATCACGGCCCCGCGCGGCACGATGGCCGGGTACCGGATCTATCCGTTCGCCGCGGATTCGCCGGGCGTCGTCGACGGGCGGATCGTGTACTCGCGCGAGGTGGTGCGGGGCGCGCGGATCGACACCCGGAACACCGAGTTCCGCGCCGGCTCGCCGTTCGGTTCGGTGCTGCGGTGCGCCGGCGCGCCCCCTCTCGGCGACTGGGTCGATCCGGTCGCGGCGCCGGGCGTCACCGAGACCCTGACGCTGACCGCCGACGGCCGGGTGCTCCGCTGCCCGTTGAGCGTTCCCGGCCGCCCGGCCGACGGCGCCCCCGTCGACCTGCTCGTGGTGTTCGACGCGGAGAAGTGGTTCGGCCGCTACCGGCTGCCCGCGGTGCTCGCCCGCGCCGCGAGCGCCGGCCGGGTGGCGCGCCGGTTCGCGGTGGTCGGCATCGAGTCGCCCGCGGCACCGGGCGACCGGCTCGCGGTGCTGGGCGGCAACCGTGCCGTCCTCGACGCCGTGGCCACCGAGCTGATACCGCGGGTGCGCGCCCAGCTGCCGGGACCGCCGTCGCGCGTGATCGTCGCGGGGCAGAGTCTCGGCGGCCTCGCGGCGCTCAGTCTCGCGGCCTGGCATCCGGGCGTCGTCGAGGAGGTGCTGGCCTACTCGCCGTCGGTGTGGTGCCGGCCGGGTCTGACCGCCCGCCCGGCGCAGGTCCACGACCGGCAGGAATGGATTCACGACCAGCTCCGCGCCGCCACCGGCCGGTTGCCGCGGCTGCGACTGGCGGTGGGGGAGTTCGAGGAGGAACTCGAGCCCACGGTGCGTGCGGCGGCGGACACGGCGGTGGCGCACGGCTTCGCGACGGAACTGCGGACCTACCCGGGTGGTCACGACGACTGCTGGTGGGCGGCGTATCTGCTCGACGATCTGATGTGACCTGACCGACACCTTCCGATTTGTCCGCTCCGCGGACCTGCAAGTTAGGATTGCCTAATGAAATACTCAGGTACTCGTGCTCGCTCCCGCGCCGTTCGCCGCGGGCTCGCCCCCGCCGCCGTCGTCGGCACCGCTCTCGCCGTCGGTCTCGCGGCCGCCCCGCCGGCGTTCGCCGCCCCGGCCCGGTCGGGCCTGCCCGCCGGCTGGACGGTGACGCAGTCGACCATTCCGGCCGGGGTGACCGACGGCGCCCAGCTCGCCATCGACTCCGGGCGCCGGCTGGTCTACATCGCCGACGGCGACGACTACAAGTACAAGGAGCCGACGACCGGTCAGGTCCTGACCTACCCGCACCCGCTCGACCCGAAGGTCTCGGTGGTGAACGTCGACAGCCGCAAGGTGGTGCGCGGGATCAGCTACGCCAAGCTGCCCACCGCTCCCTACCGGCTCGGCCCGGCCGTGATCCAGATGCAGCAGATCCCGACCGGTCTGGCGGTGGACACCACGCGCGGCCTGGTGATGACCACCAACTCGGAGACCTCGGCGTCGACCATCGTGAATCAGGCCGCGCGGGTCGCCACGCCCCGTGACATGGTCTCCGCGAAGCTCGCGCATCCGATGGGCATCGCCGCCGACAGCGCGACCGGGCAGGCCTACATCGCCAACGTGGGTCTCGACTCGGTGGCCGTGATCGACAGCAAGACCCGCAAGCAGAAGGGCTCCATCACCGGCCTGTTCCGGCCGTCGATGCTCGCCGTCGACTCCGCCCGCCACCGCCTGTACATCGGCAACGCCGACACGCAGACCAAGAAGCGCAACTTCCTGACCGTGGTCGACACCACCACCAACCGGGTGATCACCAAGATCCCGACCGCGCCGAACTCCCGCCCGACCGTCGATCCGGCGACCGGCAACGTGTACGCGGTCAGTTTCCAGACCGGCGAGATCGCGGTGATCGACGGCGGCAGCTACGCGGTCACCACGCGCATCGCGACCAAGACCTCGCCGAACAACCTGGCGATCGACGCGCAGCGCCGGATCGGCTACACCTCGAATCTGTTCCGCAAGTCGATCACCGTCATCGACCTGACCAAGAACACGGTCATCGGCACCATCCCCACCAAGGCGGCGACCCACACGATCGCCGTCGACCAGCGCACCGGCACCGCGTTCGCGTCGCAGTTCCAGAGCCCGAACTTGACGGTGGTCCGTGCCGCGCGTAAGTGATCTGGAGTATGCCGACGCTCAGTGACGAAGCCCTGTCCCGACTCCGCGGCATCCGCCGGGACATTCATGCCCATCCCGAGCTCGCCTTCGCCGAGGTCCGCACCGCGGCGCTCGTCGCCGGCCGGCTGCGCGACCTCGGCCTGGAGGTGACCGAGGGCATCGGCGGCACCGGGGTGGTCGGCGTGGTGCGCGGCCGGGCCGGCGGACCGGTGATCGGCCTGCGGGCCGACATGGATGCGCTGCCGATCGTCGAGGCCGGGGACCGGCCGTACCGGTCCACCGTCGAGGGCGTGATGCACGCCTGCGGGCACGACGGTCACGTCACCATGCTGCTCGGGGCCGCCGAACTGCTGGCCGCCGGCCCGGCTCTCGACGGGACCGTGGTGCTGGTGTTCCAGCCCGCCGAGGAGGGCGCGGCCGGTGCGCCGGCGATGATCGACGACGGTGTGCTGGAACGCTTCGGCATCCAGGAGATCTACGGGATCCACAACATCCCGGGCATCGCCGAGGGCCACTTCGGAGTCCGGCCCGGCGTGCAGCTCGCCTCGTTCGACGATCTCGACATCATCGTGTCCGCGGCGGGCGCCCACGCCATGGCACCCCACGCCACCGGCGACGTGATCGTGGCGGGTTCGGCGCTGGTGACCGCGCTGCAGACGATCGTCTCCCGGCGCCTCGATCCGCTGGTGCCCGCGGTCGTGTCGATCACCCAGTTCACCGCGGGGGAGACCAACAACGTGCTGCCGACCACGGCCCGGCTGCGCGGCACCGCCCGGTGTCTGTCCGCGCAGGCCCGCGATCGGATCGAGGAGCTGGTCACCGGCATGTGCGCCTCCGTCGCGGCCGCGCACGGGGTGACGATCGACCTGCGCTACGAGCGGCGCTACCCGTGCACCGTCAACGATCCGGACTGCGCGGCCCGCGCGGCCCGGGTGGCCGCCGAGGTGGCCGGCGCGTCGCGGGTCGACCCGCGCACGCCCGGCATCCTCGCCGCCGAGGACTTCTCGTTCTTCCTGGAGCGGATCCCCGGCGCGTACGCGTTCCTCGGGAACGGGCCGATCACCCCGGATCGCGGTCCGGTTCACAACGACAGCTACGACTTCAACGACGACATCATCGGCGTCGGCGCGGAATACCTGGCCGCGGTGGCGGTGGCCGCCATCGCCGATCGCCACCTGTGACCGATCTCAGCAGCACCGTCATCCACATCGGGCCCGCGCTGGGGGTCGCGCTGGTGCTGCTCACCGTCGTCGCCGCCGTGGTCAACCGGCTGTCCGGCAGCGGGGAGGGGGCCGCCACCGTGTGGTCGGTGGCCCGGGCGGTGGTTCAGCTCGGCATCCTGGCGGCGCTGATCGCCCTGGTGATGCACCGGCTCTGGGCATCGGCGCTGTTCATGGTCGTCATGGGCGTGGTGGCCGGCACCACGTCGGCCCGCCGGATCGCCCGGCACGACCGGCGCGACGTACGACGACGGGTCCGCGAGACCGCATGCTGCGTGGTGGCCGTCGCGGTGCCCGCGCTGGTGATCGTCGCGGTCCTGATCCCGGCGGGCGTGCTGCCGCCGAACGGGCTGGCCGTGATCCCGACCGCGGGCATCATGTTCGGCGGCGCGATGAACACCGCGTCGCTGGCCGGGCGGCGCGCCCTGGACGAGTTGCGGCTCCGGGCGGGGGAGGTGGAAGCGGCGCTGTCGCTCGGCTTCTCACCGCGCGACGCCCGTTCGGAGATCTGCCGGCCGGCCGCGGCCAGCGCCCTGATGCCCGCTCTCGACCAGACCAAGTCCGTCGGGCTGGTGACGATCCCCGGTTCGTTCGTCGGCATGATCCTGGGCGGCGCGTCGCCGCTGGTGGCCGGCATCATGCAGCTGTTCGTGCTGATCGGGATCCTCGCGGTGAGTTCGATCGCGATGGCGCTGACCGTCGAGTTCGTCGCTCGCGGCGAACTGGCCTGACGCGAAAGCCCCGGATCGCGCGGGTGCGCGGTCCGGGGCTTTCGGCGGTGGGTCGTTACTTCTTGGTCACCGAGACGATGGTCAGCTTGCCGCCCTGGTGGTTGGTGCTGAACACGGTGCCGGTCTTCTGATCGACCACCAGCGAGTGCTCCGCGGCACCGGTGCGCAGCGTGGTGATGACGGCGCCGGTGTCGGCGTTCAGCACGGTGATGGTCTTGCGCTGCAGGTTGGCCGTGTAGACCAGGCGGCGCTGCCCGTCGATCGCGAGCTTGTCCGGGGTGGTGCCGGTGACGATGGTCTTGACGACGGTCAGCGAGTTCGGGTCGATGACCACGATCTTGCCGGTGTCGAAGCTCGCCGCGAAGACCTTGCCGGTGGCCGGGTCGACCTGCGGGCGGGTGTTGGACGGAGTCGGGATCTTCTTGATCACGGCGTTGGTCCGGGTGTCGACGACCGTCAGGTAGTTGGTCTTCTTGGCGTTGTAGTCGGCGTTGCCGACGTACAGCCGGTTCCGGCTGGTGTCGATGTCCAGGAACGACGGCATGTAGATGTTGCTGATCTTGGCGACCTCGCGGCGCTTGACCGTGTCGATCACCGACACGTAGTTCTTGGCGTTCATCGCGACGTAGGCGAGCTGGCTGCGCTCGTCGACGGCGACGCCCATCGGGTGCGCCTGCGGGAAGCTCAGCAGGTTCGAGGCGTTGGTGGTGGTCGCGTTCTGGCTGACGATGGTCACGCCGTTCGCGTGCGACGCGGTGCTCACGATGCGGCTGTGGGCGTTGTCGACGCCGATCCCGTCGGGCACCTGCGGGGTCGGGACCACCGGTGCCGGGCCGAACGGCATGAGGCCCCACGGCATGGGGGCGTAGTCGATCTTGCCGACCGGCTTGCGCTTGGTGATGCTGAACTTGGACACACCCGGCTGCAGTGCGCGGAAATCGAAGCTGACGTTCGAGCCGCCCTTGGTCTGCATGGTGAAGAACGAATCGGTGATGAAGAGCTTGCGGGTCTTATCGTTGATGGCCAGCTCGGCGCCGGACTTCACGCCGGCGGGGGCGGAGGAGACGCGGAAGTTCCAGTCGCCGCCGGGGGCCGCGTTGGCCTGGGGAGCGACGCTCACGGCGGGCGCGAGCACGGCCAGCAGGCCGGCGCCGGCCACCGCGAGAGTGGTGCGCTTGACGGGACGGGGACGTCGTGAGACCGGCACTGGAAGAGACATGAACCAGAGATTAGCATAGCCTTATCTACCCGATCGGGCTCGCGTTCGGCGTTCGGCCGCCGGTATGGCACGCGCGGGCCGCGCGGTCGTGAAGCATCTCTCACCCGGACGGTATGAATCGGTCGAATCGGCCGTGACCTGTACTGATGCGAATGACATGCCGGTGATTCGCCACGGCGCGCGTCTGGCGGGATGGCCGCGGCGTCCTGTATCCTCGCCGGTGAGGGGGTGTACAGCGCCGTGTCCGTCCCTCATCGCGGGGACGTGCAAATGCGCGCAGGTATCCCTACAATAGACCTAACCGGGACACCGGTCCGCTTAGGTGGGCGTCGAGGATCGTTCGACGCTGGCAGGTTCAGTTTGGAGCATCATGGGGTTCAGTCGTCTGCGACGTCGTCGCACTTTCCGCACGGCCGCCGTGCTGGGCACGCTCGCCGCGTCCGCGGTCGCGCTCACCGCATGCAGCAGCTACAGCGACAAGGTGCACGCGTCGGGTGAGTTCGCCGACATGATCAGGCCGGCCATCTCGGTGACCGACCAGGGCGGCGCTCCGCTCGCCAAGGACGCGGTCGGCGTGCAGCCCGGCAAGAAGGTCGTCGTCAAGGCCACCGAGGGTGCGCTGAGCGATGTCACCATCACCAGCTCCAGCGGCACCCGGGTGAAGGGCGCGCTGAGCGAGGACGGCGGCACCTGGACCAGCGCCGAGGACTTCGGGTACGACAAGAAGTACACCGTGAAGGCCGCGGCCGTCGGCGTCGGCGGCAAGACGTCGACCAGCCAGACGTTCACCACGCAGGCCCCGGACAAGCTGACGCAGGCGTACATCTCGCCCAACGAGAAGACGGTCGGCGTCGCGACCACGATCGGCGTGCGCTTCGACGAGTCGATCCCGGACCGCAAGGCGGCCCAGGACGCCATCAAGATCACCACCGACCCGCAGGTGCAGGGCGCGTTCTACTGGATCAGCGACACCGAGGTCCGCTGGCGGCCGGAGCACTTCTGGAAGCCGGGCACCAAGGTCAAGGTCGAGGTGAACACCTACGGCATCGACCTGGGCGACGGCATGTTCGGCCAGGAGAACGTCTCGCAGAGCTTCACCATCGGCCGCGCCATGGAGCTGTACGCCGACGACCACACCAAGGAGGTCGTCGTGAAGAAGAACGGCCAGGTGATCCGCACCATGCCGACGTCGATGGGCAAGGACTCCACGCCCACCAACAACGGCATCTACATCATCGGCGACCGCCTGGACAGCATCATCATGGACTCGTCCACCTACGGTGTGCCGAGCAACTCGCCCGAGGGCTACCGCACGCCGGTCGACTTCGCCACCCAGATGTCCTACAGCGGCATCTACCTGCACTCGGCTCCCTGGTCGGTGTGGGCGCAGGGCAACACCAACACCAGCCACGGCTGCCTCAACCTGAGCCCGGCCGATGCGCAGTGGGTGGTGCAGAACACCCTGCGCGGCGATCCGGTCACCGTGAAGAACACGGTCGGCGACACCCTCCCGGGCACCGACGGTCTGGGTGACTGGAACATCCCGTGGTCGACGTGGTCGAAGGGCAACGCCTGACCGGCCCCGGCCGCACGACGAAATGATCCGACCGCTCCCGACACCCGGGGGCGGTCGGATCTTTACATCGGCCGTTGTTAGTATCGCGGAGACCGCATACACGCATGAGTTAGGTGGCAACACGCAATGGTTAAGCCGTCCTGGGAGACCGAGGAACTGAGCGCGCTCCGCGAGATGACGCGCGCTTTCATGGAGAAGGAGGTCACCCCGAACGTCGAACGCTACCGGGAGCAGCACCACGTCGACCGCGACCTGTGGAACAAGGCCGGTGAGATCGGCCTGCTGTGCATGTCCATCCCGGAGGAGTACGGCGGTGGTGGAGGCACCTTCGCCCACGAGGCCGTGCTGATCGAGGAGCAGGCCCGCACGGCCGACACCTCGTGGGGTGTCAGCCTGCACAACGGGATCGTCGCGCACTATGTCCTCGCCTACGGCACGGAGGAGCAGAAGCGGGCGTGGCTGCCCAAGCTGGCGTCCGGCGAGTGGGTCGGGGCCATCGCGATGACCGAGCCGGGCACCGGGTCGGATCTGCAGAACGTCAAGACCAAGGCGGTCAAGGACGGCGACGACTACGTCATCACCGGGAACAAGACCTTCATCACCAACGGCGGACAGGCCGACTTCGTCATCGTCGTGGTCAAGACCGACGCCGGCGAGGGCGCCAAGGGTATCTCGCTGATCGGTGTCGAGACCGAGCGCGAGGGCTTCAGCCGCGGCCGCATCCTGGACAAGATCGGCATGAAGGGCCAGGACACCGCGGAGCTCAACTTCGACGGTGTGCGCGTGCCGCAGTCGAATCTGCTCGGCGACGCCGAGGGTCTCGGCTTCATCCAGCTCATGCAGCAGCTTCCGCAGGAGCGGCTGATCATCGCCGTGGGTGCGGTGGCCGGCATGGAGGTCGCGCTGGCGAAGACGCTGGAATACACCAAGGACCGCACCGCCTTCGGACGGCCGATCTTCGGCTTCCAGAACACCAAGTTCAAGCTGGCCGAGGTCGCCACCGAGGCGCACATCGCACGCGTCTTCGTCGACGACTGCATGGAGAAGCATCTCCGCGGCGAGCTGGACATCCCGACCGTCGCGATGGCCAAGTGGTGGACCACCGAGAAGGCCATGGAGATCGCCGACACCTGTCTCCAGCTCTTCGGCGGCTACGGCTACATGAACGAGTACCCGATCGCCCGGATGTGGGCCGATGCCCGCGTCCAGATGATCTACGGCGGCACCAACGAGATCATGAAGGAGATCATCTCGCGGTCGCTGTGAGCGCCTGAACGACGACGGCCCGCCCGCTCCGATCCGGAGCAGGCGGGCCGTTCGCGTTCGCGGCGGAGGTCAGACGTCGCCGCGGCGCAGCAGCCGGCCCTTCGGGGTGGTCAGGTCGACCTTCTCGCCGCGCAGCCAGGTGCCGGTCACCACGCCGGCGAGCGCCCGGCCGTCGTACGGGCTCACCGGATTCTTGTGGTGCAGCCGGTGCACGTCGACGACGTACGCGGACTCCGGCTCGAAGATCGCGAAGTCGGCGTCGTAGCCGAGAGCGATCCGGCCCTTGCTCTTCAGCCCGGCCAGATCGGCCGGGCGGGCGGCCATCCATTCCAGCACCTGGGGGAGGCCGATGCCGCGCTGGCGAGCCTCCGACCAGATGAGCGACAGTCCGAGCTGCAGCGAGGCGACGCCGCCCCAGGCGACGCCGAAGTCGCCGTTCTCCACGTCCTTCAGGTCCGCGGTCGACGGCGAGTGGTCGCTCACGATGCAATCGATGACACCGTCGAGCAGTCCCTGCCAGAGCAATTCGCGGTTGGCCGCCTCCCGGATCGGCGGGCAGCACTTGAACGCGGTGCCGCCGGCCGGAACCTCCTCGGCGAGCAGCGTCAGGTAGTGCGGGCAGGTCTCGACGGTGATGCGGACCCCGTCGCGCTTGGCCGTGGCCAGCATCGGCAGGGCGTCCGACGACGACAGGTGCAGCACGTGCGCGCGGGCGCCGGTCCAGCGGGCCCGCTCGATGACCTCGGCGATCGCCACGTTCTCGGCGCCGCGCGGCCGCGAGGCGAGGAACCGCGCGTACTGGTCGCCCTCGGCGGTCGGGGCGTGGTCGATGGCGCGGGAGTCCTCGGCGTGCACGATCATCAGCGAGTCGTAGGTGACCAGCTTGCGCATGTCCGCCTCCATCTCGTCGGCGGTCAAGTGCGGGAACTCGTCGACGCCGGAGTGGAGCAGGAAGCATTTGAAGCCGAAGACGCCGTCGTCGTGCAGGGCGCGCAGATCGCCTTCGTTGCCCGGGATCGCGCCGCCCCAGAAGCCCACGTCGATGTGGGTCTTGCCGCGGGCGCTGGCGCGCTTGATCTCGAGGGCCTCGACCGTCGTGGTCGGCGGGATCGAGTTCAGCGGCATGTCGATCAGTGTCGTGACGCCGCCGGCGGCCGCGGCGCGGGTGGCCGATTCGAAGCCCTCCCACTCGGTGCGGCCGGGCTCGTTGACGTGCACGTGGGTGTCGACCAGGCCGGGGATCATCACCTGGTCGTCGTTCAGCGTGATCACCTCGTCACCGGCGAGGCCGCTGCCCAGCGGCTCGATGGCGACCACCCGGCCGTCGCGGATGCCGATCTCCCGGTCGACGATGCCCGCGGTGGTCAGGATTCGGCGGCCGCGGACGACCAGATCGAAGGGGAGGGCGGTGGGCTGGGCGGCCGCGCCGGGGGTGTCGGTCATCACTCGGACTCCTTGATCATCGGTGATCGGGTGGACCCGAGATTACCCCAGTAATTCCTCATCGTGGAACTATTCGCGCTGGGAGTGGAACTCGATGCGTGACGAATTCACCGAAACTGTTGACATGTGACTGGTCGGTAGGGATAACTTGGTCCAACAACGGAAACGTAGTTCCGCTACATGGAATATTCAGAGGTGGTCGCGGCGGCCACCCCGTCCCCCGGGAAGTGCACCCATGAGTCTGCAGACCCCCACGCATCACGATGACGGCGTGCACGCCGCGGCGGACGCGCTGATCCCGCCCGATGCGATCGAGGTGCCGCCGGGCGCCAGCGCGGAGCTGTACAACGTCGATCTGGCGCCGACGCAGCGCGCGGGCCGCCGGTGGAGCGGCTACAACATCTTCACGCTGTGGGCCAATGACGTGCACAGCCTGGGCAACTACGGTTTCGCGATCGGCCTGTTCGCCCTCGGCCTGGGCGGCTGGCAGATTCTGGTGGCACTGGTCCTCGGCGGCCTGTTCCTGTTCGTCCTGCTGAGCCTCTCCGGCTTCATGGGCGAGAAGACGGGCGTCCCGTTCCCGGTGATGAGCCGCATCTCGTTCGGTATCCGGGGCGCGCAGATCCCCGCCGTGATCCGCGGCGGTGTCGCGATCGCCTGGTTCGGTATCCAGACCTACCTGGCCTCGGTGGTCCTGCGGGTCATGCTGGTCGCCATGTTCGGCGGCCTGGCCGGCCTCGACAAGAACGACGTCCTCGGACTGTCGACGCTCGGCTGGCTCTCGTTCGTGGGGCTCTGGGTGATTCAGGTGATCATCGTCAGCTACGGCATGGAGATGGTCCGCAAGTACGAGGCCTTCGCCGGTCCGGTCATCCTGGTCACGATGGTGGCCCTGGCCGTCTGGATGCTCGGCCGGGCCGACTGGTCGATCGCCTGGACCACGCCCGATTCGCTGACCGGCGGCGACATGTGGCTCAAGATCGTCGGCGGCGCGAGCCTGTGGGTCGCCATCTACGGCACCTTCGTCCTGAACTTCTGCGACTTCACCCGCAACGCGGTGTCCAAGAAGTCGATCATCCGCGGCAACTTCTGGGGCATCCCGCTGAACATGCTGCTCTTCGGCGGCATCGTGGTGGTCCTCGCCGGCGGGCAGTACAAGATCAACGGCACCGTGATCGAGTCGGTGTCCGACATCGTCGAGGCCGTCCCGAACACCGCGCTGCTGGTGCTCGCCTGCCTGGCCCTGCTGATCCTGACCGTCGCGGTGAACCTGATGGCGAACTTCGTCGCCCCGATCTACGCGCTGAACAACCTGTTCCCCAAGCACCTCAACTTCCGCCGCGCCGCGCTGAGCTCGGCGGTCATCGGCCTGGTGATCCTGCCCTGGAATCTGTACAACTCGCCGGCGGTGATCGACTACTTCCTCGGTGGCCTCGGTGCGCTGCTCGGCCCACTGTTCGGCATCATCATGGCCGACTACTGGCTGGTGCGCCGCAGCCGCGTCGACGTCCCGGCGCTGTACACCGACGCGCCGGACGGCGCCTATCACTACCGGGCCGGCTTCAACCTGCGCGCGGTCGGCGCGCTGATCCCGACCGCGGCCTTCGCGCTGGTGATGGCCTTCGTCCCGGCGTTCGGCGCGGTGTCGAACTTCTCCTGGTTCATCGGGGCCGGACTGGGCGCGCTGGTGTACCTTCTGGTCGCCGACCGGCAGGGACCGTTCGCCGATGTCTCCGGCGAGCCGATCGCCGTCCCGAGCACGCACTGACACCCCAACCGCCCGAGAACGGAAGCTGAAGAACATGCGCATTCTGGTCGCCAACGTCAACACCACCGCGTCGATGACCGAGGCCATCGCCGCCTCGGCCGCCGCCGTCGCGTCGCCGGGCACCGAGATCGTCGGCCTCACCCCGCGCTTCGGGGCCGACTCGTGCGAGGGCAACTTCGAGTCCTATCTCGCCGCGGTCGCGGTGATGGACGCGATCACCTCCTACGACGGGCCCTACGACGCGGTGATCCAGGCCGGCTACGGCGAACACGGCCGAGAGGGTCTTCAGGAACTGCTCGACGTCCCCGTCGTGGACATCACCGAGGCCGCCGCATCGACCGCGATGTACCTCGGGCACAGGTATTCGGTGGTGACCACGCTGGACCGCACCGTGCCGCTGATCGAGGACCGGCTGCTGCTCGCGGGTCTCGACCGGCGTTGCGCGTCGGTGCGGGCCTCCGGCCTGGGGGTGCTGGAACTGGAGTCCGATCCGCAGCGAGCGGTGCGCGCGATCGTGGAGCAGTCGCGGGCGGCGGTCGAGCACGACCGCGCCGAGGTGATCTGCCTGGGCTGCGGCGGGATGGCCGGACTCGAGGAGCAGGTGCGGGCGGCGACCGGGGTGCCCATCGTCGACGGTGTCCGGGCCGCGGTGACGATCGCCGAGGGCCTGGTCCGGATGGGACTGTCCACGTCGAAGGTGCGGACCTACGCACCGCCGCGGGAGAAGACGGTCACCGGCTGGCCGTTCCGGGTCTGACGTCGCCGGGGCAGACCGGATCCATCGAGGTACGGAATCGTCTGCGGCGGCGCCCCTTCCGGGACGCCGCCGCCGATCGTCGTGCCTCCGGTCAGAGCCGGATCTGCCGGTTGACGTCCTTGTACAGCAGGTAGCGGAAGTTCGACGGCCCGCCGGCGTAGCAGGCCTGCGGGCAGAAGGCGCGCAGGGACATGTAGTCGCCGGCCTCCACCTCCACCCAGTCGTCGTTGAGGCGGTACACGGCCTTGCCCTCCAGGACGTAGAGGCCGTGCTCCATCACGTGCGTCTCGGCGAACGGGATCACCGCCCCGGGCTCGAAGGTCACCACGTTGACGTGCATGTCGTAGGCGAGGTCGTTCGGATCGAGCATCCGGGTGGTCCGCCACTTGCCGTCGGTGCCGGGCATCGCGGTCGGCTCGATGGCGCGCTCGTTGCCGAAGCGCGGCGACGGGACGTGTCCGGCGAGCGGTTCGTAGCGCTTGCGGATCCAGTGGAAGTTCGCCGTCCCGGTTCCGGCGTTGTGCGCGCTCCATTCCTGGCCGGCCGGCAGATAGGCGAAGCCGCCGGCGGTCAGGACCTCGGTGGCCTCGCCCGCGGTCACGGTCAGTTCACCGGCCGTGACGAAGAGGAAGCCCTCCACCTCCGGCTGCGGTTCGGGGGCGTCGGAGCCGCCGCCGGGGGACACCTCGACCACGGACTGGGCGAAGGTGGTGGCGCCGCCGGCGACCGGACGGTTGATCACCCACGCGCGGGTACCGGTCCACTCCGGGAACACCGAGGTGACGATGTCGCTGTACACCCCGCGCGGAATCACCGTGTAGGCCTCGGTGACCACGGCGCGGTCGGTGAGCAGATCGGTCTGCGGCGGCAGACCGCCTGCCGGGGTGTAGTACGGGGCGGATTCGGGGGTCATCGTGATCCTTCTGGGGTCGGGCTGGTCGGGGACGGGTCTGGGCGGCGCAGGCTCAGGCCAGGGGTGTGGTGACGCGGCCGAGCGCGATCTCGCGGACGGTCGCCGGCGGCAGGTCGGTGGCGGCGGCCACCTCGTCGTCGGTGAGGGCGCCGCAGGTCCGGCCGCGGTCGAGGAACGCCGCCAGGGCCCGGGCGGTGGCGGGCTCGTCGAGCACCGTGGAGTCCAGGCGGTGCATGTAGCTGCGCAGGCGGCCGGCCGCGGCGGCGAAACCGTCCCGGTAGAACGCGTAGGTCGCGAGGTAGCGGGTCACCAGCTGCGCCGGGTGCAGGTCCCAGCCCTGGTAGATGCCGCGCTCGAGGTGACGGCGGACGAGCCGGGCGTGCAGCGCCCACGCGCGGGTGACGGATTCGGCGTCCCCGGCCGGGAGGATGTTGGTGGAACCGTCGGACAGGTGGACGCCGGTGCCGGCGACCGCGACCTGCATGACGGCCTTCGCGTGATCGGCCGCCGGATGCTCCATCGACTGGTACGCCGCCGCGATACCCAGCGAGGCCGAGTAGTCGTACGTGCCGTAGTGCAGGGAACTGATCCGGCCCGGCGCCGCGTGGATCATCCGGGCGACGGTCGCCGTGCCGTCCGGGCCCAGCACCGCCTGTGGCGTCTCGACCTGCACCTCGAAACGGAGCCGGCCCTCCGGGAGATGGTGGATGCGCTCGAGTTCGGCGACCACCGCGGCCATCGCCTCGACCTGTGCGACCGAGGTGACCTTGGGCAGGGTGAGGACGAGGCCGTCCGGTAGCGGCCCCCGGGCGGCGAGGCCGCCGATGAACAGGTCGAGGGTGCGCAGTCCGCGCGGCCGGACCGGCGCCTCGAAGCACTTGAACCGGATACCGGCGAAGGGCGGTGCCGACCCGGTGCCGAGCGCCTCGGTCAGCGACTCGACGGTGGCGGCGACGTCGGCGTCCTCCTGCGCATCCGGCCGTCGTCCGTAGCCGTCCTCGAAGTCGATGCGCAGGTCCTCGATCGGCTCGTCGCGGAGTTTGCGGGCCACCAGATCGGCGAGCCGGTGTGCCTGCTCGTCGCCGGTGGTCACGGTGGCCCGGGCGATCGCGGCGAGACCACCGTGGGTCTGCGCCGCCGCCAGGGCCGCCGCGCCCCAGCGCGCGGGCAGATCGGCGGTGTAGCGGTCGGCGGGGATGTAGACGGTGTGCACCGGCTGACGACGGCCGTCGTCGCCCGGGTACCGGCGGGCGAGGGCGTCGTCGGCGGGTGCGAGGCGGCGCTGCACCTCGCCGAGGAAGTCGTCGCCGAGTCGGCCGGGCGGACTGGTCACGGAAGCTCCCTCGGATCGTCGTTAGCGGAAGATCAATTCCACGATGTGGAGTTTACAGATTCCCGCCGGTACGGCACAACGATTCGGCTGTTCCGGCGGTCGCGCGGCGTCGTCGGGGTGATTCCGCATCGCGGACGGTATCGTGGTCGACAACAGAGAGGCCCACGATGGTGCAGAAGACGGGCGGCGTCCAGTCGGTGGAACGCGCTTTCGAACTCATGGAGCTGATCGGCCGGGCCGGGGGCGAGTGCTCGCTCAGCCACCTGTCCGCCGAATCCCCGCTGCCGCCGCCGACCATCCACCGGCTGCTGCGGACCCTGGTCGGCATCGGCTACGTGCGCCAGCTGCCGAACCGCCGCTACGCCCTGGGCCCGCGGCTGATCCGGCTGGGTGAGGTCGCCAACCGCCAGCTCGGTGCCGTGGCCGTGCCGGTGCTCGCCGAACTCGTCGAGCAACTGACCGAGACCGCGAGCCTGGCCGTACTCGACGGCGACATGGTGATCTACACCGCGCAGGTGCCGTCGCCGCACAGCATGCGGACCAACACCGAGGTCGGGCGCCGGATCGCCCTGCACACGACCGCCGTCGGCAAGGCGGTGCTCGCCGAGCTCGACGACGCGCGCATCGTGAAACTGGTGACGCAGGGGGGACTGGCCCCGGCGACCGAACACAGCGTGACCTCGCTGTCCGGCGTGTTCGCCGCCGTCGAGCAGGTGCGTGCCGAGGGCTTCGCGATCGACGCGGAGGAGCAGGAGATCGGCGTGCGCGGTATCGCGATGGCGGTGCCCGGTGCCCCGACGCCGATGGCCGTGGGCATCTCCGGACCGCTCGCGCGGGTCGACGACGCCTTCCAGCGGCGCGCGGTCGCCGCCCTCACGGTGGCCACCGGCACCATCTCCGAAGCACTCATCGGGTCCCGCGACCGCTGACCGCGACCCGGCCGTGCATCGCGTGCCAGGTTCCGCGGAGACGCCACCGTCGGGCTATGCGATGAGTCACAATTGGACCGCGTCACGCCGGGCCGCGCGATGACGACGAATGCGAAGCGGGACAGCGGTGAATCGGAGGACGAACTTTGAGCACGATCGTGCTGGCGGATGCGCGGACGGACTGTGAGCGGCAGGCGATCAACGAGTGGGCCGCGGCCAGCCACCCCGGCGCGCGGATCCTCGGTCTCGGACAACTCGATCTGGAACGGCTGCTGCCGGACACCGAACTGATCCCCGCGAAAGTGGTCTGGCTGCCCCCGGTGCGGCGCGGCGAGCGGCGGGTGTCGCTGGCCGATGCGGTGGTGCTGTCGAACCCGCGCCGTCCCCCGGCGTTCCGGCAACCGGCGATCCGCAAACGCTTTCCGGACCGGGTGCGGGTGGTGGAAGGCGAGTCGGCCACACTCGGTGAGCTGCGTGAACGCTACGGCGAGCAGCAGGCCGAGGGCGAGTCGTTCCAGGCCTTCGTCGGGATGCGTGCGGCGCTGGCCGCCGAGCGCGCCGAACTGCAGCTCGTCGGGGACCGCTACAAGGTGCCGCGCCTGGTCGCCGAGCAGATCAGCTCGTCGGCCCGCTTCCAGACCGCGATCACCGAGCTGGCCACTCAGCTCGGCCGGCCGGCCGCGTCGGTCGCCCAGGAGGCGACCGACAAGATGAGTTCGTTCGTCGCCACCCAGAGCCGGCTGATGCGCGACGTCTTCACCTCCACCTTCCGTGGGCTGTACGAGCGGGCGTGGACGGTCTCGGCCGATCTCGACGGCCTGGGCCGGCTGCGCGAACTCAACAAGTCGTCGTCGCTCATCTTCCTGCCCTCGCATCGCTCGTACGTCGACACCATGGTGCTGGGCAGCGTGCTCGACGAGCACGACTTCCCGCCGAACCTGGTGCTCGGCGGCAACAATCTGGCGTTCTGGCCGATGGGGCCGATCGCGCAGCGGGCCGGCACCATCTTCATCCGCCGCCAGTTCGGGTCCGATCCGGTCTACAAGCTCGCGATGCGCTCCTATCTCTCGTTCATCGTGGAGAAGCGGTTCAACCTGGAGTGGTACATCGAGGGCGGCCGCAGCCGCACCGGCAAGCTGCGCCCGCCGATGCTCGGCCTGCTCGCCTATGTGGCCGACGCGGTGGAGAACCTCGACGGCGCCGACGCGACGATCGTGCCGACGTCCATCGTCTACGACCAGCTCCCGGAGATCGCGGTGATGGCCAAGGAGTCGGCGGGCGGCACCAAACGGCCCGAGGACCTCAAATGGCTGCTCCGCTACGCGCGCGGACAGCGTGTGCACCGCGGTCAGGCGCATGTCCGGTTCGGCGAGCCCTTCTCGCTGCGCGCCGCGCTCGACGCCGCCGGCGACGGCCGGGCCCGGTTGGAGAAGGTCGCGTTCAAGGTGATGGACGAGATCAACGCCGCCACCCCGATCTCGGCGACCTCGCTGGCCGGATTCGCGTTGCTCGGCGCCGCCGACCGCGCCTATACGGCCACCGAGGTCGAGGTGATCCTCGCGCCGCTGCTGACCTACATCGACGACCGCGGGCTTCCGGGGCCGGACCCGATGCTCTGCCGCGGCCTCGGCCTGCTGCGGACGCTCGGCGAGCTCACCGATGCGGGCGTGCTGACCGCGTTCGACGGCGGGCCAGAACAGGTCTGGTCCATCGCCCCGGACAATCACGCGATCGCCGCCTACTACCGCAACGGGGCCCTGCATCACTTCGTCGACCGCGCGATCGTCGAGCTGGCGATGCTGGCCGTCGCCGACGGCACCGTACGTCCGGACGGGCTCAGCCCCGGTGGCGTCGTCGACTACGGCGCGCTGCTGACCGTGTCGCAGGCGGAGGCGCTGCGGCTGCGTGACCTGCTGAAATTCGAATTCTTCTTCCCGGCCAAGGAGGAGTTCCTGCACCGGCTCGGTGCCGAACTCGACCTGATCTCGTCCGAGTGGCGGGATGTGGAACCGTCTCGCGAATGGGTGTACGACGTGCTCTTCGCGAACGCCGGGAAACTGCTGGCGCGGCGGACCCTGCAGACCTTCTTCGACGCCCAGCTGGTGGTCGCCACGCATCTGACCACCCTCGGCCACGACTCGCTCGACAAGGAGACCGTATTGATCGACTGCCTCGGTCTGGGCCGGCAACTCTCCCTGCAGGGGGTGATCCTGAGTAAGGATTCGGTGTCGAAGGACATGTACGACGCGGCCTACCGTCTGGCGGAGAATCGCGGCGCGATCGGCGACGGGCCGGTCGACGAGCAGGTGGCGGCCCGGACGGCGTGGCTCGCCGAGGTGGAGGAGCTGCGTGTCCGGCTGGCCAGGATCGCGGCGATTGAGGCCGAACAGGCGAATGCGCCGGTGACCGCCGGGCAGGAGCCGCGATGAGCCCGCTCTCCGAACGACTCGCCCAGATCCGTTCGGCCCCGGCCGGGGACCGGGTGTGCGCGTTCTTCGACTACGACGGCACGCTGATCGACGGCTTCTCGGCCGCGGACATCCTGCGCGAGCGGGTCCGCACGCTCGATTTCACCGCCGGTGAGCTGCGCGACGGCCTGATGATCGCGCTCCGCGGCTGCTACTCCGAGCAGGACTACGCCGAGGTGCTCAAGGCCACCCGGCCGGCGTTCGAGGGCAAGACCTACGACGAGCTGATGGCCGAGGGCCGCAAGCTGTTCAAGAACGTCACCGCCGCCAAGCTGCGGCCGCAGATGTGGCAGATCATCCGGGCGCACCGGGCGCGCGGACACCGGATCGTGATCGCCTCGTCGGCGACGCGTTTCCAGATCGAGCCGATCGCCGCCGAGATCGGTGCCGACCGGGCGCTCGCGACCGACATCGAGGTGGTGGACGGCATCGTGACCGGCCGGGTGCTCGGCCGTCCGCTGTGGGGTCCGGGCAAGGCGGCCGCGGTGCGCCGCCTGGCCCGCGAATGGGATCTGGACCTGGCGTCGTCGTTCGCGTACAGCGACGGCAACGAGGACGTGCCCTACCTGGAGTCGGTCGGCAATCCGGCGGCCGTCTCGCCGCAGCAGGGGCTGCGCGGGGTGGCCGAGGAGCGCGGCTGGCCGATTCTGGACCTGCGCAATCCCACCTACAACACGGTGGGGAAGGCGGTGCGGACCGCCGCGTTCTACGGGTCGTTCCTCGGCGGCGCCGCGGTGGGCTTCGGCAAGTCGCTGGTCTCCTCCGACCGCACCGGCGCCATGCAGTCGGCCGTCTCCGCCGGGCTCGACGTCGGATTCGCGCTCGCCGGGGTCGACGTGGACGTGCTCTCCGGACGGGAGTACCTGACCGCGGCGCGGCCATGCGTGTTCGTCTTCAACCATCAGTCCAAGCTCGACCTGCCGGTGATGATCCATCTGGTGCGCGGCGACGCGACCGGGGTGGCGAAGAAGGAGGTCGGGCAGCTGCCGGTGTTCGGGCAGATCCTCGACGCCGGCGGCGTGGTGTTCATCGACCGCGCCGATGCGGGCAAGGCCATCGAGCAGCTCGCGCCGGTCGTCGAGAAGATCCGCGACGAGAAGGTGTCGCTGGTGGTGGCGCCGGAGGGCACCCGCTCGGCGACGCCGCGGATCGGGCCGTTCAAGAAGGGGCCGTTCCACATCGCGATGCAGGCCGGGGTGCCGGTGGTGCCGGTGGTGCTGCGGAATGCGGGCGAGGTGATGTGGCGCGGTTCGCAGCTGATCCAGCCGGGCGTCGTGGAGGTGCGCGTGCTGCCGCCGATCGACACCTCGTCGTGGCAGCCGGACACGGTCGCCGAGCATGCCGAGCAGGTGCGGGAACAATTCCTGCAGGCGCTGGCCGACTGGCCGGTGACCGCGTTCGACGACGGGCGGCTGACCCGGACGATGGGAGTGTTCGAGTGGCAGGAGTCCGGCGATGACGAGTGAGCAGACGGGCGGTTCCGTCGACAAACCGATCGACTGGGGCACCGACACGCGGATGAGTCCGGTCGACACCGTGATGTGGCGCGGCGACGCCGATCGCAATCTCCGGTCGACCATCAGCATGCTCGAGCTGTGGGACTGCACCCCGGACTGGGACCGTCTGGTGGCCGCGCACGAGTGGGGGAGCCGGATGGCGCCGCGCTTCCGGCAGCGGGTGATCGAGGCGCCGCTGCAGGCCGGGCCGCCCAGCTGGGCGGTGGACCCGGACTTCGACCTGCACTACCACCTGCGGCGGATCCGGGTCGGCGGCGACGGCTCGATGCGCGAGCTGCTGGCCACCTGCGAACAGCTCGCGATGACGCCGCTCGATCCGCGGCGGCCCCCGTGGGAGGGCTACCTGATCGAGGGACTGCCCGACGGAAAGTCGGCGTACTTCCTCAAGGCCCACCACGCGCTGACCGACGGCCTGGGGGCGATCATCGCGCTCGCCCAGCTGCATTCGCCGACCCGCGACCCGATTCCCGGCAAACCGCAGCCGCCGGCCCCGGAGGTCCACGAGCCGTCGGCCCTCGACGTGCTCGGCACGCAACTGGTGGAGGAGGCGCGACGGGTCCCGCGGCTGGCGGGCATCGCCTTGGAGGGGGTGCTGTCGTTGCGGAATCCGAAGAGGGCGCTCTCGAATGTGCTCCGGTACGGGCGGTCGGTGCCGCGCGTCGCCGGACTGGTGAGCCCGCCCGGATCCCCGCTGCTGGCCGGACGCAGCGGGTCGTGGCGGTTCGCGGCGTTCGAGGTGCCGTTCGGAAGTCTCAAGGCGGCATCCGCGGCGACCCACGCCTCCATCAACGACATCTACCTGGGCGGCCTGGTCGGGGCGTTCCGCAAGTACCACGAGCGCAACGGCACCATGGTCGACGCGATCCCGGTGGCCATCCCGATCTCGGTCCGCGAAGACGGTGATCGGGGCGGCGGCAACCGGATCGCGGTGGGCCGGCTCGCCGGCCCGGTCGGCATCGACGACCCCTTCGAGCGGGTACTGACGTGTCGTGAGCAGGTGCGGGCGGCACGCAACGAACCGGCGGTCGACGTCTTCAACACCGCCGGGCCGGTCCTGGCGTGGATGCCCGGACAACTCCTGGCGCAGTTCAGCGGCACCACGGCCGGCAACGACCTGCAGGCCAGCAACGTCCCCGGCATCCCCTGGGACACCTACGTGGCCGGCGCCAAGGTGGAGCGGATGTTCCCGTTCGGCCCGCTGCCCGGCTGCGCCGTGATGGCCACGATGATCACCCACAACGGCGTCGCCTGCCTGGGACTGAACTTCGACGCCGCCGCGATCACCGATCCGGAACTGTTCGCCGAGTGCATGGTGGAGGGCTTCGACGAGGTGATCGACCTGGCGGGCGACGACGCCGCGTCCCTGCCCCGGATGACCCACCTGGCCTGACCCCGGCATCCTGTGCCTGATGGTCGAGCGAGGTACATGCTGGGTCGAGCGAGGTACATGCTGGGTCGAGCGAGGTACATGCTGGTCGAGCGAGGTACATGCTGGTCGAGCGAGGTACATGCTGGTCGAGCGAGGTACATGCTGGTCGAGCGAGGTACATGCTGGTCGAGCGGAGTCGAGACCACTCGCTCGTTCGGGTGTGGATCTCGACTCCGCTCGATCATCGTGGAGCTCGCTCGTTTGTGGCGCTCGATCATCGTGGAGCTCGACCGTCCGGCGCCGCCGACCTTCAGGGGTTGCCGTAGGCGGCGAGGAATTCGGTCAGCATCCGCGCGGTCACCGGGCGCGGCAGGGACTCGATGGCGGCGATGATCGCCGGGGTGTCCAGGGCGTCGGCGGTGGACGAGGGGTCGGTGTGCGGATCGATGCCCGCGCCGATCAGCGCGCTTTCGACGGCGGCGGACGACAGGCCGAGGACGTCGTCGACGCTGACCGCGCCGGAGGCGAGGGCGCCCGACAGCGCGGCGAGCGCCTCCGGCGGCGTGGCCGGGGGAAGACCGCGGGCGTCGTCCGCGGCCTCGCGGAGCGCGGTGACGAGTTCGGGCAGGACCCGTGCGGTCACCGGGGTGACGGTCAGGTGGGTGCTGGCGGGCAGGACCGTGCCGTCGGCCTTGGTGTACCGCGGCTGAGCCTGGAGGGTGAAGCCCCGCTCGGCGACGGCGGCCGCCCACCGATGTGGATCGATCGGCGCGGTGGCGGCCTCGTCGGCGACGACGGCGAACACCGGTCCGGCCGGCTCGCCGGTCACGCGCAGCCCGTCGATCTCGCCGACCGCGGTGCGGAGCGCGGTCACCGCCGTGGCGATCCGGGCCACCAGACCGGCGAAGCCGTCGGGCCCGAGATACTCGGCGATGGCCCAGGCCGCGGCGAGCCCGGCCGCCGACCGGGAGCCGAGGAGTGTCGGGTTGACGACCGGATAGCCGGGCCAGTCGGTGGTGGCGAAGAATCCGGCGCGGTGCCGGTCACGATCGGCGTGCAGGATCACCGACGCGCCCTTGGGCGCGTAGCCGTACTTGTGCAGATCGGCCGAGATACTGCTGACGCCAGGTACGCGGAAGTCCCACGCGGGCAACGCTTCCGGCCACCAGGCGAGGGCGAAACCGCCGAGACAGGCGTCGACGTGCAGCGGCAGTCCGCGGCCGAGAGCGAGTTCGCCGAGTTCGGCGATCGGGTCGAGGGCTCCGGTCGGGTAGTTGGGTGCCGAGGCCACCAGCAGGAAGGTGTCGTCGTCGATCGCGGCCGACATCGCGGCGGGGGTCACCCGGGTGGTGACCGGGTCGACCGGTACGCGGATCGCACGGATGCCCAGAAGCCGTGCGGCCTTGTCGAACGCGGCATGCGCGGTCGACGGCAGCACGATCGAACCGGTCCCGGGCGGGAGTCCGGCGTGATCGCGCGCCGCCTTCACCGCGAGAATGCAGCTCTCGGTCCCGCCCGAGGTGACCGAGCCGACCGCCGACGGACCGTGAAAGGCGGTGCGCGCGAACGAGATCAGATCGCGTTCCAGGGCGGCGACCGATCCGAACACCGTCGGGTCCAGGCCGTTGACCGGCTGCACCAGTGCCGCCGCCTGGGCGGCCAGGGCGTCGAGCTCGGCGAGCCCGGAGTCGTAGACGTAGGAGAGGACGTGGCCGCCGTGGGTGGGGGCATCGGTGGCGCGGCGCCGGGCGAGTTCGGCGAGGACGTCGTCGGGGGTACGGCGGCTGGTCATGCGGGGGCGCTTTCTTCGGTGGTGTCGTCGCCGTAGCGGGACAGGACGGCGAGACTGATCGCGATCAGGACGGCGGGCAGCGCGGCGAAGCCGAGGATGATGCCGATCTCGGCGCTGCGTGGCTGGACGGCGGTCTCGCCGGAGGTCGAGGAGACGAACCCGGTGGCGGCGAGAACCAGCAGGTACAGGCCCGGTCCGACGGCCAGGCCGAGGGTTTCGGCGGCCGTCCAGAGTCCGGACAGCGCACCACCGGTGTCCCGGCCGTGGATCCGGGAATGCTCGTCGATCACGTCGGGCAGCATGGCGAGCGGAAAGGTCTGCATCCCGGCGTAGCCGACGCCGCAGATCGCGACCGGTGCGAGCACCCAGATCCCGGGGACCGGCACGGCGAGCGCGATCGACAGCGCGGCGAGCATGAACAAGGTCGAGGCGAGCACGAGGGCGCGTCGTTTGCCGTGGCGCTTACCGATCCTGACCCAGAACGGCATGACGAGGATCGCGGGTGCGACCAGTGCGGCGAACAGCAGGGTGAGGGCGGACTTGTCGTCGATGACGTAGGTGGCGAGGTACTGCGCACCGGCGAGCATCACCGCTGACGCCAGCGCCTGAATCACGAACACCGACACCAGGATCCGGTAGTGGCGGTGGTCCCGCAGCGCGTGGAAGGCGTCGCGGGCGCGGGATCCCGACCGGGCGCCCGCGGTACGCGGCGGTGGGGCGGCCCGGGCCGCGAGACCGGTCGCGGCGGCCATGCCGAGACCGATGATCGCGGCTGTCGCGGCCGCCATGCCCGCGTAGCCGCCGGCGCCGCCGCCGAGCGCGTCCCGGATCGCCGGGGCGCCGGCACCGACCACCAGAATGGTGATCGCGAGGACCGTGATGCGGTCGGAGATCAGCCGGGTGCGCTCGTGATAGTCGGGTGTCAGCTCGGCGGGCAGGGCGATGTACGGGACCTGGAAGCAGGCGTAGGCGAGCGCCGTCAGCGAGAAGAAGATCAGCACCCAGAGTGCGGCCAGGGCCGGGGCGGTGCCGGAGGGTACGCAGAAGGTGAGTACGAAGAGCGGCACGATCGTCGCCGCACCGATCCACATCAGGCGGGTGCGTCGTCCATGGCGCGCGAGATCGTGGTCGCTGCGGGCGCCGATCAGCGGGTTCACCGCCACATCGATCGCTTTCGGGATCACCACGACGATCGACGCGAGGAGCGCGCCGACGCCGAGCGAGTCGGTCAGGTAGTAGGCGAGGACCAGCCCGGGCAGGACGCCGAAGGCGCCGGTGCCGACGCTGCCGGCCGCGTAGCCGAGGGAGACGCGGCGCGCCAGGCTCGCGTCGTTCACCGGCTGCCCGCCGTCGGGAATTCGGACCTCATACCCGGGGACAGTAGCGAATCGGGCGCGCGAAGGTGCGGGGAGCCTCCAACTTCGATACAATTACGTATTGAATGGCATCCGGAGGGCGTCGGGGGTCCGCCGGATGCCGTGCACCACCCGCGCGATCGGCACTAGTCTCGTAAGGCATGGGTCAACCGGAATCCGAGGCTCAGCCGCTCGTGACGCACGACGTGCGTGCGATGATCGAACGCCAGCGGCTCTGCTACGTCGCCACCGCCAGTGCCGACGGCGAGCCGAATCTCAGTCCGAAGGGTTCGCTGAAGGTGATCGACGACGGCCACGTCGCGTTCGCCGACATGGCCTCGCCCCGGACCATCGCGAATCTCCGGGAGAACCCACGGCTGGAGATCAACGTGGTCGATCCCTTTCTGCGGCGCGGCTACCGGATTCGCGGGACGGCCGTGGTGACCGACGACTCCGCGCTGCTTGCGACCGTCGGCGCCGGCCTCGGCGCCGAACACCCGGTGAAGCGGGCGGTGCTGGTGACCGTCGCCGAGGTCCGGCCGGTGGACAGTCCCGTCTACCTCTTCCTCGATGCCGATCCGGAGGACGTCCGGCGCGACTGGGAGCGCAACTACGGCTACCGGCGGATCGCGGAGGGCTGAGCACGTGGCCGTTCATGGCCGGGATGACCGGCCGGCCTCGGGTCGCATGATGGTGGCCTGCTGTTCTGTGGTCGCTGGGGAGCCACGGAACAGCAGGCCGGCTTCCCGGGGCGGACGGCGGCCCGGGCGTCGCTCCCGGCGACCGGCCGGGAATAAGCGGACCGCGGTACGGTTACACCTGTCATGAAGAACATCGGATTCCTTTCATTCGGGCACTGGTCCACCGGGGCCGGTTCGCAGACCCGGAGTGCGGCGGACACGCTGCTGCAGTCCATCGACCTTGCGGTCGCCGCCGAGGAGATCGGCGTCGACGGCGCCTACTTCCGCGTGCACCACTTCGCACGACAGCTCGCCTCGCCGTATCCGCTCCTCGCGGCCATCGGCGCGCGGACGTCGCGCATCGAGATCGGCACCGGCGTGATCGACATGCGCTACGAGAACCCGCTGTACGCCGCGGAGGAGGCCGCCGCCGCGGACCTGATCTCCGGCGGGCGGCTGCAACTCGGCATCTCGCGCGGATCACCCGAGCAGGTGATCGACGGCTACAAGTACTTCGGTTACGTGCCCGGCGAGGGCCAGACCGACGCCGACATGGCGCGGGACCACACCGGGGTGTTCCTGACCGCGATCGAGGGCAGCCGGTTCGCCGAACCCAATCCGCGGCCGATGTTCCCGAATCCGCCGGGCCCCCTCGGCATCGAGCCGCAGTCGCCGGGCCTGCGCGAGCGTATCTGGTGGGGATCGGGGACCCGGGCGACGGCCGAATGGACCGCGCGCCAGGGGATGAACCTGATGAGCTCGACCTTGCTGACCGAGGACACCGGGATCCCGTTCCACCGGCTGCAGGCCGAACAGATCCACCGCTTCCGCGAGGAGTGGGCGGCGCAGGACTGGGGCTGGGAGCCTCGGGTCTCGGTGAGCCGCAGTATCTTCGCGCTGGTCGACGACCGCGATCGGGCCTACTTCGGGATCCGGCGCGGCGACGACCAGGACCAGGTGGGCTATCTCGACGGGGGAGCCGCACGGTTCGGCCGGTCGTACGCGGCCGAGCCCGACCAGCTCGTCGAACAACTCCGTGAAGACGAGGCGATCGCCGCGGCCGACACGCTGCTGCTCACCGTGCCCAACCAGCTCGGCGTGGACTACAACGTGCATGTGCTGGAGTCGATCCTGACTTACGTGGCCCCGGAGCTCGGCTGGCGCTGAGCCCGCGACTCCGCCCCGGAACCACCGGCCGCGCCCGCTCGCAGTCGGCTAGGGTTCCGCGGATGGGGTCGATGAAGGACTGGGCGCAGCGGCAGAACGACGACACCGACCGGAGGACGCGGCCCGTACGCATCGAGATGATGGTCTCGAAGTGGCCCACGTGGCCGCAGGTCGCCCGGCCCGTCGGGAAGCGGCTCGGGTGGTCGGTCGGGCTCGCGGCGGCCGTGCTGTGCCTCATCTGGGGGATCGCCGCGGCGACGGCCCCGCGGGACGGCAGCCCCCAGTGCGCGGGGAAGGCGATGCGCCGCGGCGACGTGTGCGAGTCGTTGAAGGGCGACGTGGTCGTCGACACGCGAAGCTACGACCAGATGACGGGGACCTTCGAGAAGCACCCGGTGGCGTGGGGATTCACGCTGGTGGTGCTCGTCTTCGCGCTGCTGGTGATCGTTCCCGTGATCTCCGAACGCGTGCGGGGACGCACGCCGACCCCGGCCGAGGCCGCCGAGTTCGTGTCGCGCTACCACTCCGCGCGTGCCGAACTGGCGGCCGGCGTCGCTCGAGCACCTCATGATCCGGAGGCCGCGAAATGTCTCGCGGCGCTCGACGCCGGAGCGGCCGCGGTCGCGCGTCGCAACCGGTTCCAGATCGTGGGCCGGGCGGCAGTGGTCGAAATCTAGTGTCGCGTGACAACTAGTACGGGATGCCGCGATTCCAGCCCGGCTTCACCACGAGCAGGTCGTCGTTGCGTCGGTTGCGGGAGTCGTCGAGAAAAGACTGCGCGCTCGACGGATCGGCGAGGAACGTGTCGTACTGCGCCGGTGTGAGGCGGTAGTACTCCGCGTAGTCGACGACGCCGATCGTCACCGGGATGGCGAGGCAGTGGTCACCGGACTCCACGTCGGTGCCGAGGGAGAACCGGAGTTCCCGGCAGAAGGACGTCGTCTGGAACCGCATCGCGTCAGCCTAATCCGTGCACAGGCCGGGCCGTCGGCGGTGGAGCGCCGATCTCCTCGATGTCGTGGGCGCCACAGGGTGCCTTGGTCAGGGTGGCGTGCTCGATGCGTGTGATGAGAAACCAGCGCATCGCATTCCGCAGATGACACCAGCCGATGAGATACCAGCGCCCGTTCGTGGCGGCGAAGATCACCGGTTCCACATCGCGGGTGGTCGTGTCGCCCTCCCGCGAGGTGTAGCGGATGCGGACGATCCGCTGCTCCGCCATCGCTTCTTCGAGTGCTGACTTCACGACCCTCGAGGGAGCCGGCTCCCCGTCGACCCAGATGCGGCGCGCGAGCCGATCCGCCTTCTCACGTGTGCGAGGGTCGAGAACATCCATGATCTTCCGGATACCGGCCGAGGCCAGGTCAGCGTAGGGCGCGTCGGGCGCGGCCGAGATCGCGGCGAGAAGAGCCACCGCTTGCGCTGGGCTCAGGCTGATGGGCGGGAGGTTGGAGACCGCGGACACGCCGTATCCACCGCCCGGTCCGGGGCGCGACCAGATCGGCGTCCCACTGTTCTCCAGCGCATCGAGGTCTCGCTTGATCGTGCGTACAGACACGCCGAAATCCGCTGCCAACCGTTCCGCGGTGCGTCCATGCGCACCGCTCCGCCGCAGCGCCTCCGACAGCGCATGGAGCCGTTCCGCTCGCTTCATTCTTCAATCTCCCTCAAACCATGTCAGAAATAGTGACATGCCGTTGTCCGGGGGCACGGGAAGGATGGCGGAATGACGACGAACACGAGCGGTCCCGGCCTCCCTCTGATCCCCGGCCTCCTGCTGATCCCCGGCCACTGGCTGGGTGCGTGGGCCTGGGATCAGGTGTTGGAACAACTGACCGAGCTGGGCTGCGGAGCGACGGCGCTGACCCTGCCCGGTCTCGACCGGAACGACCCCGATCGCGCTTCCCGGACACTCGATGACCAGGTGGCGGCGATCGAGCAGGCCATCGCCGCGAATGCCGGGCCCGTGGTCATCGTGGCCCACAGCGGGGCCAACGCGCCGGTGAGCGTCGTGCTGGATCGGCACCCCGAGCGAGTGCGCCGGGTGGTGTGGGTGGACAGCGGCCCGGCCGCCTCGGGAACGGCGTTCGCCCCGGACTTTCCCGAGGGGACGGAGGGACTCCCGCTGCCGCCCTTCGAGGTGCTCCGAGAGCAGGCGAGCACCGAGGGGCTCGGCGCCGGCGCGCTTGAGCGCTTCCGTGCCCGGGCTCTCCCGGAACCGGGCCCGGTACTGCGCCAGCGTGTGGAACTCGCGAATGAAGAGCGCTACGACGTGCCCACCACGTTCGTGTGCTGCTCGATGCCGAGCGCGCAGCTGCGCGAACTGGTCAGGGCCGGTCACCCCATGTTCGCCGAGGCCGGCAGCTTCAGGAACGTCGACTACATCGACCTCCCGACGGGCCACTGGCCGATGTGGAGCCGCCCCGCCGATCTCGCCCGGATTCTCGCCACCATCTCCGCCGACGGCTGACCCGACCCGGGCCGCGTTCAGCGGAAGGGTTCAGAGGAAGAACGTCGCACTCTCGAACAGGATCTTCCCGTCGCGGACGTGGTAGGTCTCCGTGCCGCGGCGTCCGCCGCCGAGCTACACGACGAGGTAGGCGTACTCGCCGTCGGCGATGAGGGAGCCGTGATGCCTGTCACGACCATCGTGCGGGCGGAGTGAGACGGCGAATATTCGGATTCCTGCACAGCGGACGACGCTCCGGCCGGGCGGATCCGCGCCGAACCCTCGCTGGCGCCGGGTTTGCGGACTTAGAATTCCGGGTATGGCTACGTCCTGGCCGCTCATCGAGCGCGAGCACGAGTTCGCCTCCATCCGCAACGCTCTGAGTGGCGCCGACGGCGGAATCATCCTGACCGGCGAGGCGGGCGTCGGAAAGACGACCCTGGCGCGCCACGCCGTGACCGAACTCGGTCTCCGGGTCCGCTGGGTCGCGGGCACCGAGTCCGCGCGCAGCATCCCGATGGGCGTCTTCGCGCACCTCGTCGGGGCGGGAGCGTCGAACGACCCCGTCTCGTATCTCTCGACCGCCCGCGAATCGCTGCTCGCCGACGGGCCGGTGGTGGTGGGCGTCGACGACGCCCACCTGCTCGACACCCTGTCCGCGACACTGCTGCACCAGCTCGCGATCGACCGGGCCGTGCGCATCATCGCCACCGTCCGCAGCGGCGAGACGGTCCCCGACGCGGTCACCTCCATGTGGAAGGACGGGCATCTCGCGCGGATCACGCTCGTCCCGTTCACCAAACAGCAGAGTGTCGACCTGGTGGAGAGCGTCCTCGGTGGTCAGCTCGAGGGTCTTTCGGCCGAACGCATGTGGACCGCATCCGGCGGCAACGCCCTGTTCCTGCGCCACCTGGTGCAGGGCGCCCTCGAATCCGGGGCGCTGCGGCAGGTCGAAGGCGTGTGGCAACTGCGCGGGCGCGCCGGGATCACCTCCGAACTCGCATCCCTCCTCGAGGACCGCGTCGACAGGTTCGACGACGACGTGCTCGCGGTCCTCAAACTGCTCGCCGTCTGCGAACCCCTCGACCTCGACCTGCTCAGCGACCAGACGGGGGCGGAAGCGGTGGAGGAGGCCGAACAAGGTGGCCTGATCCGCATCACCCAGGACAGCGGTTCGCTCACCGTGTCGTACGCGCATCCGCTGCTCGGCGAGGTGATCCGCCGCCGGCTGGGGCTGGCGTCGTCGCGGCGGCTGCGCGGCCGGCTGGTCCGGGCCCTCTCGGCGCGGACCGCCCTGACCGCGGCGCAGCGTATCCGCCTCGCGCAGCTGGCCCTGGAGAGCGACGAGCACGTGGACCGGGCGGTACTGCTCCGCGCCGCGCAGGACAGCCTGACGCTGGCCGACGTCACCGGCGGGGAACGTTTCGCCCTGGCCGCGCTCGACGCCGGCAACGGGCTGGCGGCCGCGGACCTGCTGGCACGGGCGCTGATGTGGCAGGGCAAGGCCCGCGAGTCCGACGAGGTGCTGAACGCCTTCGATCCCGCCGAGCTGACTCAGCCGGAAGTGGTGCGGTGGGGTATGCAGCGGATCGGCAACCTGTTCTGGAGCGTCGGCGACACCGAGGGTGCCGCCCGGGTCCTCGAGCAGGTCCGCGAGTCGATCACCGAGCCGGCGCTGGAGCAGATCGCCGACGGCATCGGTTCGGCGTGCGCCGCCTTCGAGAACGACCTGCCGCGCGCCCTGATCCTGGCCGACCGCGTCCTGAACGCGAAGAACCTGCTGCCGTGGGCCGAGGAGTGGGCGGTCTTCGGCGGGGGCCTCGCGCGGGCGCTGGGCGGCCGCGGCAGCGAGGTGGCGGCGCTCGCCGCGCGCGGCCGTATCGCCGAGGCCCGGACCGACGGAGTGCTGCGGTTCCCGGCCGGCTACGGCGAGATCCTGGCGCTCACCCTCACCGGCCGGTTCGACGACGCCGACCGGGCCGCCGCCCGGTACGACCAGCTCGCCGCCGCCGGCCAGTATCTCGCCTGGGCGCTGGCCGGCACGCACGTCTCGACGGTCGCCCTCGCCCGCGGCGACCTGCCCGCGGTCACCTCGAGACTGGAACAGAGCCTGGCCGCGCTCGCCGGGCAGCGCCGCGTGTCGTGGGTGTTCCCGGCCCGATACGTGCTGGCCCAGGCCTACGCCGGGCTCGGGCAGGCCGCCGAGGCCGATGCGGTGCTCCTCGCCGCCGAGGACGCCTACGGGCCCAACGTCGCCGTCTGCCGCCCGCAACTGCTGCTGGCGCGGGCCTGTCAGCTGGCCGCGGCCGGCGCGGTGACTCCGGCGATCGCCGGTGCGCGGGAGGCGGCGCATGCGGCGCGGGACACCGAGCAGTACGCGGTCGAAGCGCTCGCCCTGCACACCGCCGCCCGGTTCGGCGCCACCGCGCCCGAGGTGGCCGAGCGGCTCGCGGCGCTGGCCGCCCGGATCGACGGTGAACTCGCCCCGGTCTACGCGCGGCACGCCGCCGCGGTCGCGGCGGGCGACGGTGCCGACCTCGACGCGGCCGCCCGCGACTTCGAGCGGATCGGTGCGCTGATGTCCGCCGCGGATGCGGCTGCGGCGGCGGCCACCGCGCATGACCGGGCGGGGCACCGGACCGCGATGGCGGCGTCGTCGGCGGCCGCGGCCCGCCTGTCGGTGGCCTGCGGCGGCCTCCGGACTCCGGCGGTCGTGGCGGCCGCGCAGCCGCTGCCGCTCACCGTGCGTGAGCGCGAGATCGCCAGTCTGGTCGCGGTCGGACTGACCAACCGGGAGATCGCCGATCGGCTGGTGGTCTCGGTCCGCACCGTCGAGGGTCACATCTATCGCGCGTGCCAGAAGTTCGACGTCGCCGACCGCGCCGGACTCGCCGACCTGGTCACCGGCCGGAGTGAGGCGGACGGATCCCGGTGAACGATCTGCGCATCGAGGACGACGGCGAGGTCTTCCTGGTCGTGATGAACCGGCCCGACCGGCACAACGCGGTCGACGGCCCGATGGCGGCCGAACTCGCCGCGGCCTTCCGCGCGTTCGAAGACTCCGCGGCGGCGGTGGCCGTGCTCGCCGGTGACGGGCCGTCGTTCTGCGCGGGCGCCGACCTCAAGGCGGTGGGCACCGAGCGGGGCAATCGGGTGGACCGATCGGGTGACGGTCCGATGGGGCCGACCCGGCTCGACCTGGACAAGCCGGTGATCGCGGCGCTGTCCGGGCACGCCGTCGCCGGCGGTCTGGAGCTGGCGCTGTGGGCCGACCTGCGGGTGGCCGACGAAGAGACGGTGCTGGGCGTGTTCTGCCGCCGGTGGGGTGTTCCGCTCATCGACGGCGGCACCGTCCGGCTGCCGCGGCTCATCGGACACAGCCGCGCGATGGATCTGATCCTCACCGGTCGTCCCGTCGGCGCCGCCGAGGCGCTCGATTTCGGGCTCGTCAACCGCGTCGTGCCGGCGGGGACGGCGCGCGAAGCGGCGGTCGCGCTGGCCCGGGAGATCGCTCGGATGCCGCAGACCTGCCTCCGGGGCGATCGCCGGTCGGCCCGCGATCAGTGGTCCCGCGACGAGCCCGCGGCACTGGCCGCCGAGTTCGAGATCGGCCTGACCTCGTTGCGCGCCGACGGTGTCACCGGTGCCGGCCGGTTCGCCGCCGGTCACGGCCGCGGCGGCTCGTTCGACGACATCTGACGCCGTCCGCCGGTCGCGCTGCGAAACCTCGTGGCGCCGGTCGAGCCTGTCGAAACCTGCTGTGCCGGTTGAGCCTGTCGAAACCTAACGCAGCAGATCGGCGTGGTGGCGGGCGGCGACGTCGGGGTGGGCGCGCAGCCGCGCCTTGAGGATGTTCTCGCCGAAGGTGCCGGAGATCGGATTGGCCGGATCGTCGGTGACACCGCGCGCCTGCGCGGCGAGCTTCGGCGGCAGGGTGATCCGCGGCATGGCCGATGACAGCGCCGGATTGAAGAAGAACGGCACCGACAGCCGCTCGGTCCCCGGGGGCGGCGACTGCACCCGGTGCATGGTCGCCTTCAGATAGCCGTCGGTGGCGTACTCCATCAGCTCGCCGATGTTGACCACGAACGCGTCGTCGATCGGCGGTGCGTCGATCCAGCCGCCGTCGCGGCGCACCTGGAGACCGCCCTTGCCCGGCTCCACCAGGAGCAGTGTCAGCACGCCCGGATCCTTGTGGGCGCCGACGCCCTGCCGGTCGGCCTCGGCATCGCGGCCGGGGTAGCGGACCAGCTTGATCAGGGTCGACGGCCGCTGCGCGAACGCCGGATCGAACACGTCGGCGGGGGCGCCGAGGCTCAGTGCCCACTCCCGCATGAGGCGCAGGCCGAGGGCGCCGCACCGCTCCTGCCAGTCGGTGAGGATCGCCCGGAAGTCCGGGACGCCGGACGGCCACAGATTGGGGCCGTCGAGGCGCAGATACGACGGCTCGGTCCCGAGCGACGGGTATTCGGCCGCGAGGTCGATCTGCTCGCGCCAGTCGATCGCGCCCTGCGTGTACTCGCCGCCGAACCGGGTGTAGCCGCGAAACTGCGGGCTCGCCAGCATCTCGACGGCGAACTTGTCGGCGTCGGGCAGAGCGAAGAAGGCCCGCGCGGTGTCGAACAGGCGGTCGCGGACGTCGCGCCCGATGCCGTGGCCGACGAGGTAGAAGAACCCGACCTCGTGGGTGGCGGTGCGCAGCGCGTCGCGGAACGCCGCGCGATCGGACTCGTCACCGCTCAGCAGCGACATGTCGACGATGGGCAGTTCGGTCAGCACACCGGTCATCGTGATTCCTCTCGTACTCCAGACCCTTCCACGGTAAGCCTTCGCGCACTAGAGTCCAATATAGATACAAGACGTACGCGAGGAGTCTGTCATGTCCCGAGCCCCCGGAAGTCCGCGGCGCCGTCGCGCCGCCGATCTCGTCGCCGAGGCGAACCGGGAGGTGCCGCCTTTGCCGCTCGCCGAGGCGGCCGCACTGCTCGGCGGCGAGTCGGCCGTGTTCGTCGACATCCGGGAACCTCAGGAGTGGGCGCGCGAGGGGGTGATTCCCGGCGCGTACCGGGCGCCACGCGGAATGCTGGAGTTCTGGGTCGACCCGGAGAGCCCGTACTACCGGCCGGCACTGGACGACGGCCGCCGTCTGGTGCTCTACTGCGGATCGGCCTGGCGGTCGGCGCTGGCGGCCGCGAGTCTGCACCGCATGGGCGTGGACGTGACGCACGTGGACGGCGGATTCAGCGCCTGGCGCGCCGCCGGTCTCCCCGTCGAACCGTACGTGCGATAGCCGGCGGTCACCGCAGGAAGGCCGACGCCGAGGAGGCCAGGTCGAGCAGCGGCTGCGGGAACACCCCGACGAACGCGGTGACGGCGGCGCACACGCCGATCGGCACGGTGGTCAGCGCGCTCGGGGTCAGCACCTCCGGCGCGTCATCCGGTGACGGCGCGAAGAACATCGAGACGATCACCCGCACATAGAAGTACGCGGCCACGGCGCTGCACAACACGCCCACGATCACCAGGGCCCACGCGCCGGTCGCTCCGGCCGCCGCGAAGACCGCGAACTTCCCGATGAATCCGCTGGTCAGTGGGATCCCGGCGAACGACAGCAGAAACAGCGACAGCAGTACCCCGACCAGTGGCCGCCGGCGTCCGAGGCCGGCCCAGGCGTCCAGCCGGGACTCCTCCACGCCGGTCTCATCGCGCACCACCGACAGCAGCGCGAAGCCGCCGAACGCCGCGAACGCGTACGCGGCGACGTAGAACAGGGTCGACGAGATCCCGGCCTCGGTCAGCGTGATCGCACCGACCAGGGCGAAGCCGACGTGCCCGACCGACGAGTAGGCGAGCATCCGTTTGATGTCCTGCTGTGTCACCGCCATCAGCGTGGCGATCACCATCGTCGCGATCGCCACCGCCCACAGCGCGGGCCGCCAGTCGTCGGCCAGCCCGGCGAAGCCGACGTGCAGCACCCGCAGCAGTGCGCCGAAGGCGGCGACCTTGGTGGCCGACGCCATCAGCGCGGTCACCGGCGTCGGGGCGCCCTGATACACGTCCGGCACCCACGACCCGAACGGCACCGCCCCCACCTTGAACAGCAGTCCCACGCTCACCCCCACCACGGCGATCAGCGCGAGGGTGTGATCGGCGGACCCGCCGGCGGCGTCCTGGGCCCCGCTCCCGGCGGCCAGCGAATGTCCGATCATGCCGAGGTTCAGCGACCCGGTGGCGCCGTAGGCGAACGCCGAACCGAACAGGAAGATCGCCGACGCGAACGCGCCGAGCAGAAAGTACTTGAGCGCGGCCTCCTGGGACAGCAGACGACGACGCCGTGCCAGCCCGCAGAGCAGATACAGCGGCAGGGAGAGCACCTCGAGCGCGACGAACATGGTGAGCAGGTCGCCGCACGCGCCGAACAGCATCATGCCGCCGACGGCGAACAGGGTGAGCGGGAAGACCTCGGTGGTGACCGCGTGGGCGCGGGCGGCGAGCAGCTCGTCGGGAGAGTCCGGAATCGTCGCCGCGGACGGGGTGAACGCGTCCGCGGGCAGATCCGCATCGGCGCCGCCACCGCTGACGACGGCCATCCGCCTGCCCGCGGCCGTGCGGACTTCGACCGGTGCCCAGACCCGGTCGAGCCGCCGTTCGGCCATGAACGCGACCGCGGCGAGGGACACCAGCAGGATGGTGCCCTGCAAGAACAGCGTGGGGCCGTCGATCACGACCGCCCCCGACATGGTCGCGGCCGCGTCTGTGGGCATCCCGGTCGCCAGGATCACCACGCGGACGAAGGCGATGACCAGCGCGGCGATCGCGAGCGACACCTGGATGCGGTGCCGCGCCCGGGCGACGGTCGCGGCCGGTGCGCCGGTCACCCCGGGGGCGACGGCCAGTACCGCCTCGACCAGCACACTCAGCACGGCCACCCCGAACACGACGAGCATCGGTGAGAGCAGCGCGTAGTCGATGGCGGGGGCGTCGATCGCCAGCGGAACAGTGGTCATCGCGGTCCTCCGGCGACACTCGGGTGCGGATCGACGGTGACGACGCTGCTGTGGCCGACCGCCGGATCGACGAAGTTCAGGATCAGCCCGGGGAAGAAGCCGAGTACCAGCAGCGCGGCGATCAGCGGTGCCACCACCGCTTTCTGCCGCACGCTGAGATCGCGGATCGGCCGGCTCGCCCCGCCACCGGCACCGGCCGACGGACCGCCGAACACCCGCTGATAGGTCCACAGGATGTACAGCGCGGACAGCACCAGGGCGAGTGCTGCCAGGATCGCCGCCACCGGATAGCGCACATAGGTGCCGATCAGCACCAGGAACTCGCTGACGAACGGCGCCAGCCCCGGCAGCGAGAGGGTCGCGAGACCGGCGATCAGGAACACCCCGGCCAGCACGGGCGCGGCCCGCTGGATGCCGCCGAAGTCGGCGATCAGCGCGCTGCCGCGCTGCGTCACCAGGAAGCCCGCCACCAGGAACAGCGCCGCGGTCGAGATCCCGTGATTCACCATGTACAGCGTCGACCCGGTCTGTCCCTGCGCGGTGAGCGCGAAGATCCCCAGCACGATGAACCCGAAGTGGGAGATCGACGTGTACGAGATCAGCCGCATCAGATCGGTCTGCGCGATCGCCAGCACGGCACCGTAGAGGATCGACACCACCGCGAGCGACGACACCAGGGGGGCGAAGGTCACCGAGGCGTCCGGGAACATCCCGAGGCAGAAGCGGAGCATCGCGAAGGTGCCGACCTTGTCCATCACCGCCATCATCATCACTGCGCTCGCCGGGGTCGCGGCGACGGCGGCGTCGGGCAGCCAGCTGTGCAGCGGCCACAGCGGAGCCTTGACCGCGAAGGCGAACAGGAAGCCCAGGAACAGCAGATTCAGCATCATCGGCGACGCTTCGAGGTCCCCCCGCGCGGCCATCTCGCTGATCGCGGTGAACGAGAACGTGCCCGGACCGCTGCGCGCGGTCACCACGTACAGGCCGATCACGGCGGCGAGCATCACCAGACCGCCGAGCAGGTTGTAGAGCAGGAACCGGACCGCGGCGCGGGACCGGAACCGCTCGCCGGCCGCCGACCGGTCAGTGCCGTAGCCGCCGATCAGGAAGTACATCGGGATCAGCATCGCCTCGAACACGATGTAGAAGAGCAGCACGTCGGTGGCGACGAAGCTGATCAGCACCAGTGCCTCGACGGCCAGCAGCAGGGCGACGTAGGTCGCCGCGCCGCGGGCGGTGGTCCGGCCGCTGATGTCGGCGTCACGCCAGCCGGCGAGCAGCAGCAGCGGCGTGAGGCAGGCGGTGAGCAGGATCAGGGCCAGCCCGATGCCGTCGAGCGAGAGCGAATAGCGCGTGCCGATCGCCGGGATCCAGCTGACGTCCTCGGTGAACTGGAAGCGGCCGCCCCCGGCCGAGAAGCGGATCGCGATGACGATGGCCCACCACGCGGTGACCACGCCCGCGCCGAGGCCGATGGCCTTGGCGGTGGTGGGCCGGTCGGCCGGCGCCAGCATCACCAGGACCGAGGCGAGCGCCGGGATCGCCCAGAGAACGGTCAGCCAGGGAACGGTCACAGCGCGCTCACCACCCAGGTGAGGATGCCGATCAGCACCGTTCCGGTCAGGATCGACGCCGCGTACGACCGGACGTACCCGGTCTGCCACCGCCGCGTCACGGTCGAGAGCCCACCGACACCGGCGCCGACCGCGGTCGGGACCTGTGCGAAGCCGTCGTTCTCGATGGCGGCCAGTCCCGCCGTCGCCAACCGTCCCGGGCCCTCGAAGACGGTCTCGTTGAACGCGTCGCCGTAGAGGTCGCGGCGGGCCGCGACGGTCAGGCCGGAGACGTCGTCGGGGGCGGTCACCGGGACCGGTCGTGTGCCGTACTGCCGCCAGGCGATCGCGCCGCCGGCGAGCACCGTCGCCAGCACGATCAGCGTGACCGCCCAGCTCGGCAGCGGGCCCTCGTGATGCGCGGCCTCACCGACGACCGGCGCCAGCCAGTGCGCCACGGTGCCGCCGATCGTGAGTGCCCCGCCGGCGGCCAGCGAGCCGATCGCCAGCAGGATCATCGGCCAGGTCATCGATCGCGGCGCTTCGTGCGGGTGCAGCGGGGACTCGCCGCGCGGCGACCACCGGCGCTCGCCGAAGAAGGTCATCGCCATCACCCGGGTCATGTAGTAGGAGGTCAGCCCGGCCCCGAGCAGCGCGACCACGAACAGGATCGGGCCGCGCGCACCCCCGGCCCCGAAGGCGGCCTCGATGATGCCGTCCTTGGAGAAGAATCCGGAGAACGGCGGGATGCCGATCAGCGCCAGGTACCCGAAGCCGAAGGTGACGAAGGTGACGGGCATGAGTCTCGCGAGCCCGCCGTACCGGCGCATGTCGGTCTCGTCGTTCATCGCGTGCATCACCGACCCGGCGCCGAGGAACAGTCCGGCCTTGAAGAAGCCGTGCGCCACCAGGTGCACGATCGCGACCGCGTAGCCGGCCGGGCCGAGTCCCGCGGCCATCACCATGTATCCGATCTGGCTCATGGTCGACGCGGCGAGCGCCTTCTTGATGTCGTCCTTCGCGCAGCCGATGATCGCCCCGAACAGCAGGGTCACCGCGCCGACCACGAGGACGGCGGTCTGCGCGCCGGGTGCGAGGTCGAACAGCGGCGCCGACCGGGTGATCAGGTAGACGCCCGCGGTCACCATCGTGGCCGCGTGGATCAGCGCCGACACCGGGGTGGGGCCCTCCATCGCGTCGAGCAGCCAGGCTTGCAGCGGCACCTGCGCGGACTTCGCGCAGGCCCCGAGGAGCAAGAGCAGGCAGATCGCGGTGAGCGTGCCCTCCCCGGCGCCCGGTGCCGCGCCGAAGACGCCCGCGAAGCCCACCGTGCCGAAGGTGGTGAACATGATCATCAGGGCGATCGCGAAGCCCACGTCGCCCACGCGGTTGATCACGAACGCCTTCTTCGCGGCCGTCGCCGCGGTCGGCTTGTACTGCCAGAAGCCGATCAGCAGGTACGACGCCAGGCCGACGCCCTCCCAGCCCAGGTAGACGCCCAGATAGCTCTCCGCCAGGACCAGCACCAGCATGGCCGCCAGGAACAGGTTGAGGTAGGCGAAGAATCGCCGCCGGTCCGGATCGGACGCCATGTAGCCGATCGAGTAGACGTGGATCAGGGTGCCGACGACGGTGATCAGCAGCACGAAACACATCGACAGCTGATCAAGCCGCAGCGCCGCCTCCACGTGGAAGCGCCCGGCGTGGATCCAGGTCCAGCCGCCCGAGACCGCGGCGCGCGCGGGCCCTTCGCGCCCGATCATCGCGATCCACGACGCGACCGCGATCACGGCGGCGGCGCCGGCGAGCAGCGTCGCCAGCAGGTGTCCCCACCGGTCGGTGCGGCGGCCGCCGAGCAGCAGGATCAGCGCGCCAGCGGCGGGCAGGCCGGGGAGCAGCCAGAGCAGATTCCCCCAGAGTCCGGTGGTCATCGCGTCACCGCCTCAGCAGATCGGCGTCGTCGACCGAGGCCGACCGGCGGGTGCGGAAGAGCGTCATGATGATCGCGAGGCCGACCACCACCTCGGCGGCGGCGACCACCATCGTGAAGAAGGCGATCACCTGTCCGTCCAGGCTGGCGTGCATGCGCGCGAAGGTGACGAAGGCCAGGTTGGCGGCGTTCAGCATCAGTTCCACGCACATGAAGACGACGAGAGCGTTGCGGCGCAGCAGCACCCCGGACGCGCCGATCGCGAAGAGGATCGCCGACAGGTACAGGTAGTTCGCGGGGTTCATCGGCCCTCCTTGATCGGCCGGTTCCGTCCCAACGCTTCCTGAGTCGCCGACGACGTGCCGACCGCTCCCTGAGCCGCCGACGACGTGCCGAACGCTCCCTGAGCGGCCGGCGACGTGCCGAACGCTCCCTGAGCCGCCGACGAAGGAGGCGTGTCGAAGGGACCGAGGTCCCGCGGGGTGAGCAGCGCGTTCACCGACAGCGCCGACGGCGAGCCGTCGGGTTCACGGGCCGGGATGTCGACCGCGTTGTGCCGGGCGAAGACCCCGGGCGGTGGCAGCGGCGTGACGTGGCCGCCGCGGGCGAAGCGCGCGATCGACAGCTCGCGCTGACCGCGCTTGGGGCCGAACCGCTGGCGGTGGGCCAGCACCATGGCGCCGAGTGTCGCGGTGATCAGCAGCGCGCCGGTGAGTTCGAACGCCCACAGGTACTTGACGAAGATCAGTTCGGCGAGGGCCCGGATGTTCTCGTTGCCGCCGCCGGGCGCGGTGCCGTGGCTGTAGTCGGGGGCGCCGCGGAACGGCGTGAGGACCGCGGTGCCGAGGGCCGCGACCAGCAGGATCGCGAAACCGATCCCGAGGCCGGCGGCCAGATAGCGCTGCCCCCGGATGGTCTCGACGAGCGAGTCCGACGAGTCCACGCCGATCAGCATCAGCACGAACAGGAACAGCATCATCACCGCGCCGGTGTAGACCACCACCTGCACCACGCCGAGGAACAGCGCACCCTGCAGCACGTAGAACACCGCGAGGATGATCATCGTCATCGCCAGGAAGACCGCCGAATAGACGGCCTTCGGCGACAGGATCACGCCGAGCGCACCGATCACCACGATCACCGCCAGCACCCAGAAGGTGACGGCCTCGCCGGTGGTGGTGCGGGTCAGTTCCGACGCGAGTACGGCGGTCATCCGGTGACCTCGCCGCGGTAGTAGTTCTCCGGCCGCGTGCCGGGCGCCATGTCGTGCGGCGGGGGCGTCATGCCGTCTTCCAGCGGCGCCAGCAGCTGATCCTTCTCGTAGATCAGGCCGGCGCGGCTGGGGCCGGCGAGTTCGTAGTCGCCGGTCATGGTGAGCGCACGCGTCGGGCAGGCTTCGATGCACAGGCCGCAGCCGATGCAGCGCAGGTAGTTGATCTGGTAGACGCGGCCGTAGCGCTCGCCGGGGGAGTAGCGCTCCTCGTCGGTGTTATCGGCGCCCTCGACCAGGATGGCGTCGGCCGGACATGCCCACGCACACAGCTCGCAGCCGATGCATTTCTCCAGTCCGTCCGGATAGCGATTCAGCTGGTGGCGGCCGTGGTAGCGAGGGGCGGGCGGTTCCTTCTGCTCCGGGTACTGCTCGGTGATCGGGGCGCGGAACATGCCGGCGAACGTGGAGGCGAAGCCGGCGACGGCATCGGGCATGTCAGGCATCGGCGGACTCCTTCGGCAGAACCTGGCCGGGCAGTGGCGGTACCGGGAAGCCCCCGGCGAACGGATCGAAGGGCTTGTCGTGGGCGCCTTCCGGGCCGGTCGAAGCGGCAGACGAATCGATCGACCGACCTCCCACCACCGCGAACACCGCCTTGAGCAGCGCCGCGGTCACGACCAGTCCGGCGGCGGCGTAGATCAGGCCGGCGCTCCACGCGGCCCAGCCTCGGGTGGCCTCGGTGATCACCGCGACCACCAGCACCCAGGCGAGGGCGAACGGGATCAGCACCTTCCAGCCGAGCGTCATGAACTGGTCGTAGCGCAGGCGCGGGAGCGTGGTCCGCAGCCAGATGAACACGAACAGGAACACCCACACCTTGATCACGAACCACAGCAGCGGCCACCATCCGCTGTTCGCGCCGGACCACAGGCTCACCGGCCACGGCACCTGCCAGCCGCCGAGGAACAGCGTCGCGGCCAGCGCCGACACCGTCGCCATGTTGATGTACTCGGCCAGCATGAACATCGCGAACTTCAGCGACGAGTACTCGGTGTGGAAGCCGCCGACCAACTCGCCCTCGGCCTCGGGCAGGTCGAACGGGGCGCGGTTGGTCTCGCCGACCATGGAGATCGCGTAGATCACGAACGACGGCAGCAGCACCAGTACGTACCAGCGCCCGGATTGCCCGGCGACGATCCCGGACGTCGACATGGTGGCCGACAGCAGGAAGACCGCGGCGAAGGTCAGGCCCATCGCGATCTCATACGAGATCACCTGCGCCGTCGACCGCAGGCCGCCGAGCAGCGGATAGGTCGACGACGACGCCCAGCCCGCCAGCACGATGCCGTACACCCCGATCGAGGTGACGGCCAGGATGTAGAGCACGCCGACCGGCAGGTCGGTCAGCTGCAGCGGGGTCCGGTGACCGAACACCGAGACCATCGGCCCCATCGGGATCACCGCGAACGCCATGATCGCCGGCACCACCGAGATGATCGGTGCCAGCACATACAGGACCTTGTCGACGCCGATCGGGGTGAGCCCCTCCTTCAGGGCGAGCTTCACGCCGTCGGCCAGGCTTTGCAGCGCACCGTGCCAGCCGACCCGGTTCGGCCCGAGCCGCCGCTGCATGCGGGCCATCACCTTGCGCTCGGCGAGGATCGCGACCAGCACCGTCACCACCAGGAACGCGAAGATCGCGACGGCCTTGACGAGCATCAGCCACCACGGATCGCGCCCGAAGTCGGCGAGCGTGGGGAACCGGGCTGGCGCGGTCATCGGCCGCTCCGCACGGTCACTCGATCGCCGGGCGAGGCCGCCAGCCGGGCGTGCAGGCCCTGCCCGGGCGCGTTCATCGGAACCCAGATCACGTCGTCGGGCATGTCGGTGACCGCCAGCGGCAGGGTCAGCTCGCCGCGCCGCGTGGCGACGGTCACCGGGTCGCCGTCGCCGATGCCGAGCCGCTCCGCCGCCGCGGCGGCGAGGCGCACGACGGGGCGGCGTGCGGTCTGCGCGAGGTAGGGCTCGCCGTCCTGAAGGCGGCCGTCGTCGAGGAGCATCCGCCAGGACGCGAGAGTGAACTCGTCGCCGGGGGTCGTTTCGACACGGGCGGGCTGCTCAGTAGCTCGTTGAGCCGGACGAGCCGCTAGGCGAGTCCGAGTCGAAACGCCCGTCTCGAACGAAGGTTGCTCGTCGCTGGGGGTCGTTTCGACACGGTTCGTCACTTCGTTCCTCACCGGCTCAACGGGCTGTTGGGAAGTCGGTGTCGAAACGACCCCCTCGAACGACGCGCGCTCGCCGTCCCACGGCCCGATGCGCGCGAACTCGCGATGAATCGCGTCGGCGCTGTCGCAGTTCAGGTCCGTCCCGAGTTCGGCGGCCAGCAGGTGGAGCACGCGGTGGTCGGACAGCGGGAGGGTGCCGCGGTCGGGCGGCGGGAGAGCGGTGGAGAACGGTCGCGGACGACCCTCCCAGTCCACGAAGGTGCCGGTCTTCTCGGCGACCGCGGCCACCGGGAAGACGACGTCGGCGTACTCGGTCACCGCGGAGGGCCGCTGCTCCAGGCTCACCACGAACGACCGGGCGAACGCGTCGTGGGCCGCCGCCGGGTCGGGCAGGTCGCCGGGGTCCACCGCGCCGGTCAGCACCGCGCCGAGGTCGCCGTTCCCGAGGGCCGCGAGCATTCCGGCGGTGTCCCGGCCGGGCACCTCGCTGGGCACCGTACCCCAGACCTGCCCGAGGTCGCGGCGGGCGGTCGCCGACGAGACCGGCCGGCCCGCGGGCAGCAGATTCGGTGCGGCTCCGACGTCCAGGCCGCCGCGCTCGCCGGCGCGCCGGGGGATCCAGGCCAGCCGCGCGCCGGTGCCGTCGGCGACGGTGGCCGCCGCGGTGAGGGCGCCGGGTGCGGCGGCGAGTCGTTCACCGGTCAGCAGTACCGCCCCCGGCGTGGCGAGCAGCTCGGCCACCTCCGGCGACGCCAGCGCGTCGGCCTCGGCCCCGGGGACGCACGAGATCAGGTCGGCGGACAGCTTCGCCGATCCGGGACTGCGCCAGGAGGCGATGGTCACGACGCGGCAGTGATGGCGGCGCACCGCCTTCCGCAGCCGCAGGAAGACGGCCGCGCTCTCCTCCTCCGGTTCCAGTCCGGCCAGGACCACCACCGGTGCCTTCTCCAATTCGGCGTAGGTGACGCCGATTCCGGTACCGGCGACGCGTGCCGCCAGGAACGCGGTCTCCTCCGCCGAGTGATCCCGCACCCGCATGTCGACGTCGTTGGTGCCGAGCACCACGCGGGCGAACTTGCCGTAGGCGTAGGCGTCCTCGACCGTCGCCCGTCCACCGAGCAGCACCCCGGCCGGTGTTCCGGACAGGCCGCGGGCGGCGACGGCCAGCGCGTGCGGCCACGACGCCGGCGCGAGCACGCCGTCGTCGCCGCGGACCAGCGGGACGGTGAGCCGGTCGGGGAGCTGGGCGTAGGCGAACGCCCAGCGGCCCTTGTCGCAGTTCCACTCCTCGTTGACCTCGGGATCGTCGCCGGCCAGGCGGCGCAGCACCTTCCCGCGCCGGTGATCGGTGCGCAGCGCGCACCCGCCCGCGCAGTGTTCGCAGACGCTCGGTGACGAGATCAGGTCGAAGGGCCGCGCGCGGAAGCGGTACGCGGCACCGGTCAGGGCGCCCACCGGGCAGATCTGCACCGTGTTGCCCGAGAAATACGATTCGAAAGGCTCCTCCGCTGTGTCATCTGGGCCCGCTCGCTCCGCTCCCGGCGCCCGGTAAGCGAACACCTGTTGCAGCGCACCGCGATCGGCGAGCTCGATCAGCGGATCCCCGGCGATCTCGGTGGAGAACCGGGTGCACCGGGCACACAGGACACACCGCTCCCGGTCGAGCAGCACCTCCGGCGACAGCGCCACCGGCTTGGTGTAGGTGCGCTTGACGCCGTCGAACCTCGACGTGGGCCGGCCCGCCGACATGGCCTGGTTCTGCAGCGGGCACTCGCCGCCCTTGTCGCAGGTCGGGCAGTCGAGCGGGTGATTGATGAGCAGGAGTTCCATCACGCCGCTCTGCGCGCGGGCCGCGTCGGCCGAGGTGTGCTGGGTGCGGACCACCATCTGATCGGTCGCCGTGATGGTGCACGATGCCATCGGTTTGCGCTGTCCCTCCACCTCGACCAGGCATTGCCGGCAGGCCCCGGCGGGCGGCAGCAGCGGGTGATCGCAGAAACGGGGGATCTCGACGCCGATCAGTTCGGCGGCGCGGATCACCAGGGTGCCCTTGGGGACGGTCACCTCTACGTCGTCGATGGTGAGGGTCACCATGTTCTCGTCGGGTGGTCTCGACTCCGCTCGACCGTCTTGAGCGTGGACCGCGGTCATGATCTCGACTCCGCTCGATCGGCGTGGAACACGGTGGACTTCGACGGGTCGAAGGGGCAGCCGCCCGGGTGGCCGTCGTGGGGGAAGTGCGCGAGGTATTCGTCGCGGAAGTACTTCAGTGAGCTGAGGATCGGGCTGCCCGCGGCGTCACCGAGGGCGCAGAAGCTCTTTCCGACGACGCTGTCGGTGATGTCGGTCAGCGTGGTCAGATCCTCCTCGGTGGCGTCGCCCGATTCGAGCCGCCGCATCAGCTGCACCAGCCAGTAGGTGCCCTCGCGGCACGGAGTGCATTTGCCGCACGACTCGTGCGCGTAGAACTCGGTCCACCGGGTGACGGCGCGGACCACGCACGTCGTCTCGTCGAAGATCTGCAGGGCCTTGGTGCCGAGCATCGATCCGGCCTCGGCGACTCCCTCGTAGTCGAGGGGGACGTCGAGGTGTTCCGGGGTGAAGATCGGCGTCGACGATCCGCCCGGTGTCCAGAACTTCAGCGTGTGCCCGGCGCGGACCCCGCCCGCGCGTTCCAGGAGTTCACGGAGGGTGATCCCCAGCGGTGCCTCGTACTGCCCGGGCCGGGCGACGTGCCCGGACAGCGAGTACAGGGTGAAGCCGGGGGAGCGCTCGGTGCCCATCGACCGGAACCAGTCGGTGCCGTTGCGCAGGATCGACGGCACCGACGCGATCGACTCGACGTTGTTGACGACGGTCGGGCTCGCGTACAGCCCGGCGACGGCGGGGAACGGCGGCCGCAGCCGCGGCTGGCCGCGGCGGCCCTCCAGCGAGTCGAGCAGTGCGGTCTCCTCACCGCAGATGTAGGCGCCGGCACCGGCGTGCACCACCAGGTCGAGGTCCAGACTCGAGCCGAGCACCCGGCGCCCGAGCAGACCGGCCGCATACGCTTCGTCGACCGCCTCGCGCAGCCGCCGGATCACCGGAGCCACCTCGCCGCGGACGTAGATGAACGCGTGCCGTGCGCGGATCGCGTAGGCGGCGATCGCGACGCCCTCGATCAGGGTGTGCGGGGACGCCAGCATCAGCGGCATGTCCTTGCAGGTGCCGGGCTCGGACTCGTCGGCGTTGACCACCAGATAGTGGGCGTCGGACGTGTCGCGCTCACCCTGCGGGATGAAGCTCCACTTCATCCCGACCGGGAAGCCCGCGCCGCCGCGGCCACGCAGCCCGGAGGCCTTCACCAGCTCGATCACGTCGTCCGGGGCCACCGCGAGGGCCGCCTTCAGCCCCGTGTAGCCGCCGCGACGCAGATAGCTCGCGAGCGTCCACGACTGTCGATCGGACCAGAAACGGGACAGCACGGGGGCCTGCGCGGGCTCACCCCCGGCGGGCAGGTCGACAGTGATCATGATGCGCCCTCCCCTTCGACAAGCTCAGGGGGCCGGCTGGGCGGGGCGCCGGCGAGGAGCCGCTCGTTCTCCCGGAAGGTGCACAGCGAATCCGCGCCGCGGCTGGGGCACACCGGCCTCCCGGCGCGCAGGTCATCGACCAGCGCGGCCGCGGACTCCGGGGTCTGGTCGTCGAAGAACTCCCAGTTGACCATCACCACCGGCGCGAAGTCGCAGGCGGCGTTGCATTCGACGCGCTGCAGGGTCACCGCGCCGTCGTCCGTCGTCTCGCCGGGTGCGACACCGAGCCGGTCGGTGAGTTCGGCGAGGATCGCGTCGCCGCCCATCACCGCGCACAGCGTCGTCGTGCAGACACCGACCAGATGGGTGCCGGTGGGCGTGCGCCGGTACATCGAGTAGAAGGTCGCGACCGACGCGACCTGGGCGGGGGTGAGCTCGAGCAGGCCGGCGCAGAACCGGACGCCGGCGCGCGTGACGTAGCCGTCGTGCGCCTGGACCAGGTGCAGCAGCGGCAGCAGCGCGGACCGCGCCTGCGGGTACCGGGCGATGATCGGGGCGGCGTCGGCGCGCAGCGCGGCCTCGTCGCCGGGCGAATACCGCTCCGGGCCGGTGAACTCGATCGGCGGTTGCGGCGTCCCGGTGCGGAACGGCGTGAGTTCGAGCAGGACGGGATCGGTCATCGGTCCACCCCTCCCATCACGGGATCGATACTGGCCACGGCGGTGATCACGTCGGCCACCAGACCGCCTTCGCACATCGCCGCCACGGCCTGCAGATTGGTGAACGACGGATCGCGGAAGTGCACCCGATACGGGCGGGTGCCGCCGTCGGAGACCACGTGCACGCCGAGCTCGCCGCGCGGCGCCTCGATCGCGGTGTAGCTCTGCCCGGCCGGCACGCGCATGCCCTCGGTGACGAGCTTGAAGTGATGGATCAGCGACTCCATCGAGACCCCCATGATCTCGGCGATGTGGGCCGGCGAGTTGCCCAGCCCGTCGGGGCCGACGGCCAGATCGGCAGGCCAGGCCAGACCGGCGTCGGCCACCATCACCGGGCCCGGTTCCAGCGCGTCGAGCACCTGCCGGACGATCCTGATGGACTCGTACATCTCCCGCACCCGGATCAGGTAGCGCCCGTACGAGTCGCAGCCGTCGTCGGTGACGACGTCGAACTCGTAGTTCTGATAGCCGCAGTAGGGGGCCGCGCGGCGCAGGTCGTGCGGGAGTCCGGTGGACCGCAGGACCGGCCCGGTGATGCCGAGCGCCATGCAGCCGGTGAGATCGAGGTAGCCGACTCCCTGTGTGCGGGCCTTCCAGATGTGGTTCTCGGTGAGAAGGGCCTCCACCTCGGCGATCTCGCGCGGCAGCGCGTCGAGCACCTCGGCGATGTGCTGCTCGCAGCCCTCGGGCAGATCGGCGGCGACCCCGCCCGGCCGGATGAAGGCGTGATTCATCCGCAGGCCGGTGATCTCCTCGAACAGGTCGAGAATGGTCTCCCGTGCGCCGAAACCGAGGAACATCGGCGTCACCGCGCCGAGTTCCATCCCGCCGGTGGCGAGGGCGACCAGGTGGGAACTGATCCGATTGAGTTCCATCAGCAGCACCCGGATCGCGCTGGCGCGGGCCGGGATCTGATCGGTGATGCCGAGCAGCTTCTCGACTCCGAGGCAGTAGGCGGTCTCGTTGAAGAACGGCGAGAGATAGTCCATCCGGGTCACGAAGGCGACGCCCTGGGTCCAGGTGCGGAACTCCAGATTCTTCTCGATCCCGGTGTGCAGGTAGCCGATGCCGCAGCGGGCCTCGGTGACGGTCTCGCCCTCGATCTCCAGGATCAGCCGCAGCACGCCGTGCGTGGACGGATGCTGCGGGCCCATGTTCACGACGATCCGCTCGTCGGGCGAACCCCCGTCGGCCTCGCGACGCTCGGCGAGGGTCGCGACCAGGTCGTCCCAGTCGCGGCCGGCGACGATGAACTCCTGCTCCTTGAGCTTGTCGAAAGGAACGCGCATCAGCGGTAACTCCTGCGCTGGTCCGGCGGCGGTACGGTGGCGCCCTTGTACTCCACCGGGATGCCGCCGAGCGGATAGTCCTTGCGCTGCGGGTGTCCCTCCCAGTCGTCGGGCATCTCGATCCTGGTCAGCGACGGATGACCCTCGAACACGATCCCGAAGAAGTCGTAGGTCTCGCGTTCGTGCCAGTCGTCGGTCGGGTACACCGCGACCAGGCTGGGCAGCCGCGGGTCGGCGTCCGGGGCGGTGGTCTCCAGCCGCAACAGCCGGTTGTGGGTGATCGAGCGCAGCGGGTACACCGCGTGCAGTTCGCGGCCGGTCTCGTCCGGGTAGTGCACGCCGTTCACCCCGAGGCACAGCTCGAAGCGCAGCGCTTCGTCGTCGCGCAGGGTCGCGGCGACGGGCAGGAGTGCGCGCCGGTCGACCATCACGGTCAGTTCCCCGCGGTCGACGACCACTCGCTCGATCGCGGCCTCCGAGTCGATGCCCCGCACGGCCAGTCCCTCGATCAGCGCGTCGACGGCCTCATCGAACCAGCCGCCGTAGGGGCGCTCCGCGGCGCCGGGCAGCACGATCGGTGTCACCAGCCCGCCGAAGCCGGAGGTGTCGCCGCTGCCGGCCGGACCGAAGAGGCCGCGCGCCACTCCGATCACCTCGCCGCCGTGGCGGCCGCCGGGGGTCAGTTCGCCGGTCATCGCAGCAGCCCCCGCAGCTCGATGGTGGCCGGTGCCGACAGCGCCGCGCGCTCGGCGGCACGCACCGCCTCCTCGCGGTGCACGCCCAGCGGCTCGGCGGCGATCTGCTCGTGCAACGCCAGGATCGCGTTCATCAGCATCTCCGGCCGCGGCGGGCAGCCGGGAAGGTAGATGTCGACGGGCACCACGTGGTCGACGCCCTGGACGATCGCGTAGTTGTTGAACATGCCGCCGGACGACGCGCAGACGCCCATCGCGAGCACCCACTTCGGTTCGGCCATCTGGTCGTAGATCTGGCGCAGCACCGGCGCCATCTTCTGGCTCACCCGTCCGGCCACGATCATCAGATCGGCCTGGCGGGGCGAGGCGCGGAAGGCCTCCATCCCGAAACGGGCGAGGTCGTAGCGGCCGGACGTGGTCGCCATCATCTCGATGGCACAGCAGGCGAGCCCGAAGGTGGCCGGCCACAGCGATCCCTTGCGCATGTAGCCGGCGAGTTTCTCGACGGTGCTCAGCAGAAATCCGCCGGGCAACTGCTCTTCGATCCCCATCGGTGGGAGCTCCCTTCCGTATCGATCGTGCGAGGGCTGTTCGTGATCGACTCACCGCGTGCGTGTCAGTCCCAGCTCAGCCCTCCGCGGCGCCACTCGTAGGCGTAGGCGACCGAGACGTTGACGATGAACAGGGCGACGGCGATCAGCCCGAACCAGCCGAGGCTGTCGGCGGCGACCGCCCACGGGTAGAGGAAGACGATCTCGATGTCGAAGATGATGAACAGCATCGCCGTCAGGTAGTACTTCACCGGGAATCGCTGCACCAGGCCGGCCGTGGGCGGAAGGGGTTCTATGCCGCATTCGTACGCTTCGAGCTTCGCGCGGTTGCGGCGGCGCGGTCCGACGATCGACGCGATCACCACTGAGACTACGGCGAAGGCGAGTGCGATGCCGCCGAGGACCAGAATCGGCGCGTACGCGTTCACCTGCCTCAGCCTCCTTGTGCTGCAAGGTCTTTCGCTCCGGTCTGGGGTGACGGGGAGGAGCGATGGTCACCCTTGTGATGTAAAACACACACTAGTCACGGGTGGCGCCGCCGTGGGGGATTCTCCGGCTATTGCGTGGTGGCGCGCCGCGACAGGAGGCCGGTGACGATGCGGGGGAGTTCGATCGGGTCGACGGGCGACGACGCGCTCGCATCGGCGCGCGACCAATCGGCCAGCCACCGGTCCGCGGCCCGCGCGATCAGCACCAGCAGCGGCGGGCACGGCGAGTATTCGTCGCGCAGTTGCTTGGCGAGCCCGAGGCCGCCCACGGGCGTGGCCTCGCCGTCGAGGATCGCCAGATCGACGGTCCCGGTGTCGAACTCGCGCAGCACCATCGGCGCGGTCGCGACTTCCACGTACTCGAGTTCGGGCAGGTCGGGATGCAGCCGGGTGCCGAGGGCCGTCCGCACCTGCTGCCGGGTCCCGGCGTCGTCGGAATACACCAGGACGCGGACGACGACGCCGTCGCCACGCGGATCGGAAGAACCGTTGCGCGGGCTCATGTTTCCCGACCCTAGTGACGTCGAGACGCGGCCGGGGTCGTTTCGGTGCGGACGTTCGGTCAGGGCTGCGGTTGATCCAGGGCGGCGAGGGCCTGGCGGGCGGCCTCGAGTTCCCGGCTGAGTTCTTCCACGCGGCGCTGAGCCTCCTCGCGGGCGGCGTGCAGCAGTGCGGTGACCGCACCCGCGGCGGTCTCGTCGCCGAGTTCGCGGACGGCGGCATCCACCGCTTCGGGGGCCAGCGGCCGGGAACGCTGAGGCTTGCGCGCTCCGCGCGTCACCAGGACCGACCACTCGTTCTCGGGTGAGCCGTAGATCGTGACGGTCACCGACTTGACCGACGACGCCCGGGCCGCGGCGCGTTTGGCGGCGGGAGCCCGCTTCGGCGAGGTCGGTGTGGCCGGCGAGGCCGGAGCCTTCGGCTCCGGCGCCGGGGCGGGTGCGGTGGCGGGCGCCGCCGCGGTCTTCGCTGTCCGCCGCGGCTTCGTCGGCGGGGGTTCGGGGGCGTTCTTCGTCATCCGGAGTTCCTCGGCCTCGTAGGGGAGTTCGTCGTCCACGCCGCGGGGCCGGACCACGACGGTGGTGCCGTCCACCGAGATCACCCGCGCGGAGGCGCCGGGCGCCAGGCCCAGGCTCGGTGTGCCTTCGCGCAGGTACACGGTGGCGCGGCGGCCCTCGGCGACGGCCACGGCCAGGGCGGACAGATTCTCGGCGGTCAGCGAGTCGGCGGCCGGGCGGCGTCGCGGGGGCATGGCCGGTCCTCTCTGTCGGGGCAGGTCATCGGGATCGTTGAGAACACATGATACCGAACTGATGTGCGAAAGACGAGACTCGGGTCACGGCCGATCGGTGCCGGTCAGCAGGGCTGCGATGTCGGTCTCGCCGCGCGCGGCGTAGGCCTCGGCGACCGCTGCCGCGGCGGTGTCGGGGGGAAGCCCGGCGGCGACGGCGAGCGCGGCGAGGGCGACCGCGGCGTCGTCGGTGGCCGGGGCGCCGATCCGGGCGAGGGCGTCGTGCATCGGGTCCGTCGCCGCGCGGACCGGCTCCACCTCGAAGCGGCCGTCGTCGGTGAAGACGAGCAGCATCTCGGCGGATTCGTCCAGGCCGAGGGCGGTGACGAAACGGCGGATGCTGCCGATGGTCGGTTGCAGCGCGGTCCACGACACCGACTGCTCGCCGTCGGCGGAGTCGAGGTGCCGGACCTCGCCGTGCGCAAGACCCAACGCCGTCGCCATCGCGACCGGCAGCGGAGCGCCGCTACCGCGCAGGTGTTCGCGATTCACCGCGACCCGCAGTTTCCAGGCGTCGCCCACGCGATACAGCGACCGGGTCTGCGCGGGCGACTTCCGCGGCGCCGCGGCATCCGCGGCGGCCGTGACGATGCCCGCCTCCGTGCGGAACGGCGGGGCGGCGGCGTAGGCGACGATCGACGCCGCCTTCACGTCGTAGGCGACGGCGAGGGTGTCGACCAGGTCGGCGAGGGGTGCGCTGCCACCGGATTCGGTGAGCCGCCGGGCGATGGCGACCCGGATGCTCTCGTATCCGTCGCCGCCCCACTCTCTCAGGCCCCACTGCGTGCGGCTGACGCGCTGGAAGCGATCGTCGCCGGTCATCTGGTTCACCAGCGAGCGGACCGACCGCTCGACATGGAATTCGGCGACCAGTTCCTCGGGGGTCATCGGCGCGGCGTGGATCCGCAGGATCGCGGCGGCGTAGTCCTCCACCGACGACGTCCGCGTCAGGATGTGGCCGCGGTACACCGCGTAGCCGGCCGCGCCCGCCCAGTCGGCGTACCACGACGGGGTGGCGGTCCCGGCCGCGCCGGTCACCGCGTCGAGCGCATCGAGCCGGACGACGCCGTACCGATCGGCTTGTTCCTCGAGGATCGTCCTGGTCGTCTCCCGCGCGGCGTCGAGCGTCGGGGTGGCGGCCCAGCCGTCGTCGATCTGGAAGGGCACACCGATCCCGGTGAGCACCCGCCACAGCGGCGCCCCGGTGACCGGGACCGTCTCGCCGATCGCCGGCAGGGTGGCGAGGAGCTCGTCGAGCGGGCGGACGGTGCCGATGGCGCGCAGCGCCGCGGCCAGCATGAACTGCGCCTCGGTGCTGTTCTCCATCCAGTCGTACAGCTCATCGAGGGCGCGGGCCTCGTACTGCCGCACGCGTTCCCGGGAGACGCCGAAGCGTTCGCCGAGCGACTCCAGCCGGATGCGTGGCCGGGTCAGGCGGCGCTCGGCGAACACCACGCGATCGCGTTCGGCGAGTTCGCCGATGCGCGTGTCGAGCTGGGCGGCGACGCCCTCGGGTTCGTCGCCGGTGAGCGCGAGGTCGTCGCCGGTCAGCCGATCGAGACGGCGGCGGGCGTCGTGCACGACGGTCGGCGCGTGGTCGGGCAGGCCCGCCAGCACGGGAGTGCGCCGCTGTCCGGCCACCACGTGCCAGCGGGCGATGATCGCGAGATCGTCGAGCAGTGCGGCGACGGGGTCGTCCGGGCCGGTGTCGGGCCGTCCGGCGGCCTCGACCGACAGGGCCACCAGCTTGCTGAGCAGCGGCGTCACCGAACCGGTGCCCATGCCCCGGCTGTCGAGGATCTCGGCGGCGGTGACCGGCCGGATCCGGTCGGTGGTGAAGGTCGACGACGACAGCAGCCAGTTGGCCGCGCGGGTCGGCAGGTCGGGATCGGGGATCAGATCCACGCCGCCGGGCAGCATCGGCAGCAGATCGCCCAGGGCGATCTCCGGCAGCGTCTCGATGATCAGAACGGCGATGAGGTCGCTGTGCGCCTGCCGGATCTGGGCATCGGCGGTGGTGGGATCGTCGTCGATCCAGAAGAACTCGGGGTCGGCGCCGCGGCTGGCCAGCCAGGGTGCGAGGTCGGACCACGTCGCCGGATTCGGCTCCCCGGACGGGGAACCGGCGGCAGGGGAGTCCATGCGCATGCCGATCAGTCTTCCCCACCGGCGGGTTGCGGGCCGGGAGGTACCGGTGTTCCGTGTCGCGCGGGTGGGCCCGGCGGGGAGGCGGCGGCGCCTACAGTGAACTGCCATGCGGGGACCTTCGATGCCTGCGGTGCCGGATGCGCCGGGCCGCTCCACCCTGGCCGGCCGGGTGGACGACGCCGTGCGCACGCTGACGCCGGGCTATTTCGCGCTCGTGATGGCGACCGGGATCATCTCGCTCGGCCTGCACGGCACCGGCGCGACGATGGGTTCGGCGGTGCTGCTGTGGATCGCGGTGGCCGCCTACGCGGTGCTGGTGGTGATGAACGTCGTCCGGGGTCTGCGGTACCCGCAGGCCCTGCGCGCCGACTTCGCGGACCCGGCCCGGTCGTTCGGCTTCTTCACCTTCGTCGCCGCGACCTGCGTGCTCGGCAGCCGCCTGACGGCCGAGGGGCTGCGGGTGATCCCGCTCGCGCTGCTGCTCACCGGGGCGATGGCCTGGATCGTTCTCGGCTACACGGTGCCGTGGATGGCCGTGCGCGGGCAGGCCGAGGGTATCCCGGCTCTGGGTATCGCGAACGGGACGTGGTTCATCTGGGCCGTCGCCAGCCAGTCCGTCGCCGTGCTCGCCGCGATGCTGGAACCGACGGTCGTCACCGGCCGGACCTCGCTGGCCCTGCTCGCCGTGTTCTCGTGGTCGGTGGGGGTGTTCCTGTACTGCGCCGTGGGTGTCCTGCTCATGGTGCGTCTGCTGGCGCACCCGTTCGCGCCGGACGACATGACCCCGCCGTACTGGGTCGCGATGGGTGCCACCGCCATCACCGTCGTGGCCGGGGCCCGGATCGTGATGATGGCCGACGCGCCCATGGTCGACGCGACGCGCGGCCTGATCGCCGGCGCCGCGGTGTTCTTCTGGGCGTTCGGCACCTGGCTGATCCCGCCGCTGATCGCCGCCGGGTACTGGAAGCATGTGCGGCGGCGTGTCCCGCTCCGCTACGAGGCGACGCTGTGGAGCATCATCTTCCCGCTCGGCATGTACGGCGTGGGGTCGCGTTTCCTCGGCGAGATCGACCACCTGCCGATGGTGCACGCGATCGGTGTCGGCGAGAGCTGGTTCGCGCTCGCGGCGTGGCTCGCGACCTTCGTGGCGATGGTCGTGCACGGGTGGCGGACCGTCGTCCGTCCGGGCTGATCCGCGCCGCTATCGCTCCGGGGGCCGGGCGATCATCGGGATCGTGGGCTCGTCGTCGGTGCCGCGTTCCGGTTCGTCGTGCGGGTGGTCGCGTGGGTTGTCGAAGGCGACGTCGATGATCTCGAAGCCCTTGGCGCGCTGGGCCTGGGCCGATCGGGTGTAGGCGCGGACGTCGCCGCGCTGCAGGTCGACGTCGTCGGTGAATTCGGTGAGCAGGGCGCGCGGGTACAGCTTGTCGACGCGGACCGCGTTGATCTCCAGGGAGAACACCAGCAGGATCGCGGCGAGGTAGATGAACGCGAGCAGGCCGAGGACCACCGCGAAGACGCCGTTGATCTGCTGCGTCCGGGCGATGACGCGTTCGACGTAGACGCCGCCGAAGTGCTGCAACACCTGCCAGCCGGCCGCCGCGACCACGGCACCGGGCAGCACGTCGGTGACGCTGAGCGGGCGCGCGGTGCCGAACCGGAACGCGAAGACGAACAGGATCAGCATCAGCAGGGCGGAGCCGATCTGGGTGAGCAGCGCACCGAGGTCGCCGCCGACGTGGAGCGCGGCCACGGCGATGCTCACGCCCACCAGCAGCACCAGCGTCAGCCCGACCGTGAAGAGCAGGACGAAGCCGCGGACGCGGACGAGGATCGGATTCGGGCGGCTGTTGCGCGGCACCATCCACACCACGTTCATCGCGTTCTGCGAGGCCACGGCGACACCGAGCCCACCGTAGAGGGCGCCGGACAGACCGATGATCACGGCGACGGTGCCCCCGCTGAGTGCGGACGGATCGCTCAGCTGCTCGCCGACCACCGGGATCTGTTCCAGCACCGAGCTGACGATCCGGTCGCGCAGACCCTCGTTGTGCTCGAGGATCATGCCGAGGACGGTCGTGAACACCAGCAGCAGCGGGAACAGCGAGACGAAGCCGTAGTAGGTGATCAGCGCCGCGAGGTATCCGCCCTGGTCGTCGAAAAACTTGTAGAGCACGGCCAGGGGATACCCGGCCTTGGGGTGCCGACGCTGGAAGTCGTCGATGCGGGAGACGAACGACACCGGTCATCCCTTCTCGACGTGGCCGCGGCTTTCTCGAATGAAAGCGTAGGGCAGATCCGGCCGGACGACCGGGTGGTGGGCGTGCGCGTCCGGAATCGGGGTTTCCGGGCGTGACCGGCTGGTGCCGGAACGTTCGCGCCGACTGCCGCGGATGGGCGGGCCATGGGGAGTGTCCTGCGGCGGGTTCCGGCGCTGGAAGTCGTGCTTCGGCCGGGTCGACGCCGCTGGCCTTCTTCTCTGACGCCGCCGGATCTGGACCATGCTGGCGTTACCTGAACCGCGCCGTCCAGGTTCGCCAGTGCCGTCCAGGTTCGCCAGTGGATGTGACATGCGACACCTATTACGCTCGACGTCATGAACGCACGGAAGTACACGTCGCTGACGGACACGCAGGCGGTCGCCGGGGCGCCGCCGGGCTGGTCGGTGACTGACGGCGCGCTGTCGGCCGGGTATCGCACCGGGTCGATGATCGTGGGGCTCGACCTGGTGAATCAGGTGGTGATCGCGGCCGAAGCCGGCGACCATCACCCGGACGTGAAGCTCACCTACGGCGCCGTCACCTTCACGCTCATGACGCACGCCACCGGTGGCTTGACGACCGCCGACGTCGCGCTGGCCCAGACGATCGCGGAGTTCGCCGCCGCGCGGGGTCTGGTGCCAGAGATACGGTCCGGCCCCGACCCGCTGAACAGCGGATCGGGGCCGGATTCCCTTCGGGGTGAGTGACGGGACTCGAACCCGCGACAGCCAGGATCACAACCTGGTGCTCTACCAACTGAACTACACTCACCATTTCGGTGTCGTTCACATCGCCCGGGGGCGTTGCTCGCGAACCGGATTCATACTCTAGCCGCAATCCGGGGTGAAACTCCAATCGGTTTGCGGCCTCAGAGTTCAGGCAGGTCCGAGCTGTTCGGCGGCCGCGGCGACGGTGTCCGCGTCGGGGCCGGGCTCGGGGACGAAGGCCACCTGCCGGTAGTACCGGAGTTCGCGGATCGACTCGCGGATGTCGGCGAGCGCGCGGTGGGCCAGGCCCTTCTCCGGCTGCCCGAAGTAGATGGCGGGGAACCAGCGGCGGCACAGCTCCTTGATCGAGCTGACGTCGATCATCCGGTAGTGCAGGAACGCGTTGAGTTCGGGCATGTCGCGGGCGATGAAGCCGCGATCGGTGGCGATCGAGTTCCCGGCGAGCGGTACGCCACCGCCCGGGATGTGCTCGCGCAGGTAGTCGAGCACCCGCTGCTCGGCCTCGGCGAGGGTGACCGTCGAGGCGCGCACCTCCTCGGTCAGGCCGGACGCGGCGTGCATCTTCACCACCACCGGCGGCATCGCCGCCAGCGCGGCGTCGTCGGCGTGGATCACCACGTCCACGCCGTCGCCGAGGATGTTCAGGTCGCTGTCGGTGACCAGCGCGGCGATCTCGATGAGTTTGTCCGAACCGGTGTCCAGGCCGGTCATCTCGCAGTCGATCCAGACGAGTTTGTCTTCCACGGACACTCACCCTACGTCGCGCCGGTCGCCGCCCGGCGGGCGACGCCGGTGCTTTCGGTCGCGCGGGGCCCGGGGCGGTGCCACGATAAGCGGTGTGACGATGCACACAGACCCCGCCGCCGGGGGTTCGCGCCCCGCGCAGACGATCGCGTATCCCAGCCCCACGTCCCGGACGCGGCACGCGCCGCTCGGAGACCCGACGGTCGTCGTGCTCTTCGGCGCCACCGGCGACCTCTCCCGCCGGAAGCTGCTCTGCGGGATCGGGCACCTGGTCGGCCTGGACTTCACCCCGGACATCGAGGTGATCGGGACCAGTCTGGAAGACCTGGACGACGAGCAGTTCCGCACATTCGCGCGCGAATCGATCGAGGCGGTCGGCGCCCGGAAACTGACAGACGAGCAGTGGGAGGCGTTCGCGCCGCGGCTGTTCTACGTGCCGACCACCGCGGGACCGGCCGCGCTGGCGGCGAAGGTGGCCGAGAGCGAGGCCCGGCTCGGCGGCGATGTCCGGCTCCTGCACTACCTGTCGGTGCCGCCGAAGGCCGCGCCGACGGTGATCGAGACGCTGCGTAGCGCGGAGCTGGTCGACCGGGCACGCGTGATCATGGAGAAGCCGTTCGGCGAGAATCTGGAGACCGCGGTCGCGCTGAACGCGGAACTGCACGAGACCTTCGACGAGGATCAGATATTCCGGATCGATCACTTCTCGGCAAGGAGGCCGCCCAGAACATTCTGGCGTTCCGCTTCGCGAACGGTCTCTTCGAGCCGATCTGGAACCGCAACTTCATCGACCACATCCAGATCGATGTTCCGGAGAAGCTCGGCCTGGACGCGCGGGCCGCGTCTACGAGCCGACCGGTGCGTACAAGGACATGGTGGTGACGCATCTCTTCCAGGTGATGGCCTTCGTCGCCATGGAACCGCCGACCGCGCTGGAGCCGCGGGCCATCTCCGAGGAGAAGAACAAGGTGTTCCGGTCGCTGGAGCCGGTGCTCCCGGCGCACGTGGTGCGCGGCCAGTACGCCGGCTATCGCGACGAGGTGGGCGTCGACCCGGAGTCGGACACCGAGACCTTCATCGCCCTGCGGGCCCACATCGACAACTGGCGCTGGGCGGGCGTGCCGTTCTACCTGCGGACCGGGAAACGGATGGCCGAGGGGCAGCGCATCATCTCGATCGCCTTCAAGGAGGCCCCGAAGTCGATGTTCCCGGCCGGATCGGGCATCGGCACCGAGGGCCCCGACCATCTCACCTTCGACCTGGCCGACGAGGCCAGGGTGTCGCTGTCGTTCTACGGCAAACGCCCCGGTCCCGGCATGCGCCTGGACAAGCTGTCGATGCAGTTCTCGGCCGACGAGACCGAACGCACCGGGGACATCCTCGAGGCCTACGAACGTCTCATCCTCGACGCCATGCACGGCGACCACACGCTGTTCACCACCGCGGAGGGCATCGAATCACTGTGGGAGCGGTCGATCCCGATGATGGAGAATCCGCCGACGGTCAAGCCGTACGCACCCGGGTCGTGGGGCCCGAACCAGATCCATCAACTCATCGCACCGCACGCGTGGCGCCTGCCGTTCGAGCGCGGCTGGCGTCAGAAGCGCGAGTAGTCCGCTACTCGCCTTCGCCGAGCTTGGCGTAGAAGGTGCCGACGATCGGCGCGACGATCGCGCGGGGCGTGTACCCGCCGGCGATCGACATGGCCTTCGACAGGGTGCCCGGTACGACTCGCATCTTGTTGCGTGCCAGTGCGTCCAGGCTCATCTCGGCGACACGCTGACTGGAGTGCCACAGGAAGTCGGGCACCATCTTGTCGACGATGGACGCTTCCTCGGCGCTCGGGGTCTGCGTCCGCACCGGTCCGGGGGCCAGCAGCGTCACGTGGACGCCCTGGCCGCCGACCTCACCCCGCAACGACTCGCTGAAGGTGTTCACGAACGCCTTGGTCGCGGCGTAGGTGGCGTTGTTCGGGATCGGCATGTTGCCGGCCGCCGAGCCGACCATCAGGATCCCGCCGGAGCGGCGCTCCACCATCTGCGGGAGCACCGCGAGGGTGAGGTCGTGCACCGCGTTGACGTTGAGCAGCACCTGCGCCCGCTCGTAGTCGGGGTCCAGCTCGGAGACCGGCCCGAACGTGGCGATACCGGCGTTGTTGCACAGGATCGAGACCTCGCGCGCGGCCAGTTCGTCGCAGAGCCGGCGCGTCGCCTCGGCATCGGACAGGTCGACGGCGCGGACCTCGACCTCCACCCCGCAGCGTTCGCGCAGCTCGGCGGCGAGCGCGTCGAGGATCTCGCCGCGGCGGGCGACGAGGATCAGCGAGTGCCCCCGATCGGCGAGGACGCAGGCCAGCGCCATGCCGATACCGGAGGAGGCGCCGGTGACGACGGCGCGGGCGGACGGATTCGGTGCGGGAAGAGCCATGGACGACATCCTAGGGTGCCCGCCCCGGCCGGCCGAACCGCGCAGCGACGAGCCGCAGCGCCGAGCCGCGGTGGCGAGGCATAGGAAACAGGCGCGGAGACGACGTCCGGAACAGGTAGCCGATCCGGGAATGTCGAGTAGTCGATCCTGGCGACCCGCGGCCCGCGACGGCGGAAGATGAAAGACCCCGGGTCCGGCGTCGAGGAGGATCACATGTCTGGAATCTCGCTCAATCCCGCCGCGCGGTGGCGGTCCGTCGTTCTCTGGGCCGCGTTCCTGCTCGGTCTCGCCGGCCTCATCGCGATGGCCGAGACCGATCGCCTCATCGGGCGGAGTACCGCGACCGGGCAGACGGTCACCCTCGGCCAGATCGAAGGACTGGGCGCGTGGGGCCGGCGGTCGGCCTGGGAAGCGTGGACCTCGGGTAGCGGCGGCGCGGCCGGGCTGGCCGCCGGTCTCGTCAGATGGCACGTGCTGTTCGACGCCGTGTTCACGGTCGGCTATCTGATCCTGCTGGTGGCGCTGATCGCCGGTGTCAATGCGAAAGGCCAGATCACCCGGTGGATCGCGCTGGGCGCGATCACCGTCGGCGAAGCCGTCGAGGCCATCGCGTTGCTGGTGATCGCCGCCCGACTGCACGACAGCGACCCGCGGGTGTCCGGGGCGGCGACCGTGCTGGCGTCGGCGAGCTACCTCAAGTGGGCCGGCTGGGCGGTGATGGTGGTCTCCTTCGCCGTCTCGCCGACGTTCTGGGGGCTGGTCCGAAAGACGTTCCGCGGTTATGTGGAGGCCCTCTGGATTCAGCGATTGTCGCTGGTGGTGGTCGTCGTGCTGGGAGTCCTCGCGCTGGTTCCGGCGAAGGACACCCTCGACCAGATCCCCGATGCGCAGCGCCGCTGGGTCGACGACTTCACCGCCGCCTTGCCGGCGAGGGAAGCGTGGGGTGATCTCGCCATCATCACCGTCGTGGCGCTCGTCGCCGTCGGTGCGCTGTGCGCCATCGGGTACTACCGGACCAAGCTCGTGCGATGGCTGTGGCTCTCGGACGACGCGGGGGAGCCGAGGGAGCCGGCGTGGCTGTGGTGGTGGCTGCCGCTGCCGGCCGCGGTGCTGATCGCCGGTGCGGTGCTGCGGGGTTCCGGCCACGGGGCCCTCGTCGATCCCGACATGATGGCGCTGTTCGTGGTCCTGCTGAGCTCGGTGCCGTTCGCCTCGGCGGTGGCCCGCGAAGCGGCGGTGCGAAAACACGCGCCGGAGCCGCGGTCGCGGGCGGCGACGTGGGACGGTGCGGCGGCCGGGATCGGTGGCCTGGCCTTGATGCTGTGGGCGCTGATCCAGTCGTCGGCCGGCGGTTCCCCGATGATCTGGGCACTCGTCGCGGTGCCGGTCGGCGCAGCGGTCCTCGCCGCGATACTGGTGTGGCGGCCGCCGCCGATCGCCCAGGAACCGGCGGACCTGCTCGCCGACGATCGGGACGACCCGTCTCTGCGGGTGAAGCGCGTCGACCTGGTGGGACGCGCCTGCGTCGTCCTTTACATCGCGGTGCTCTGCCTCGGCGCGGTCCGCGCGTTCACCGCGCCGATCGTGGCGGCGTGGGTGACACCCGACGGCGCGGACGATCCGTTCGGCGGCTTCCCCGTCCGCTACGTGGTGCCGTGGGCGGCGAGCTGGCTGTGTCTGCTGGTGCTCGCCGGCCTGGCGGCGTACTTCGTGCGGGTCCGGGACGACGCCGCGTCGTCCGTACCGGCGGGTGCGCCGCAGCGGTTGGGCACGTGGGCCAAGATCGTCATCTGGTGCGGCTCGATCGGGGTCCTGCTCACCTTCGTGCTGGCTCCGCTCGGCTTCTCCGGATGGCTGGGCGTGGTCGCGACCCTCACCCTCGCGCTGACCGCGCTGATGGTGTTCTTCGGCATGATGATCCTGCTGCTGCAGAGCCGCGCCGCGCCGGAACTGTTCCGCGCCGCCAAGATGCAGGCGGCACCGGTGCTGACCTTCGCGCTGGTGGTGATCGCGGTGCCGAGCCTGCTCGGCGGCGATCCCGACCTCCATCGCATCCAGGCCGGTGCCGGACGGTGGGATGACCGGCTCACCGTCGCGAAGGCCTTCGACGTCTGGCTGGCCGCCGGTGAGGAGTGTGCGCGTGTGCCGGCGCCCGGGGAGCGGCCCGTGCGGCCGCTGGTGCTGATCGCCGCCAGCGGCGGCGGCATCCGTGCCGCGGTGTGGACCGCGAACTCGGTGGCCACGCTGTCCGGGCGGGAGGATCGACCGGGGCACGTCGTCCGCGACGACTGCCAGTCGAGTGCGGTGTTCGCCTCGTCCGGCGCCAGCGGCGGATCGGTGGGACTCTCCGTCGTGCAGTCGTCGAATCAGGTGGGCCGCACCGCGCCGGGCGACTACCGCGCCGGGGCGAAGGCGCTGACGAATCCGGATCCGCTGGCGGCCGGGGCGGCGGGGCTGCTGGTCGGCGACGTCTTCGCGTCGACGACGGGTCTGCGCACCAACGCCTCCGGACGATGGCAGGACCGCGCCGCGCTCATCGAACAGTCGTGGACCGAGCAGGTCCCGTCGCTGGGGACGACCTTCCCGTGGCGGCCGCCCGCGCTGCCGCCGTCGACCGGCTATCTCATGCTCAACTCGACCATCGTCAACGGTCCCTGCCGGGCGCTGATCAGCCAGCTGTCGACGAGTCCCGACGGGGAGCGGGCCGCGGACGTCCCGGCGCAGGTCTGCAACACCGACGACGCCGAGCTGCCGGGCAGTATCGACTTCTACGACCGCTTCCGGAACTGTCCTCCGGAACTGAGCTGGGCGACCGCCGCCATGCTGTCGGCGCGCTTCCCGTTCGTCACACCCGCGGGCCGGATGATGCGGCCGCAGCCGAGCGGGAAAGGTGCCGACCCGTGCGACCACAACTCCTGGCAGTTCATCGACGGCGGCTACGTCGACGGCGAGGGCCTGGGCACGCTCTCCGACATCGCACCCGAACTCACCGCACTCATCCGTGACCACAACGGGAAGGTCGCGGCCGGTACCGCCGGACCGCGCCAGGGCTACTACGTCGTCCCGATCGTCCTCTACCTCGACGACGTCCCCGAGTCGCCGGCCCCGGCCCCGGCACGCTCGAAGCCGGAGGCCCTGGTCCCCGCGTACGGCGCCGGCGGCAGCAAGGCGCTGACCACGACACCCGCCTGGATCCGGCGCCTGGATCGCACGTTCGACGACGCCTGCGCGCCGTCGGCCGCCGCCACCGCGCCGTCGCCCTGTACGCGGCTGCGCGACGCCCTCCGGGCCGCGGCGGGCGGCAGCAGCGCGGTGACCGGGTCGGTGATCACCCTGGCGCCGCCGCTGATCCCCGCCCCGGAGGTTCCGCTCGGCTGGACGCTGTCCACACAGAGTTACGAGTACCTCGAGCGGAGTTCGGGAACCGCGCTGTGCGGCCGGACCGATCCGGGGCGGGCCGGCCACGTCAGTGCGGGGCTCGCCCCGCTCGCGGCGGCGCTGTGCCCGCCGGGCTGAGCGTCGCCGCGCGGGCGGTGCCGGATCACGGGAGTCCGGCGGCCACCTCGGTGCCCTGCCGGATCGCGCGCTTGGCGTCCAGCTCCGACGCGAGGTCGGCGCCGCCGATCACGTGGGTGGTGATCCCGGCCTCGGTCAGCGGGTCCACCAGATCGCGGACCGACTCCTGACCGGCACAGACGACGACGTTGTCGACCTCCAGCACGCGCTTGCCGGTCTCGTTGCCCTCCTTGTCGTGCAGGGTGAGGTGCAGGCCGTCGTCGTCGATCTTGTCGTAGCTGGCGCCGGAGATCTGCTCGACGCCCTTCATCTTGACGGTGGCGCGGTGCACCCAGCCGGAGGTCTTGCCGAGGGTCTTGCCCTGGCTGCCGGGCTTGCGCTGCACCATGTACACCTGCCGGGCGGCCGGGACCGGCCGCGGCCGGGTGAGGAAGCCGGGGGTGTCGAGGTCCTCGGTGACGCCCCACTCCTGCTCCCACTCCTTGAGATTGAGCGTGGGGGAGTCGTCGACGGTGAGGAACTCGGTGACGTCGAAGCCGATGCCGCCGGCGCCCATCACGGCGACCCGCTTGCCGACCTCGCGGCGGCCCAGCACGGCGTCGGCGTAGCTCATCACCATCGGATGGTCGATGCCCTCGATGTCCGGGACACGCGGGGTCACACCGGTCGCGACGACCACCTGGTCGAAGCCGCCGTCGATGATCTCCTGCGCGCTCACCCGGGTGCCGAGGTGCACGGTCACGTTGTTGATGTCGAGTTGCCGGGTGTAGTACCGGATGGTCTCGTTGAACTCCTCCTTGCCGGGGATCCGGGCGGCGATGGAGAACTGGCCTCCGATCGAGTCACCGGCCTCGAACAGGTCGACGCGGTGCCCGCGCTGCGCGGCCGACACCGCCGCCGACAGCCCGGCGGGACCGGCGCCGATCACCGCGACCCGCTCGGCCCGGCGCGTCTGCCCGAGCGTCAGCGTGGTCTCCCGGCCGGCCCGCGGGTTCAGCAGGCAGCTCACCTTCTTGCCGACGAACGCGTGGTCGAGGCACGCCTGGTTGCAGCCGATGCAGGTGTTGATCTCGTCGGCACGACCGGCCGCCGCCTTGTTCGCGAAGTCCGGGTCGGCCAGCAGCGGCCGCGCCATCGACACGGCGTCGACCCGGCCGCGTTCCAGGATCTCCTCGGCGAAGTCGGGGGTGTTGATGCGGTTCGACGCGATCAGCGGGATGTCGACGACATCGCGCAGCCGCTCGGTGAACTTCACGAACGCGCCGCGCGGCACCGAGGTGACGATGGTCGGGACCTGCGCCTCGTGCCAGCCGATGTCGGTGTTGATGGCGTCGACGCCCTCGGCCTCCACCTTCTGGGCCAGCAGCGCGATCTCGTCGAACGTCTGCCCGCCCTTGACGAAGTCGGCGACGGATTGGCGCAGGATGACCGGGAAGTCGCGCGGGACCTGCCTCCGGACCTCCTTGACGATCTCGACCAGGAACCGCTGCCGGTTCTCGGTGGAGCCGCCCCACTTGTCGGTGCGGTCGTTGGTGTGCGGGCAGAGGAACTGGTTGATCAGGTAGCCCTCGCCGCCCATCAGCTCGACGGCGTCGTATCCGGCGCGGCGGGCCAGCTTGGCGGCCTCGCCGAAGGTGCGGATCACGTGCCGGATCATCTGGTCGTTCATCTTGTAGTGCTTGAACGGGTGGATGGGCGACGGTTCGCTGCCGGCCGCCACCTTCAGCGGCGTGTACCCGTACCGTCCGGCGTGGATGATCTGCAGCGCGATCTTGCCGCCCTCGGCGTGCACCGCCTTGGTGAACTCGCGATGCCGCAGCACGTCGGCGTGATTGGTCATCTTGCCGGCGAACGGCAGCAGCAGGCCGGTGCGCGTCGGCGCGAAACCGCCGGTGATGATCAGCCCGACGCCGCCGCGCGCCCGCTCGGCGTAATACGCGGCGAGCTTCGGGGTGTCCCAGATCCGGTCTTCCAGGCCGGTGTGCATCGAACCCATGACGATGCGGTTGCGCAGCGTGGTGCCGCCGATCCGCAGGGGCTCGAAGAGCCTGGGGTAGTGGGCGTTCGGGGCTGTCGTGGGGGCTGCCATGACGGGGCCTTTCTTTCTAGGAGGGCGTTTCGACTCGATCTCGCCTAGCGGCTCGATCGGCTCAACGGGCGGGGGTCGACTCGGTCTTGTGGGGGTTTGATCGGCTCAACGGGCGGGGGTGGGTTTCGGCTCGGTCTTGGGGTGGCTCGTTCGGCTCGGCGGGCGGGTGACCAGCGAGTTCGCGGCGGAGGGCGGCGAGGGTCTCGTCGCACCAGTCGAGGGTGGCCTGCGAGGCCCGGATGCCGCCGCGGAGCACCAGGTACTGGTGCAGTTTGCGGCCGGTCAGGGCGTCGGGGTCGGGGTAGTAGTCGCGCTCGAAGCCGAGGTAGAGCTCCAGCATCGCGGCGGTCTCGTCGCGGTGCGCCTGGAGTTCGGCGATGACGGCGCCGAGGTCGCCGAACTCGGCGGCCCGGAGTTTGACGCCGAGGTCGCTCCGCAGCGGCATGGCCGGCGTCGGACTGGCGACCCAGTCGGCGAGCAGATCGCGCCCGGCGTCGGACAGCGTGTACACCTTCTTGTCCGGGCGCCCGTCCTGGGCGACGTCGGTGTAGCTGACCAGGCCGTCGGCGTGGAGCTTCTTGAGGGTCCGGTAGATCTGCTGGTGCGTGGCCGACCAGAAGTAGCCGATCGACCGCTGGAACTGTTGGCTGATCTCGTAACCGGTCCCGGGCCGTTCCGCCAGGGAGACGAGAATCGCGTGGTCCAGTGCCATGTCGCCACTCTATCCATGCATCACCGCTCTATGCAACAGTGTGACTATGAACCAAGGTGAATATGCGTCGGCGGAAGGCGACTCGGGGACCAATGGCACGAGCGGTGCGGACCGGATGCTGATAAGACTGTGGCTGTGAGTGAATTCCGACGTATCGCCCTGCCGGGGAACGGCCCAGAAGACGTCGTGTGCCTGCCCGACGGGCGGGTGGTCGCCGGTCTGGACGACGGCCGGCTGGTCTCCGTCGATCCGGCGACCGACGCGGTGGAGGTCCTCGCCGACACGGCCGGCCACCTGCTCGGACTCGAAGCGCTGGCCGACGGCTCCCTCGTCCTCTGCGACCACGACCGGGGGATCCTCCGGCTCGCGGGCGGCCGCGGGCGGCCCGAGGTGCTGGTCGACACGGTCGACGGCCGCCCGTTGCACTTCGCGAGCAATGTGGTCGCGGCACGCGACGGCACGCTCTACTTCACCGCGTCCTCGCAGCGGTTCACCATCGACCACTGGCGCAGTGACATCATCGAGCACTCCGGCAGCGGCCGGCTGATCCGCCGCACGCCGGACGGTGTGGTCGAGGTGCTGCGCGACGATTTCCAGTTCGCGAACGGCCTGGTCCTCGCGCCCGACGAGTCGTACGTGCTGGTGGCCGAGACCGGTGCCTCGCGCATCACCAAGCTGTGGCTGACCGGCGACACCGTCGGTGAGATCGAGGTGCTGATCGACGGCCTCCCGGGCTATCCGGACAACATGTCGATCGGCAGCGACGGGCTGATCTGGTGTGCCCTGGCGTCGCCGCGCAATCCGATGCTGGAGGGCATCTTCAAACTGCCGCTGCGTGCCCGCCGGGTCCTGGCCCGGGTGCCCGAACGTCTCGGGCCGTCACCGGAGGACGTGGTCTGGGTGATCGCCTTCGACTTCGACGGGACCCTCGTGCACGACATCCGGCCGGACGGCATCGACTACACCTTCGTCACGAGTGTCGCCGAGCGCGACGGGGTGCTCTACTTCGGCACCATCGTCGACAACGCGCTCGGCGTGCTCACCCTCGACTGATCCCGGATCCGGCCGTCGGCCAGCCGGAGGATCCGGTCGGCGATCGCCGTGAGGCGTGGGTCGTGGGTGATCAACAGGGTGGTCTTGCCCGCCGTCAGCCGCCGCAGCGGGGCGACGAGGGTGTCGACCGATTCGTCGTCGAGCGCGGCCGAGGGCTCGTCGAGCACCAGGATCGGGGTGTCGCGGAGGATGGCGCGGGCGATGCAGATGCGCTGCCGCTGGCCCCCGGACAGTTCCAGTCCCTCGCTGTGCAGGACGGTGTCGTAGCCGGCGGGCAACGCGCTGATGAACTCGTGCGCACCGGAGTCGCGGGCGGCCGCGACGATCTGATCCGGCGACGCGTCGCGCCGCCCGTAGGCGATGTTCTCCGCGATGGTCCCCGGAACGATGGCCGGGGTCTGCGGGAGCAGCGTCACGTGCTCGCGGACCGAGTCGCCGGTGACGGCGGCGAGATCGTGGCCGTCGAGCAGGACCCGGCCGGACGACGGCTGTTCGAGTTTCGTCAGCAGCGCGGCGAGCGACGACTTCCCGGTGCCGCTGGGGCCGATCAGGACGGTCAGGCGCCCCGGTTCCAGGGTCAGGTCGACGTCGTCGAGCACGACGCGCGGTCCGCGCCGGAAGGTGACGCCCTCCATCGTCAGCGCGGTGCCGGGCACCTCGACGGCGGTCGCCTCGGGATGATCGGCCAGGTGCGGATCCTCGTCGAGCAGTTCGGCGATCCGGTCGGCGCTGACCGCGGTGGAGGCGAGGGTGAGGCGCAGTTCGGCCAGCTGCTGGAATTTCGGGTACAGCATGGCGAGGTAGCCGGTCAGCGCCAGCAGCTGGCCGACGGTCAGGTGTCCCTGCCGGACCTGCCATACCCCGGTCAGCGTGACCAGCAGCGTCACGACCACCTCGGCGCCGCCCATCACGGCGCCGAAGCCGGCCTCCAGCCGGGTCTCGCCGATACGGGCGCGCGCCCAGCGTCGTCCGTGCCGGTGCAGCCGATCGGCCTCCCGCGGCCGCTGGTTGTAGGCGACGGCGGTCTCGTGCGCGGCGAGCGCGGTGGTGATGGCATCGGCGATGTCGCTGTTGGCCTCTCGCTCGTCCCGCGAGACGCGGAGCTGCGCCCGGCTGAACAGCGCGGACAACAGCCACAACGCGGGAGCCGCGCCGAGGGCGACACCGGCCACGACCGGATTCATCAGGAAGGCCGCGACCACCAGCCCGACGATGTTGACGACGGCGACGACGAAGCCGAGCAGGCCCGACGCGATGAGATGCTCGAGCGCTTCCAGATCGGCGGACAGCCGGACCACCAGGTCACCGAGACCGCGCCGGCGGTGCGCGACCGGCGACAGTCGTTGCAGATGGGCGAACACCCGGGTGCGCAGGCGCAGGACCGTGCGCTCGGAGGCGGCGGTGGCGATCAGCGCGCCGGCGTAGTCGGCCAGCGACGACGCGGCGGTCAGCCCCAGCCAGACGGCGGCGAGCCCGGCGAACTGCTGCCAGGTGCTGGCGTCCAGCGCGCCGTCGACCAGGTCGGACAGGACGAAGATGCCGACCGCGTCGGACGCGGCGGCGGCGAGCAGCAGGATGCCCGCGTAGATCAGCCGGCCGCGTTCGGCCCGGATCTCGGGCCGGAAGCGGCCGATGGCGGCCAGGGGAGACATGGATCCTCTTCTGGGAGGTGGGGAGCGGGCGCTGTCAGTCGGGAATCAGATCAGTCGGGAATCAGATCCACTGCCAGATCCAGCGGTGATGACGGCGATCCCACACGCGCTGACGACGGCGGCGGCGCGGCGGGGTGTGCTGCGGGGCGCGTCCGTGGTTCGGGGCGGTGGGATGCGGTTCCGGGTGACCCATGAGGTACTCCTTTTCAGCGAGTAATTCTTGCTGTCCGGTAACGGCTTTCGTTCTCCGGTGAGATTCAAGTTACGAGGCGAGCCTGATGTTGGGCTTCCGGTAACCTGGCCGTCTTCTGTCAGTGATGAATGCCCGGGTAGGCGGGCACTATCGGCGTGGAATCAGCTCCACTGCCACACCCAGCGGTGGTTGCGGCGGTCCCACACGCGCCGGCGGGTACGGCGGCGCGGCGGGGTGTGCTGCTGCGGCCGCTGCTGGTCGCCTCGGTTGGGGGTGTTGTTGTGCGGTGCCGGGTTGGCCATGACACTCTCCTTCTCAGCGTGTGAATCTTGCTGTCCGGTAACGGCTTTCGTTCTCCGGTGAGATTCAAGTTACGAGCGGAGCCTGATGTTGCACTGCCGGTGGCCTGGCCGTTTCCTAGCAGTGGCGAATGCCCATTTCAGATCAGGTGTGACAGGCGTTGACCCAGGCGCGATCGCCGTCAGCATATGTCTCGTGCTTCCAGATCGGGACGTTTGTCTTGATCTCGTCGATCACTCGCTCGCAGACGGCGAACGCGTCGCCCCGGTGCGGCGCGGCGACCGCGACGACGACGGCGATCTCGCCGATGGCGAGGTCGCCCACCCGATGTTGCGCGGCGACGCGGATGTCGCCGGCGCGATGGCGCGCCAGGACCGCTTGCAGAAAGCGGTCGGCTTCGGGGTGCGCCTCGTACCGGAGGGCGGCGACGGCCCGGCCGCCGTGATGGTCGCGGACCACGCCGCTGAAGGTCACCAGTGCGCCGTCGGCGTCGGTCAGGACCCGCTGTTCGCAGTCCCGCGGATCGAGCGGCCGGGACAGGATGTCACTCACGATGCCCCCGTCCGGCGGCCAGCTCGACCAGGTGGTCCAGGATCGGCCCGAGGACGTCGAGCCCGTCGGCCACCCCGCCGGGGGACCCGGGCAGATTCACCACGAAGGTGCCGCCCGCGAAACCGGCCAGCCCGCGGCTCAGCGAGGCGAGCGGCGTGGCGCCGCGGCCGCGGTCCCGGATCGCCTCGGCGATACCGGGCACCTCGGTGGTCAGGACCGCGGCGGTCGCCTCGGGCACCAGGTCGTCGGCGGTGGGGCCGGTGCCGCCGGTCGTGACGATCACCGCGGGGGCCGCGGCGAGGGCGGCGCGCAGCGCACCGTCGATGTCGACATCGGCCACCACCGTCACGCCGTCGACGTCGAATCCGCGGGCGGCGAGCCACTCGGCGATCACCGGCCCGGTCCGGTCCGTGCGCTCGCCGGCCGCGATCCGGGTGGAGGAGACCAGCACCGCGGCCCGGGTGGTCGGGTGCAGCGGGGGCCGTCCGGCCGGCGGAGCCGGAACGGGAACGGGAACGGGCGGGGTGTCGTCCCGCGTCCAATGGCCGCGCCGGCCGCCGGTCTTCTCGCGCAGCCGGACGCCGGTCAGCTCGGCGGCCGGGTCGAGGGCTTTCACCATGTCGTGCAGGGTCAGGCCGGCGACGGTGACGGCGGTGAGCGCCTCCATCTCGACGCCGGTCCGCCCGGTGGTGGTGGCGGTCGCGGTGATGGCGACGGACTCGGGCTCCAGCACGAAGTCGACGGCCACCTTCGACAGCGGCAGCGGATGGCAGAGCGGGATCAGCTCGCTGGTCCGTTTGGCGCCCTGGATCCCGGCGATCCGCGCGGTGGCGAGCACATCACCCTTGGCGACGCCGCCGCCCCGCACGGCGTCGATCACCGCGGCGGTGGTGCGGAAGCGGCCCTCGGCGACGGCGGTGCGGACGGTGACGGCCTTCGCCGAGACGTCGACCATCGCGGCGGTGCCGTCGGCGCGCAGGTGTGTCAGTCCGCCCGGGCCGGCGGGCTCGGGGGAGCCGGTCAGGTCAGCGGCCACGTCGTCACCTCCCGGCCGGCCGCGACACGGGTCTCGACCGCGTCGATCTCGATGAGATGAGTGGCGTGCGCGGCGGTCACCGCCAGATGGCTGCCGGGGCCGCCGAGAGGCAGGACGGTGCCTTCGGGGGTGCGCACGCCCCGCAGGAACTGGGTCTTGCCCGGAATGGACTCGACCTGGCGGGCCAGTCGTGCCTTGCCGCGCGGCAGGGCGGGCAGGCCGGCCAGGTCGCGCAGGATGTCGCGCAGCAGCACCTCGAACGAGACCAGGACGCTCACCGGGTTGCCCGGGAAGCAGATCACCGGGACGCCCTCCCAGGTCGCGAGGCCCTGTGGACCGCCCGGCTGCATGGCCGTCGGGCCGAACCAGCCGTGCCCGCCGAGGGTCTGCCGGACCGGCTCGCGCTCGCCCATGGAGATGCCGCCCGAGGTCAGCACCAGATCGGCGTCGAGGCAGGCGGCGGTGAGCACGGTGGGGAAGTCGCCGTCGTCTCCGGCGGAGGCGACGAACACCACCTGGCCGCCGTGCTCGGTGGCGAGCGATTGCAGGACGAGGGAGTTGGATTCGAAGACCTGGCCGCCGACCGGTTCGGTGCCCGGCCGGATCAGTTCGCTGCCGGTGGAGATCACCGCCACCGCGGGACGCCGCCACACGGTCACGGTGCGCACGCCGCTGGCCGCCAGCGCCCCGAGATGGCGGGGGCCCAGCCGGGTGCCGGCCGGCACCACCCGGTCCCCGGCGCCGACGTCGGTGCCCGACGCCCGCACGAAGTCACCGGCGGTGGGGGCGGCCCGGAACGTCACCTGGCCGTCGGCCTCGGCCGACTGCTCCACCGGGATCACCGCATCGGCGCCGTCCGGGAGCGGTGCACCCGTCATGATCGCCATCGCGGAGCCGGGCTTCAGCTGCGGCCGGGAGGTGTCGCCGGCGAAGATCCGCCCGCTGACCGGCAGCGGGCGGCCGGTGGTGATCTCGGCGGCCCGGACCGCGAAGCCGTCCATCGCGGAGTTGTCGAACAGGGGAAGTGCGTACGGCGCGTTGAGATCTCGCGCCGTCACCCGCCGCAATGCCGAGGAGACGGGGATGGTCTCGGTGCGGCCGGCGAGGCCGGCCAGATGGTCGGCCATCGCGGCGCGATGCTCGGCGACGGGTCTGCGATTCACGGCTCCCAGCCTATCCCGCGCACCGCGCCCGGCCGCCGCTTCCCGCGCCGCTCACGCCCGATTGAGAGCAGCCGATTCCTGCTAACGTGGCAGTGTGTCGATTGCGGAGGTCCGGGCCGGTTCGGTGCTGGTCGACGCGCTCGGCCGCCGCGCCCGTGACCTGCGCATCTCGCTGACCCAGGCCTGCAATCTGCGGTGCCGCTACTGCATGCCGGCCGAGGGGCTGCCGATCATGCCGCGCTCGGAGCTGCTGTCGGCGGACGAGGTCGCGACCCTGGTCGACGTGGCGGTCGACCAGCTCGGCATCGACGAACTCCGGCTCACCGGCGGCGAGCCGCTGCTGCGCCGGGATCTGGAAGTCCTGATCGCGCAGATCCGCGCACGACACCCCGGTCTGCCGATCGCCCTCACCACCAACGGGCTCGGCCTGATCCACCGGGCGGCGGGCCTGGCCGCGGCCGGACTGTCCCGGATCAACATCTCGCTCGACACCGTCGACCGCGACCTGTTCGCCCGGATCACCCGCCGGGACCGGCTGCCCGATGTGATCGCCGGGATCGACGCCGCCCGCGCGGCCGGCCTCACGCCGGTGAAGATCAACGCGGTCGCGCTGAGCGAGACCCTGCCGGGCGCCCCGGACCTGCTCGCCTGGTGTCTCGATCGGGGCCTGGAACTCCGCTTCATCGAGGCCATGCCGCTCGACGCCGACGGCGGCTGGACCAAAGACGCCTATGTGACGGCCGGGCAGGTCCTCGAATCCCTCGGCACGCGGTTCGCGCTGACGCCGATCGGCCGGGTGGACCCGGGTGCTCCCGCCGAACGCTGGTGTGTGGACGGCGGTCCCGGCACCGTCGGGGTGATCGCCTCGATGACCCGGTCGTTCTGCGGGGCCTGCGACCGCACCCGGATCACCGCCGAGGGGCGCGTGCGCCCGTGCCTGTTCTCCGACGACGAGATCGATCTGCGCGCGATCCTGCGTTCGGGCGGCGACGCCGCGGACCTGGCCGCCGCCTGGCGGGAGGTCACCTGGCGCAAGTCGCCCGGTCATCTGCCGGCCGACGTGCTGACCCATCCGCGCCGGTCGATGGGGGCGATCGGTGGCTGAGACCGTCACCGTCACCTATTTCGCGGGCCTCGCCGAGGCCACCGGCTGCCACCGCGAACGGCTCGACGTCGCCGAGGCCACCGTCGACGGCCTGCGTGCGGCCGTCGCCCGGCGGCACGGGCGTGACGCCGGAGCACTCGCCGCGGCCAGTTCGGTGCTCGACGGCGACGAACTGCTGCGCGACCCGGCGGCGCCGATCGGGGCCGTCGTGGATCTGCTGCCGCCCTTCGCCGGTGGATGACAGCGCGAGGCGATAGGTTTGCCTTTCGGAACACCCACGCCGCGATCGAGCGCTCCGCCCGCGCGGCATGCCCGTCGACGCAGAAGGTGAATCATGAAGTGGAGAAGGCTTGTCGGGGTGACCGTCGCGATGGCGGCGACGGTGGCCGTGGCGGCTTCGGCGACGGCGTGCAGCTCGGACGGCGGGAAGTCCGGTGACGCCAAGACGATCCGGGTGATGGCCGCGGCGTCGCTGGTCGACGTGATGAAGCCGCTGAACTCGGCGTACGGCGACGAGCACGACGGTGCCAAGGTGCAGCTCGACACCGGCGCGTCGTCGGCGCTGGTGCAGAAGCTCAAGTCCGGCGCCAAGGCGGACGTGCTGATCACCGCCGACACCGAGACGATGGACAAGGCCGTCAAGGACGGACTGGCCAAGGACCCGGTCGTGATCGCCACCAACAAGCTGGTGATCGTGGTGCCGAAGGGCAACCCGGGCAAGGTGACCGGGCTCGACTTCTTCACCAAGGAAGGCAACCGCGCGGTGATCTGCGCCAGCGAGGTCCCGTGCGGCCGCGCCGCGGAGCGGGCGATCGCCGCGATCGGCGGCACGCCGCACCCGATCAGCCGGGCCGTGGACGTGCGCAACGCGCTCGGGACGGTGACCAGCGGTGAGGCCGACGCCGCCCTCGTCTACGCCACCGATGCGGCGTCCGCGGGCGACAAGGTGGAGACCATCGAGATCCCCAACGCGCCGGTGGTGCAGTACCCGGCGTCGGCGCTGACCGACGCGGGCAAGGACTACGTCGACCTGCTGACCTCGGACAAGGGCAAGAAGATCCTGGCCGACGCCGGCTTCGGCGCCCCGTGACGGAACGCCGCACGGCCATCGCGGCGTGAGCGGCCACCGGCCGAACACCGGGCTCCCGGCACCGATCGCCGGTGTCGGGATCCTGGGTGCGGTGGTGATCGTCGCACCGCTGGTCGCGCTCGCCTGGGCCGCGCCGTGGGGCCGGATGTGGTCGCTCCTCACCGCGTCGGACGCCATGGCGGCCCTCGGGCTGTCGGTGGGCGCCGGGATTCTGGCGACCGCACTGGCGATGCTGCTCGGAGTGCCGCTCGCGGCGGTGCTGGCCTCCGACGCGATCCGGCCCACCCGGCTGGTGCGCCTGCTGGTGATCGTGCCGATGGTGATGCCGCCGGTCGTCGTCGGCACGGCGCTGCTCACCCTGCTGGGCCGGCGCGGTCTGCTGGGCCGGTACCTCGACGCGTGGTTCGACTGGACCCCGACGTACACCTTCTGGGCGGTGGTGATCGCGCAGCTCGTGGTCGCGATGCCGTTCCTCGTGGTCAGCGTCGAGGCGTCGCTGCGCACCCGCAACATCGACGCCGAGGAATGCGCCTACACCCTCGGCGCCGGCCGGCTCACCACGTTCTGGCGGGTGACCCTGCCGGAGATCCGCGGCGGTATCGCCGCCGGTGCGGTGATGTGCTTCGCCCGCGCGCTCGGGGAATTCGGCGCCACGATCACGTTCGCGGGTAACGTCCAGGGCGTCACCCAGACCATGCCGCTGGCGATCTACCTCGATCTGCAGCGCGACGACGACGCCGCCATCGCGATGGCGGTCGGTCTGGTGGTACTCAGCATCCTGGTGCTGGTCGTGATGCGCGGCCGCTGGATGCCCGCGCTGTCGTCGCCGCACTGACTCGCCGCGCCTTCTCACAGCCGTCGTATCCGCCCGGAGAGGACTTGCTTACCTCCGGGAGATTCGCGCGCCGCCGGACCGGAAACATGGCGTTCGTACGGTCGCTCTACCCGGACACGCCGGGCCCGAGCGCAAGGAGGAACCCATGCCGCGCAAGCGACCTCACACGATCACCGACTGGGACCCGGAGGATGTCGCCGCCTGGGACGCCGGCGGCGCGGCCATCGCCCGGCGCAATCTGATCTGGTCCGTGGTGGCCGAGCACGTCGGCTTCTCGGTGTGGTCGCTCTGGTCGGTGATGGTGCTGTTCATGCCGTCCGACGTCTACGGCATCTCGCTCGGCGACAAGTTCCTGATCGGCGCCGTCGCCACGCTGACCGGTGCGCTGCTGCGCTTCCCGTACACCATGGCCACCACCCGTTTCGGGGGCCGCAACTGGACGGTGTTCTCGGCGTTCGTGCTGCTGATCCCGGTGACCGCCACCATCGTGCTGCTGGCCCATCCGGGACAGCCGCTGTGGATGTACCTGGTGTGCGCCGCGCTGACCGGTCTCGGCGGCGGCAACTTCGCGTCGTCGATGACCAACATCAACGCGTTCTATCCGCAGCGGCTCAAGGGCTGGGCGCTCGGGCTGAACGCCGGTGGCGGCAATCTGGGCGTGCCCGCGGTGCAGTTGCTCGGTCTGCTGGTGATCGCGTGGGCGGGCAACCGGCAGCCGTACTGGGTGTGCGCGTTCTACCTGGTGGCGCTGGTGATCGCCGGAATCGGTGCGGCACTGTACATGGACAACCTGGAGGGTCCCGGGGTCGATCTCGGCGCGATGCGCGCGGCGCTGGTCAACCGGCACACCTGGACCGTCTCGCTGCTGTACATCGGCACCTTCGGTTCGTTCATCGGCTTCTCGTTCGCCTTCGGCCAGATGCTCGCGCTCTCGTTCCGCGACCAGGGGCAGTCGGCGGCGCAGGCCAGCCTGCACGCCGCGCAGATCGCCTTCCTCGGACCGCTGCTCGGCTCGATCAGCCGCGTCTACGGAGGAAAGCTGGCCGACCGCTTCGGCGGCAGCCGGGTGACCTTCGCGGTGTTCCTCGGCATGATCGCCGGCGCCGCGGTGCTGCTGGCCGGCGGCGGCTCGATCGCGCTGTGCGCGGTGGGCTTCGTGCTCCTGTTCGTGCTCTCCGGCATGGGCAACGGTTCGGTGTACAAGATCATCCCGTCGGTGTTCGACGCCGCCGCGCGCACCCTGCCGCTCGACGAGGCCGGCCGCGCCGCCTATTCCCGCTCGATGTCGGGCGCGGTGATCGGGATCGCCGGTGCCCTCGGCGGTCTCGGCGGCGTCGGGATCAACCTGGTGCTGCGGCAGTCGTACGCGTCGACCGGCGCGGCGACCACCGCGTTCGCCGTGTTCGCGGCCTTCTACGCGGTCGCCGCCCTGGTGACCTGGCGGATGTATCTGCGGGCGCCGCAGGGCGGTCTCCGGCGTCAGGTCGATTCGAAGGTCAGCACCGCGATGCGGGTCTCCGGCTCGAAGAACAGTATGACGTCGTGACCGCTCCACCCGCGCAGCCCGTGAATGGGGCACCGGCCGATATAGGTCAGCGGGCGCCCGTCCCGGAGGGTCAATCGGTGCCCGAGTTCGAGCGCCGCGGGCGGTCGGTACTCCGACCAGTTGCCGAACGACAGCGGGCCGCCGAGCGACTCGACGGACGCGCGTGGGCGGGGACTGTCCGAGTTGGGGTCGGGTCGATCCCAGGGTTCGCCGAATTCGAGGATGCGTTCGTCACGCCACAGCCGCTTGAGACGCTCATAGTTCCGGCCGACCTCGGCGTAGAACTCTTCGACCTGCTCGGGATCATCGACCGCGCCGAGGTTCTCGATCTCGAAACAGCGGGGGTCGCCGAGGAACCGATAGCGGCCGTCGTCCTCGACCCGGAACGCGATCCAGTTGAGTCCGACATGGTCGTCGTGGTGTTCGGTCGTCCGGTATCCGACGTACCCGTATTGCGCGTCGACCGGCGTGACGAAGTGGATCCGCCCCGTCCATTCCGGATCGAACGCGCTGAGCTCGACGGAAGCCAGCGGATACAGAACCCGGTGCAGCCACGGCTGGTCGTCGACGAAGACCCGGTCGGCATCGGGAAGCACGGTGATCCGCGGGTCGGGGCCGGTGATCCGCTCGCCCGAGGGCGCCCGACTGCTCATGCTCGCGCATGCTACTGGACGCGCAGACCGCCACCGGCGGCGTTCGGCCGGCCGAACATCGTGGGTGCGGAGCGGTGTATCCGGTCTGCGACAATTGCCTCATGACCAGCCTGACCGGATTCACGGTCGCCGTCACCGCGTCCCGCCGGGCCGAGGAGTTCGCCACGCTCCTGCAGCGGCGGGGCGCGCGGGTGCGCAGTGCCGCGGCCATCGCGATCGTGCCGCTGCACGACGACGTCACGCTCCGCGCGGTGACCGAAGACCTCATCGCCGACCCGCCGGACGTGCTCATCGCGACCACCGGTATCGGCTTCCGCGGCTGGATCGAGGCCGCCGACGGCTGGGGTCTGGCCGAGGATCTGCTCGCGGCGCTCGGGCGCGCGCGGGTGATCTCGCGCGGCCCCAAGCCGACCGGCGCGCTGCGCGCCGCGGGGCTGCGGGAGGAGTGGTCGCCGGAGTCCGAGTCGACCGCGGAACTGCTCGCCATGCTCACCCGCGACGATCTGGACGGCCGCCGGGTGGCGGTGCAGCTGCACGGCGCGACGGACGAGTGGGATCCCAATCCGGGCTTTCTCGACGGACTCGTCGAGCTCGGCGGCCGGGTGATCGGGGTGCCCGTCTACCGGTGGAAGACGCCCGACGACCGGGACGCGCTCGACGCGCTGATCACCGATCTGGCCGGTGGCCGGATCGACGCGGTGACCTTCACCTCGGCGCCCGCCGTCGCATCGGTGCTGATCCGGGCGGCCGAACTCGGCCTGTCCGGGCCGCTGCGCCACGCGCTGACCGAGCGGGTCGTGGTGTACTGCGTCGGCCCGGTGACGGCCGCGCCGCTGGAGCGGATCGGTGTCCCGAGCGTGGCGCCGGACCGGATGCGCCTCGGTGCGCTCGCGCGGCTGGTCGGGGAGGATCTGCCCGCGCGCCGTCCCGAACTCGATGTCGCCGGGCATCGGCTCGGGGTGCGTGCCGATGCCGTGGTGGTCGACGGATCCGAGTGCGAGGTGTCGGCGACCGGGCTGGCCCTGCTGAAGGCACTGGCCGTCCGGCCGGGAGAGGTGCTGTCCCGGGACACCCTGCTGGAACTGCTTCCGGCGGCCGGCGACGACCCGCACGCCGTCGAGGTGGCCATCGGCCGGCTTCGCACCGCCCTGGGCGCCCGCGAGATCATCGCGACGGTCGTCAAGCGCGGCTACCGCCTGGCCGTAGCCTGATCCGCCGGGTATGGTAGTTACGTAACTACCATCTAGGGGGGAGAGATGACGACAGTGACGTCGCGCGAGTTCAATCGCGACCCGAGTTCGGTCAAGCGCGCTGCGGCCGAGGGGCCGGTGCTCATCACGGATCGCGGACAGGCTGCATTCGTTCTTCTGTCGATCGAGGAGTACGAACGGATCCGTGGTGGCGAAAGGACGCTGGTCTCACGGCTGAGTATGGATGATGATCTCGATTGGGAACCCGAGCCGATCGGAGTCGGGCTGCGGATTCCCGAGCTGTGAACTTCGTTCTCGATACCAACGTCCTGAGCGAACTACGCAAGTCCGAGCGCACAGCCTCCCCGGCCGTTCGAGCCTGGATTTCGGCACGCGTGGATGCGCAGCTCTATCTGAGCGTGGTCACGGTCCTCGAGATCGAAGTAGGAATCGGGCGAATCGAGCGACGTGATCGAGTTCAGGCTGATCGACTCCGGCGGTGGCTTGACGACGAGGTACTCGACGCCTTTCGCGGCCGGATCCTGCCGGTGGACCTGGAGGTCGCACGGCGCGCGGCGGGACTTCATGTTCCGGACCCCAGCCCGGAACGAGATGCGTTGATCGCGGCGACGGCTCTTGTCCATGACATGTCGGTGGTCACTCGGAACACCGCGGATTTCTCGGCAACGGGTGCCCGGGTGATCAACCCCTGGACGGACTGAGTCGGTCCGCGTGCCGTTGCTGAGCGGCGAGGACGCGGCGGCAGGCCAGGTCGACCACGCGGGGGTGCAGGCCGAGCGGGGCCGCGACGAGATCCGCGCCGGAGTCGGCCAGGCGGCGCTGGAAGAGGCCGTCGGCGAGCAGATACGACGCGATCGCGACGCGGCCGGGCCGGCGGCGGGCGCGGCGGACGGCGTCGGCGATCCCGGGATACGCCGAACCGGCGGGTGGCGCGGCGAAACCGATGGTCACCGCTGTGCCGAGGACGAACTCCAGCCGGGTGGCGGCGCGGCGGACGTCGGTGACGGCGTGGCGATCGGACGATCCCGCGGCGGCGAACACCACGGTGTCGCCGGGCCGGTATCCGGCCTCGCGCAGGCGCCCGGACGCCGCATCGGCGAGCGCAGGCGACGGACCGAGTGCCGGGGTCAGCACCGTGCGCGGGTGCCCGGCCGCGGCGAGGTGCGCCGGCAGATCGGCCCGCACGTGATAGCCGCGGGCCAGGAACGCCGGAACCACGACCACCTGCTCGTCGTCGGGCAGCGCGGCGAGCACGTCGCTGGGGCTGGGCCCGAGGACGTCGACGAAGGCGACCCGCACCGTCTCCTCGAGGCGGCGCGACATGGCCGCGGCGAGGTCGCCGATCATCGCGACGCCGTGCGGATTGCGGGTGCCGTGCGCGGCCAGCACCACGGTCACGACGGCACCTGTTCCGGAGCGGCGGCGGGGGCCGGCCGGTAGCCGAACCGCACCTGGGGGGAGTTGGACACGAAGACCGTGCCGTCGAGCCCGATCCGGGTGCCGTAGACCGGCACGTACACGCCTTCGGCGTCCAGGCAGCGGCCGTCGATCAGGCTGAACGCCTGCTTCTTCAGCGGTGACTGCACCACCGGGAAGCCGCCGCGGTCGCCGACGATTCCGCGGGAGAGGACCGCCGCGCGCCCGATCGGGTCGATGTTGCCGATCGCCTTGAGACGGTCGTCGGCGAGCCGGAACAGCGCCACCTGGGCGCCGTCGGGCAGGAGCACGGCGACGCCGCGCAGCCGGTCCAGCCGGTCGAGGTGGCAGGCCGCGGTCCAGTCCCGCGTCCAGCGGTGCAGATCGAAGTTGAGTGTCATGTCAGGCTCCTGTGCGGCTCGATGCGGGGAAGGCCGGTTCGCCCAGCAGGACGGGGACCTTGCGGCCGTGGTGATCGCCGAAGGCGACGGTCGGATCGGGTGACTCCGGGGCGTTGACGAAGGAGACGAATCGGGCGAGCTTCTCCGGGTCGTCGAGCACGCCCTTCCACTCGCAGGAGTAGCCGTCGACGTGCCGGGCCATCGCCGCCTCGAAGTCGTCGGCCAGGCCCAGGGCGTCGTTGACGACCACCGCGCGAAGCCGGTCGAGACCGCCGTCGAGCTCATCCAGCCAGGGCGCGGTGCGTTGCAGCCGGTCCGCGGTGCGGATGTAGTACATGAGGAAGCGGTCGATGTAGCGGACCAGCGTCGCCGAATCGAGGTCGCCGGCGAGCAGCTGCGCGTGCTTCGGCGTCATGCCGCCGTTGCCGCACACGTACAGGTTCCAGCCGCTCTCGGTGGCGATCACGCCGACGTCCTTGCCGCGCGCTTCGGCGCACTCACGGGCGCAGCCGGAGACACCCATCTTCAGCTTGTGCGGGGAGCGCAGGCCCCGGTAGCGGAGTTCGAGGTCGATGGCCATCTGCACCGAGTCCTGCTGACCGTACCGGCACCAGTCCGAGCCGACGCAGCTCTTCACCGTCCGCAGCGACTTGCCGTAGGCCTGCCCGGATTCCATGCCGCCGTCGACCAGCCGCCGCCAGATCTGCGGCAGCTGCTCGACGCGGGCGCCGAACATGTCGATGCGCTGGCCGCCGGTGATCTTGGTGTACAGCCCGAAGTCGCGGGCGATCTCGCCGATCAGGATGAGGTGCTCGGGCGTGATGTCCCCGCCGGGCACGCGCGGCACCACCGAGTAGGTGCCGTTGCGCTGGATGTTGGCGAGGAAGGCGTCGTTGGTGTCCTGCAGCGACGCCTGCTCACCGCCGAGGATGTGGTCCGAGCCGGTCGACGCGAGGATCGAGGCCACCGTGGGTTTGCAGATGTCACAGCCGGTGCCGGTGCCGAACCGCTCGATCAGGCCGGAGAAGGTACGGATCCCGCTGGCCTGGACCAGCTCGAAGAGTTCGGCGCGCGACTGCCCGAAGTGCTCGCAGAGCGCGGTGGACTGCGTGACACCCGATTCGCTGAGCAGCTTGGACAGCAGCGGCACGCACGATCCGCACGACGTGCCCGCGCCCGTGCACTTCTTCAGATCGGCGACGGTGCACGAGCCGTCGGCGATCGCCGAGCACAGCGCTCCCTTGGACACGTCGTTGCACGAGCAGACCTGCGCGTCATCGGGCAGCGCGCCCAGGCCCAGCGTCTCGCCGCCCTCGGCGGCGGGGGAGATCAGCGCGACCGGGTCGCCGGGGAGCGTGGAACCGACCAGCGGTCGCAGCATGCCGTACGACGATGCGTCGCCGACCAGCACGCCGCCGAGCAGGGTCTGCGCGTCGTCGGACAGCACCAGCTTGGCGTAGGTGCCGCCGACCGGATCGCTCACCACCACGTTCAGCGCCCCCGGCGTGGTGCCGAGGGCGTCGCCGAAGCTGGCGACGTCGACGCCGAGGAGCTTGAGTTTGGTGCTCAGGTCGGCGCCGGGGAAGGTCGCGTCGCCGCCGACGAGGCGGTCGGCCACCACCTCGGCGGTGGCGTAGCCGGGCCCGACGAGGCCGTAGCAGCGGCCGTCGATCGCGGCGACCTCACCGATCGCGTACACGTCGGGATCACTGGTGACGCAGGCGGCGTCGGTGAGGATGCCGCCGCGCTCGGCCAGCGCGAGGCCGGCCTGGCGGCCGAGCTCGTCGCGCGGGCGGACTCCGGCGGCGAAGACCAGCAGGCCGATGTCGACGCTCGTCTCGTCGGCCAGGGTCACCGTGAGGCCGCCGCCCGGATTCGCCTCGATCGCCCGGGTGCCCGACGAGAGGCTGATGTCGATGCCGAGGTCACCGATCATCCGGGCGAGGTGCTCGCCGCCGCCCGGATCGACCTGCTGCGGCATGAGCCGCGGATTCACCTCCACCACGTGGGGCCGTAACCCCAACTGGCGCAAGGCATTCGCCGCCTCGAGGCCGAGCAGGCCGCCGCCGACCACCATGCCGACGGCGTTCGGGTCGCGCGCGAGCGCGGCCTGGGCATCGGTGCGGATCGCGTCGAGGTCGTCGAGCGTGCGGTAGACGTGGCAGCCGGGCAGGTCGTGCCCGGGGACGGGTGGCACGAAGGCGTACGAGCCGGTCGCGAGCACCAGGGCGTCGTACCGGATCTGCTCACCGGTCGCGGTGCGCACCGTGCGGGCCGCGGGGTCGACGGCGGCGACCGCCGTGCCCAGCCGCAGTTCGACGGCCGGATCGTCGTCGAAGCGGTTGCCGGGCAGGGCGAGTGCGCCGCGGTCCCACGCGCCGACGTATCCCGACAGGCCCACGCGATCGTAGGCGGCATCGGTCTCCTCGCCGAGCACGATCGCGGTCCAGTCGTTCCCGGTGTCCCGGGTACGCAGGGCCTCGATGAAGCGGTGGCCGACCATCCCGTGGCCGACGACGACAACGGTCTTGCTCATCGCGCGGGTCCTTCCTGTTGCTGACGATGACGCCACGGTAGGAAGGGGGTGTTGCACGGACGTTGCCTCGGAGATGGCCGCGCCGTCACATCGGCCGCACAGCGGCGAACCCGGCGCTGTGAGGTCTCAGCGGAGGCGTTCGACGCCGGCCGGGGAGCCCTCCGGCGGGACCAGCGCGAGGCCGCGATGGCCGATCATCGATGCGAGGTGGCCGGTGCCGTGACCGGTGGTGACCGTCCAGCGGCCACGACCGTCGGGTTCGACGGGCAGCACGCGCCAGCGCCCGGGCAGGCGGTGCGCCCGGGTGTCGTCGTCCAGCACCAGGATGTCGGGGTGGGCGGGGCGGCGGCCGAGGAGCGCGTCGAGCAGCGCGGGCAGCAGCACCGCGATGCCCGCGACCGCGGCGAGCGGATTGCCGCCGAGTCCGAGAATCACTGTGCCACTGGGTATTTGGGCGGCGATCAGCGATCCGCCGGGCCGGAGTGACAGCCCGTCGAGCAGTATCCGCGCGCCCGCGGTGGCTAGTGCGGTGCGGAGATGGTCGGCGATGCCGTGGCCGGTGGCGCCGATGATGACGACGAGGTCGGCATTCGGCTCGGCCACCGCTTGCGCGAAGACGCCGGGGCGGTCGTCCAGGTGGCCGCCCGCGGTGACGCGGACCCCCGCTCCGGTCAGGACGTCGGCCACCGGGCCGGAGGCGGTGTCCGGAATCGATCCGGCACGCGGCCGGCCGCCGGCCGGGATCACCTCGTCGCCGGAGGTGTGCAGGCGAGCCGCCAGGGGGCCGCGCACGGTCAGTCGTTCGACGCCGGCGGCGCGGGCGACGGAGCGGACGGCGGCGTCGGCGGCGGTGCCGGCAGCGGCGAGGGTGGCACCGCGCGGCCAGGCGCTGCCGGTGCGCCGGGTGTCGTCCCGGCCGGTCGAGGTCTCGGTGAGCACGCCGCCGGCCAGCGTGACCTCCTCGTGCCGCACCACGCGTTCGGCGCCGGGCGGCAGCGCCGCGCCGGTCGCGATGGGTGCGGCGCAGCCGGACTGCAGGGGCGGGGTGTCGAGGTGCCCGGCGGCGCGGGGAGCGTCGACCAGCCGCCACGGCGACCGGCCGGCCACCGCGTAGCCGTCCATCGCGGCGGCATCGAACGGCGGGAACGCGGCGGCGGCGACCAGCGGGTCGGCGAGGACCGCGCCGGCGGCGTCATCGAGGGGGAGAACCACCGGTGGCAGCGGGGCGAGCCGGTCGAGGAGGACCGCGCGGGCGGCGGCCGGTTCGAGGCCGCGGGGCGTCGCGGCGCGGCGGGCGGTCGCGAGGTCGGCGGGGGTGTCGACGTCGCCGGTGCCGGACACCGGGAGGAAGACGGCGTTGCCGGGGATCAGTGAGCGCATCGACGAATCGGCCGGGGCGTGCCGCAGCGGTGCGAGCGCCGCGCGCCGCCAGACGCCGAGCAGGTATTGCGGATGCCCGCCCGCATCGGCGGCCAGCACGACCGGCACCCGGGATCGCTCCAGTTCGGCCCGCAGGTCGTCGATCTGCGCCGCGGTGATCTCCGGCAGATCGCTGGCGACGAGGACGACGGGCCGGTCGTAGGCGCTACCGGCGTCGTCGGTGGCCTCGAGGGCGGCCGTCCCGGCGGCCACGGCGGCGACCGGCCCGCTGTACGGCGGGTCCTCGCGGGTCACCAGGACGCCGGGCGGGAGCGGGCGGTCCGGTCCGACCACGACGATCCGGCCGGCGCCGGCCACCGCGTCGAGGGCGATGTCGAGCAGTCGCCGCCCGCCGACCAGTTCGGCGGGCTTGTCGGCCCCGGCGAGTCGCCGGGCCCGGCCCCCGGCGAGGACGATCGCGTCGAAGGAACCCCCGCTCGATGTCATGCATCGACCCTAGATGAGTGATTCCCGGTGTCGGTGATGGACATGGCGGCGTTCGCGGGCAGAGGCGGCGCGCGCCCTGGTGGCCTGGCCACCGTGGTGGTGGTCAGGCGGCCAGGTGCTGTTCGAGGAGGCGTTCGACACCGGAGCCGGTGGTGTCTGTGGCGTCCGCCGGTTGAGGTGTGACGAGCCCTTTGGGGCGAGGAGCCTCGACGCCAGGGCCCCCGGCCTGCGCGCCGGTGTCGCCGAGCCGGTGGTTCACGGTCGGTGGCGGACTGCGGTCTTCGGCGGGGGTGTCTGGGCCGGTGCGGAGTTTGTCGGGGTGGAACAGGGGGTTGATGATCCACGGCCCGGCGCGTCCGGCGGGGCGCCATCCGACGCGGCCTTTGTCGGGGCCGCTGGTGAGGACGGTGGATTCCCAGGTTCCGGGTTGTTTGCCGTTCCACCGGTTATGCGTCCCGCAGGCCCCGCCGAGATGGTCGGCGTCGGTGGGGCCGCCGTCCTGCCAGTCGGGCATGTGGTGCATCTCGCACTGGGCGAACGGGCGCGTACACCCCGGCGCGGTACAGCCCCGGTCGCGGGCGAACAGCGCCAGCCGTTGCGCCCGGGAGGCGAGCCGGTGGGCGCGGCCGAGGTACAACGGCTGCCCGGTGGCCTTGGCGAACACCGCGAGGTACGGCACGGCGTTCGCGGCGATCGTCACCAGGTCCGACACCGGAATCCGGGTGCCGGTGGTGGTCCAGGCGATCCCAGCCTGGCGGGCCAGGTCTTCATCGGTCACGGTGACCACGATCTGATTGCGCAGACTCTCCGGGCGCGCATGGGTGTTCTGGGCATTGACCCAGACGAGGAGCGCGAGGAGAGCGTCGTGCTGGCGCCGCCCCAACAACCGGTCATCGCGTTCAGCAGCGGCAGCCAGAACCGCGGGATCCAGGCCCGGCTGATCAGCCGCACCGTGCGGGGAGTCCGGATCGTCGGGGTTGTTCATGCCCGGGGCGGCCCACTGGACGAACACGACCTCGAACTCCGCCCGCAACTGCGGCGTCATCCGGGCCTGCACCGCCGACATCAACTGCCGGTCCTGCGCCGACAGCCGGAACTTCGCTTGCCGCTGGCGGTCTTTGTCGTCGGCGAGGGTGCCGTCGGGGTCGAGGTGGGCCAGGATCCGGTTGCCGACCATCGTCAGCCCGGCCGGATTGAGCCGCCGGGCGGCGTCGGCGAGCATGGCCTCGGCCTTGGCCCGTGCCTCCGGGTCGACCGAGGTGGGGATTTTGTCCATCACTTCTTCGATCACCGATACGTGCGTCTCACCGATCGCCCCGTCGGCCACCGCGGCCGCGGTCGCCGGGAACTTCGGATCGAGACGCTGGCCGGTCATGGCGGTGAACCGGCCGATCGAGGCCGCCACCACCCGGCGCCGCCGGGACTCGCCCTCCCCGATCCGCAGCCCCTGGGTCAGCAGCTGGTGCACGGTGTTGTAGCCGGCGCGCTGGCAGGCGCCGCGGTCGGAGATCTCCACCAGCAACGCCGCATCCACCCCGACACCTGTGCGGCGGGCCTGTTCCCGCGATTCGAGCAGATCCAGCAGGCCATCCTCCGGCAGGGCGCCCCACGGCGCTCCGGCCAGCGATTCCTCGACGGCCACACTCACCGCGGCCAGCTCGGCGGGTGACAGGCCGGCCACCAGGCCGTGGGCGTCGAACGCGTCGTCGTCGCTCATCGCGGACCCCCTTTGCCGGCCGGTGGTGGATGGTTCTTCTCCTACCTCAGGATAACGCACACCATGATGTGTATGCAACAGATGGATAGAACTTACTTTCGAGTAATTTGCAGCCATCGTGCCTACCCGGCCCAGCCGGGCGTCCCGATTACCGGGAATCACTCATCTAGGCCATCTCTGGGTCAGTAGACGTCGCGGACGTAGCGGCGTTCGGCGGCCAGCGCGGTGACGTAGGCGTCGGCCGCGGAAGGGGAGAGGCGGCCCTGCTCGGCGACGATGCGCCGCAGCGCGAGGTCGACGTCGCGGGCCATCCGGGCGGCGTCGCCGCAGACGTAGACGTGCGCACCCCGCTGAATCCACGACCAGAGATCAGCGGCTCGGGTCAGCATGCGATCCTGCACGTAGACCTTCTCCTCCTGGTCCCGGGAGAACGCGAGGTCCAGTTCGTTCAGGGTGCCCTCCCGGTGGAACCGTTCGAGTTCGTCACGGTAGTAGAAGTCGGTGTCCCGGTGCTGCTCGCCGAAGAACAGCCAGTTGGGGCCGTCGGCGCCCGCGTGGGCGCGGTGCTGCAAGAATCCGCGGAACGGGGCGACGCCGGTGCCCGGACCGATCATCACCATCGGGGCGGCCGGATCCTCCGGCGGGCCGAAATTCTTGTTGCGCTGGACGAAGATCCGGACCGGAGTGTCGTCGTCGGCATCGGCGAGATAGGTCGAGCAGACGCCGCCGCGGCGCGCGCCGCCGGGAGCGTCGAACCGCACCGCGGAGACGGTGACCTCCACCCGGTCCGGTGCGACGAGCGGGCTCGACGAGATCGAGTACAGGCGCGGCTGCAGTTTCCGCAGAATGCCGAGCCAGTCGGCGGCCGTCGCGGTGACCGGGTACCGCGCCAGCAGATCGACGCTCTGGCGGCCCCAGGCCCAGTCGGCGAGCGCCGCGGGGTCGCCCCGCAGCGCCGCGAGATCGGCGGTGTCGTGCCGGGCGTGGACGAAGCGCACCAGGTCGCCGGTGATCCGGGCGATCTCCAGGTGATCGGTCAGGGCGGCACGCAGCGTCATCGGCTCGCCGGTGAGATCGACCGGTTCGTCGCCGTCGAGCCCGGTCAGGGTGAGCCACTCGTCGACCAGCGGCGCGGAGTTGCGGGGCCAGACGCCGAGGGCGTCGCCGGTGTCGTAGGTGAGGGTGTCGTCGGGGAGCGCGAAGGCGAAGCGCCGCACCTCTTTCGCCGAGCCCTCGGCGGTGAGGAGGTCGTTGGCGATCAGCCGGGTGGTCAGGGGGTTCTTCTTGGAGTAGGTGTGTGGTCTCGACTCCGCTCGACCCTCGTGGGCCGGTGCACATGCTGATCGAGCGGAGTCGAGATCACCCAGGGCCGGTGCACATGCTGATCGAGTGGAGTCGGGATCACCGTTCCCGGCGGACGGATCGTCGAGGAGGGCGGTGACCGTCGACAGCCAGGCGGCGGCCGTCTCCTCGTAGTCGGGTTCGCACGACACGCGGCCGGTCAGGCGGGTGGCGCCGAGCGTTTCCAGGCGGCCGTCGAGTTTGCGGGCGAAGCCGCAGAAGTCCGCGTACGACGAGTCGCCGAATCCCAGGACGGCGTACCGCAATTCGGCGACGTCCTGAGCGGAGGCACCGGCCAGAGCGTCCCAGAGCGCGGCACCGTCGTCGGGGGGATCGCCGTCGCCGGTGGTCGCGACGATGAACAGGACCGTGCCGCGGAGATCGTCGATGCCGACATGGTCGGCCTCGGCGAGCCGGACCGTGCGCTCCTCGGTGGTGAGGGCGGCGGCGCAGCCCTCGGCGAACTCCTCGGCGGTGCCGGTCACCGAGGCCCAGACGACGGTGACGGGAAGTGTCGTCGGCTCGTCCTCGGCGGGCACAGCCGGCGGGAGGGCGGTAGAACCGGCGGTGCGGGAGAAGAATCCGGCGAGGACGCCGTCGGCCCAGTGCCGGGTGGCGGTGCGCAGTGGCGCGGTGGCGGGAATGGTCGGGACGTCGCCCGCCGGCGGGTTGGCGCGGATGCCGTGCACCAGTCCGGCGAGGAACGCCTGCTCGGCCGCCGTTGGCTCCGGTACCTCGGCGACCGCGAACGCGGCGGCGAGCCGATTCGCGGCGAGCGGATCGGCGGCGAGCGGATCGGTGGGCGGTGCGGGCGCGGTCATCGGGGCGGTTCCTTCCGGTGCGGGCCGCGGGACCGGGGTCACCGATACGGCGCACAGTTTGAACTCGGGCTGGAGCGAGTCGGGGTCGACGGCGTCGTTCGTCACCGCGTTGACGGCGAGTCCGTCGCCGCCCCAGTGCATCGGGACGAAGCAGAGGCCGGGACTGATCGCGTCGGTCACCGTCGCCGGGACCCGGACCGAGCCGCGGCGCGAGGTCACCTCGACCGGGTCGCCGTCGGCGACGCCGAGGACGCGGGCGTCATCGGGGTGGATCTCGGCGAAGCTGCCCGGGTTCAGCTTGTTGAGCTTGGCGACGCGGCCGGTCTTGGTCATCGTGTGCCACTGGTGCGCGAGCCGTCCGGTGGTGAGCAGCAGCGGGTAGCGGTCGTCGGGGAGTTCGGCGGGCGGCAGATACGGGCGGGCCAGGAATCGGGCGCGGCGGCTGGGAGTGGGGAAGGCCAGGCGCGGGACGGTGCCGTCGTCGCGGACGTGGAGCGTCTGGCTGATCCCGTCGTTGCGATAGCGGATCGGATTGCGCGACGACGACCCCGGTGGCGCCGGCCACTGGACGGGACCGCCGGTGAGGCGCGCATGGTCGACGCCGCGCAGATCCCAGCCGGTCTTCGGATTGTGGAATCGGGCGAGCTCGTCGAACACCGCGGCGGCGTCGGCGAAGTCGAAACCCTCGGTGAAGCCCATGGCCCGGGCGACATCGGCGATGAGCTGCCAGTCGGGGCGGGCCGCATCGGGTGGCGGCACCGCGGGTGTGGTCAGCGTCAGGTTCCGTTCGGAGTTGATCAGCACCCCGGCGGACTCGGTCCACAGCGTGGCGGGCAGCACCGAGTCCGCGTACGCGGTGGTCTCGACGCCCTCGAACACGTCCTGCACGACCACGAACTCCGCGGCCTGCAGACCGGCGATCACCGCGTCTCGATTCGCCACGGAGACGACGGGATTGGTGCAGATGATCCAGACCGCCTTGACCCGTCCCGCGGCGAGTTGCTCGAAGAGGTCGATGGTGCCGCCACCGGCGGCCGTCGGCAGGGTCCCCTCGGGCAGTCCCCAGATCCGCTCGGTCGCGGCGCGCTCGCCGGGGTCGAGGATCGAACGCTGACCGGGCAGCCCCGGGCCCATGTAGCCCATTTCGCGGCCGCCCATCGCGTTCGGCTGCCCGGTGAGCGAGAACGGGCCGGCTCCGGTGCGGCAGATCGCGCCGGTCGCCAGATGCAGGTTGCAGAGGGCGTTCGTGTGCCAGGTGCCGTGCGTCGACTGGTTCAGGCCCATCGTCCACAGGCTCACCCAGTCACCGGCCTCGGCGATCCACCGCGCCGCGGTGCGCAGATCCGCTTCGGACAGCCCGGTGATGTCGGCGACCATGTCGGGCGGGTAGTCGGCGAGCAGTTCGACGAGCGGCTCCCAGCCCTCGGTGTGCTCGGCGATGAAGTCGTGGTCCACCGCGCCGTCGTCGAGCAGGAGCCGGAGCAGGCCGTTGAGGAGCGCCATGTCCGTGCCGGGCCGGACCGGGAGATGGAGGTCGGCCTTCGCCGCGGTCGCCGTCTTGCGGGGATCGACGACGATCAGTCTGGCGCCGGCCTTGACCCGGTCCATCATCCGCAGATGCAGGATCGGGTGGCAGTCGGCCATGTTGGCGCCGATCACGAAGAAGAGGTTCGAGTGATCGAGGTCGTCGTAGCTGCCGGGCGGCCCGTCGGCGCCGAGGGACTGCTTGTATCCGGTGCCGGCGCTCGCCATGCAGAGCCGGGAGTTCGACTCGATCAGCGGGCTTCGCAGGTAGCCCTTGACGAACTTGTTGGCGAGATACTGGGCCTCGAGCGACATCTGCCCGGAGACGTAGAGGGCGATCGATCCGGGACCGTGTTCGTCGTGTATCTCCCGGAAACGCTGTGCGATGCGGGCCACCTCGTCGTCCACGGCGACCGGCCGGAGGTCGTCGTCGCGGGAAGCGCGCCGATACGCCGTGGTGAGGCGCCCCGGAGCCTCGAGCATGAGATGCGTGGTGTTGCCCTTGGTGCAGAGGCGGCCGCGATTGGCCGGGTGCGACGACGTGCCCTTGCTTCCGGTGATGCGGCCGCCGCCGATCTGCAGGGTGAGACCGCAGCCGACCCCGCAGTAGCCGCACACCGTGTCGACGCTGGTCGCGCCGGTGCCTGCGGCCGTGGTGGTCATGTGCTCCAGGCTGTCGGCGCGGTGTTTCGGGGTGATCGGACGGTGGTTACCCGGAGATCAACTCGCCCGCACACGTCGTGCACCGGCCATGTGCGGACGGCGGTGCCGCGAGAGAAGCGCGGAGGCGATACCGGATGGGTACTGTCGGATTCATCGGGCCGTCTCAGCTCTGACGGTCGCGGGAGAGGACGGGGCGCGGAGATGACGACGCAGGAGAATCGGTCCCGTGGCGACCGGGCCTTCGCAGTCGGCGATCACGTCCGGTGGAACTCCGAGGCCGGGTACGTCAGCGGTGTGATCACGGCGGTGCATACCGCCGATGTCGACTACAAGGGGTACACGCATCACTGCAGCCCGGCCGATCCGCAGTACGAGATCGCCAGCGACAAGACCGATCACGTCGCGCTCCACCGGGGCCGGGCACTCACCCGCATCGATCCGTGAGCGGGCCGGTGGAGGTCTTCACCCTCGGGCACTCGACGCGCAGCGTCGACGAGGTGGTGGCGATGCTGCGTGCCAACGGCATCACCGATCTGGTCGATGTGCGCTCGTATCCGTCGTCGCGCACCTTTCCGCAGTGGGGACAGGAGGCCTTGCGGGACGCGTTGCCGGACGACATCGCCTACCACTGGCTGCCCCGGCTCGGCGGACGGCGGCACACCCCGGCGGGCACGCCGAGCCCGAACGGAGGCTGGCGCGTGAAGGCGTTCAGCCACTACGCGGACTACATGGCGACCGATGAGTTCGCCGAGGGACTGGCCGAATTGACGGACCTCGCCCGTCGCGGCCGGGTCGCGATCATGTGCAGCGAGGCCGTGCCGTGGCGCTGTCACCGGCGGCTCATCACCGACGCCCTGCTGTGCGACGGCGTGGCGGTGCACCACATCATGTCGGCGACGTCGACCGAACCCGCCGAGCCGACACCGTTCCTGCGGATCGATGACGATAGCACGCTGACCTACCCGGCGCCGGAGACCGCCGACGGGCACCCGGCAGGTGTGGACGACCGCGGATCCGGGCGAGAGTGACGACTGGCACAATCGGCCCCATGAGAGATGCAGTCATCGTCGACGCCGTCCGGACGCCGATCGGTAAACGGAACGGCACGCTGGCCGGGGTACACCCGGGCGATCTCACGGCGCACGTGCTCACCGCACTGGCGCAACGGACGGATCTGGAACCGTCGACCGTCGACGACGTGGTGTGGGGCTGCGTGAGCCAGGTCGGCGACCAGGCCGGGAGTATCGGCCGCGTCGGGGTGCTGGCCGCGGGCTGGCCCGAGTCGGTACCCGCCACCGTCGTCGACCGGCGATGCGGATCGGCACAGCAGGCCGTGCACTTCGCCGCCGCCGGGGTGATCGCCGGCCAGTACGACGTGGCGATCGCCGGCGGCGTCGAGTCGATGTCGCGTGTCCCGATGGGCTCGGCGCGCGGCGACGGCCGGCCGTATCCGGCGTCTGTACTCGACCGCTACGGCGTCGACGGGTTCAACCAGGGGATCGGCGCCGAGATGGTCGCGCGCCGATGGGGGCTCAGCCGAACGCAGGTCGACGAGTACTCGGCGCGTTCGCACGAGCGCACCGCCGCGGCCGCCGACGCCGGCGCGTTCGACGGGCAGCTCGCACCGATCGCCGGACTCTCCCGCGACGAGGGACTGCGCCGCGGCACCACTCCGGAGAAGCTGTCCGGTCTGCGGACGGTCTTCGACGACGCCGGCGTGATCACCGCGGGCAACTCCTCGCAGATCTCCGACGGCGCCGGCGCGGTGCTGGTGACCACCGGCGAGTACGCCGCGGCGCGCGGCTGGGCGCCGATCGCGCGCATCCACAGCGCGGTGCTGGCGGGCGACGATCCGGTGATGATGCTGACCGCGCCGATCGCCGCGACCGCCAAGGCGCTGACCCGGTCGGGGCTGACGATCGGCGACATCGGCGTCTTCGAGGTGAACGAGGCCTTCGCGCCGGTGCCGCTGGCGTGGCAGGCCGAGACCGGTGCGCCCGACGACGTGCTCAACCCGCTCGGCGGGGCGATCGCGGTGGGCCACCCGCTGGGTGGTTCTGGCGCGATCCTGCTGACCCGCATGCTGCATCACATGCGGGACAACGGAATCCGTTACGGCTTGCAGACGATGTGCGAGGCCGGCGGCATGGCGAACGCGACGATTGTGGAGTTGATCTGATGAGTACCGGCACCGAGAACCACGCACCCCTGATCGTCGAGCGGACCGGTGACGTGGTCACCTGGACGCTGAACCAGCCGGCCACCCTCAACGCGATCTCCGACGACGACGTGATCGATGCGCTCGTCGGCGCCGTCGCCGACGTGAACCGTGACCAGAGCGTGCGCGTGGTGATCCTGACCGGGGCCGGCCGGGCGTTCTCGGCGGGCGGCAACGTGAAAGACATGGCATCCCGGGAGGGCCTGTTCGGCGGTGCGTCGCACACCCAGCGCGTCGGCTACCGAGAGGGGATCCAGCGGATTCCGCGAGCGATGTACACCCTCGAAGTGCCGGTGATCGCGGCGGTGAACGGCGCGGCCATCGGCGCCGGCTGCGATCTGGCGCTGATGTGCGACCTGCGGATCGCCTCGACCGGCGCCTTCTTCGCGGAGAGCTTCGTGAAGGTCGGCCTGATTCCCGGCGACGGCGGCGCGTGGTTCCTGCCGCGCATCGTGGGTCCGGCGCGGGCGGCGGAGATGGCCCTGACCGGCGACCGCATCGACGCGGCGACCGCGCTGGAATGGGGGATGGTCTCGGAGGTGACCGAGCCGGAGCGACTGCTCGACGCTGCCCGGGCACTCGCCGATCGGGTGGCGGTGAACCCGCCCGTCGCCGTCCGGATGACCAAGAAGCTGCTGCGCGAGTCGTCGCGGCAGAGCCTGGACCAGTTGCTCGAGTTGTCGGCGGCGATGCAGGGGATCGCGCACCACACCGAGGACCACCACGAGGCGGTGGCGGCGCTGCTGGAGAAGCGCGACGGGTCGTACCGGGGGCGCTGAACCGATGCGCGTGACCGTCGTCGGGGCCGGGATCGCCGGGCTCACCGCGGCCGCCGGCCTGCAACGGGCCGGGCACGAGGTCGTCGTGCTGGAGGAGCGCGGCGACACGTCGCCGGGCGCGGGGATCACGGTGTGGCCCAACGCTCTCGCCGCGCTCGACGAGATCGGGCTCGGCGATGCGGTGCGCGCGGCCGGTGGCCGGGTCGCGGGTGGCGCCATGCGGCTGCGCGACGGCACCTGGTTGCGGCGGCCCGAGCCGGAGCGGATGACCCGGGCGCTCGGCGAACCGCTCGCGGTGATCGAGCGGGCCGCGCTGCGCGATGTGCTGACCGGTGCTCTCACACCGGGGACGGTCCGGTTCGGTGCACGGGTGGCCGGGGTGGACGCCGGTACCGCCGGTGTTCGTCTCGACGACGGAGAAGAGATCGGCGCGGACCTGCTGATCGGGGCGGACGGTGTGGGTTCGGTGGTGGCCCGTGCACTCAACGGGCCGCTCGGGGCGCGGTACGCCGGTTACGTCGCCTACCGCGGTATCGCCGATCTGCCGCTCGGTGATCACCTTGCCGGGCAGACCCTCGGCGACGGCCTGGAGACGGGGCACCTGCCGATCGGCGGGGGTCGTACGTACTGGTTCCTCAGCCGTCCCGGGCCGCCCGGCGGCAGCGTGGACGGGATCGCTGCGGCCGAAGCGGCGGCGGTGACCGAACTTCTGCGGTCGTGGCCTGATCCGCTGCCGCGGCTGGTCGGCGCGACCCCGCCGGGAGAGATCCTGCGGGGCGACATCCGCGACCGGAAGGTCGCCGGCGTGTGGCGGTCGGGCGCCACGGTGCTGATCGGCGACGCCGCGCACCCGATGCGCCCGCACCTCGGCCAGGGCGGCTGCCAGGGGATCGAAGACGCCGTGACGCTGTCCATCCTGGTGAGCCGGCGCGATTCTCCGGCCGCCGCGGGCTCAGAGTTCGTCCGGGCACGACGGCGCCGCGTGCGACGCGTGGTCCGGGAGTCGTCCCTGATCGGCCGCGCGCTGAACGTCCGCGCTCCCGCGGTGGTCACCGCGGGTCTGCGCGCGAGTCGTCTGGTGCCGGAGGGCGTGTTCCTGGCGCACCTGCGGGACGTCGCCGGTCGTGCGGCGTGGGAACGGGTCCGGCCGGATGGGTGAGCCGCCGGTGGACGCCGACAGAGTGCACACACTGGGACGGTACTCAGGCATGCGGGAGGCGCCTTGTCTCCTTGAGAGGTGCCTTGCCTTACGGGACCGTGAACCGGTTGCGTTCCCGGCCCGACCTACGGGCCGCCGACTCGTTGGCAGGATCGATGACGCCGACCGAAAGACCATCGTTGCCGCATACGTCGCAGGAGGCACGAGCCTTGCCCAACTTGCCGAGTGTTACGGCGTCAGCAACTACTCGATTCGAATGATTCTGCGTAAAGCTGGAGTCCCGCCACAGCGGCGCAAGGTGACGGCCGAACAAGAGGCTCGGGTTCGTTTGCTATGGGTGCAAGGATTGAAGGCTCTTCAACTTTCAGAGTGCGTTGATTCTGTCGGCGAGCTGACCGGAGTGTAGTAGGGACCGCAAGATGTAGTGATCGAGGTTGCGGAAGCCCTGGGCGATCCCGCGAAGGTGTTCTAGGCGTCCGTTGATGGCTTCGACGGGCCCGTTGGAGACACCGGTGTCGAAGTAGGCGAGGATCTCCTTGTGCCGGGCCCAGAGACTGCGGCCGAGCCCGGCCAGTTCGGTGAGGCCGGCGGGCAGACCCTGTCGGATCCGGCGCAGGACCTTGTACATGAGTTTCTTGCCCTCGCGACGTTTCGGGTGCTCGTAGGCGTCGATGAGTTGCTGGTAGATCTGGTGGGTGATCTCGACCGCGACGTGATCGTCGTGACTGGTCAGCGACTCGAAGAGCAGGATCTTCTGTTTGTCGGTGAGCAGGCTGGTGCGGGTGTGCAGAATCCGGCGGACCTTGTAGAGCGGGTCGCCTTTGCGGCCGCGGTGCCCGCAGGTCACCTGTTGGACGCGCTGGCGGCTGCTGACCCGGTCGCGGAACTGCTGGCTGCGGGCGGCCATCCACTCTTTGAGGACCTTCTTCGACCGGCCGCCGATGACGTCCAGCAACCTGGCGGGCCCGGTGTCGTCGATCACCGGGGTCAGGTCGATCAGGACGGTGACGTAGCTCGGATCACCTTGTCCGCGAACGTGTTTCCACTTGTGCTCATCGACACCGAGGTGCCGGACACCGTCGAGATGACCGCCGTCGTAGACCAGCGAACGCGCCGCATCCAGTGCGATCTGGTTGACCGTCTTCCACGTCAGCCCCAGCTGTGCGGCGACGGCCGACACGCTCATCTTGTTCACCACGATCTGCTGGCAGATCCACCGGCGTGTCCGGGTGGTGATGGCCTCACGAGATCGGGCGATCCGGTCGATGCCGGCGCGGTAGATCGTGCGGTCACAGCTGCTGGTGTGGCACACGAATCGTGGGACCGCGACGTGCAGCAGGACCGGGTAGCCGGCCAGCGGTACATCGGTCAGGACCCGGTCGGCGTGATCACGCAGTTCCCCGGCGGTCCCGCAGCCAGGACAGCGGGCGTCGGGGCCGATGACTTGGCACCACAAGTGGGTGCGGTCCTGCGGGTCGACCGCGGCATTGCTGATCGTCACCCCGAGTTCGATAGTTCAGCAGATCGTGTCAGCGACGTAGGAAGTAGTCTCGGTCATGGGCCCTGTGTGTGTGATGGTTGTGTAGGAACTCTCATCATCGCACCGCAGGACCCGGCGGTGTCAACTCGTGGAAGCAACGTTGTCCTTCAGTAGGCGTTCGAAGACTTCCCGTGGAGTGTAGAAGCCCAGGCACTGCCGTGGCCGCTCGTTGAGCTCGCGGGCGATCGCTTCGAGGTACAG
>NZ_JBPSDN010000020.1:0-75881 GCF_052036135.1 Gordonia marina
CTGTACCTCGAAGCGATCGCCCGCGAGCTCAACGAGCGGCCACGGCAGTGCCTGGGCTTCTACACTCCACGGGAAGTCTTCGAACGCCTACTGAAGGACAACGTTGCTTCCACGAGTTGACACCGCCGTCTGCAGACCCGGCGGCGTACCGGCTGCCAGAACTCTGCTCGAAACGGCCGCAGGGCAGACCACCCTCCTTAAGATCGGCAGCGATCTGATCGGGATTCTCGTAGTCCTGTAGGCCCGACAGCGGGAACTTCGGTTTCGTCTCGCCGCCATCGCTGCTGCCACAGCCCGCGAGCACCGCCACGGCTGCCATCGCACTGACGCCGACCGCCAAGGTTCGCTTCATCTGTTCCGCCCCATCCGCGTAGTTCGTAGGTCTTCCGCGAATCTAGCACCTGCTGACATGACTCCTTGGCTCTGGCCCGATACGGCTAGGCCGTATGAGCTAGGTAGCCGTGCCTGGTCCCGTGAAGCCGCCGCTCAACGCCCTCGTGGCGGAGCTTGGCGAGCGCGTCCGCGCACGGCGCGAAGAACTCGGCTGGAGCCAGGAGCAAGCCGCCGAGCACATCGGGATTCACTGGACCCAACTCGGCCGGGTCGAGCGCGGCCAGCGCAGCAGTCGAGTCGAGAGCGTCGTCAAGATCGCTGCTGGCTTACGCACCACGCCCGGCGCACTGCTGGACGGCCTGCCCCTGGCCGACTGACTGCGCGGCGCTCAACGGCCTATAGCCAGGGCGGGCGGTCGTCCGCTTTGTCATTCGTCCGTGGCACCATGTGCGGCATGACCCTGGCAGACGTGCAGAAGATCGAACTGGTCAATCAGGTGGCTACGCCGATGTGGCAACTGTGGCTACCATTCTTGAGTTCCGTCCTTGTTGCCGTCATTGCGCTCGGTGGTGTTTGGTGGCAGATCCAGCAGAACTGGCGCGCGCTTGAAAAGTCTCGAAAAGACCAAATTGACCAGGCGCATAGAGACGCGACTATCAATGACGCAGTTGTTGCCATTAGTGCTGCCACGGAGATTTCCCAGACCATCAGCATAGTGACCACCTCTCGCCCACTGAGTGCTGACATGGTGTCGGGACTGACGCAGCGCGCGGCGGAGGTCCATGCGAGTGCCGCTCGCCTACGACTCGTCTCAACGCGGGAAATCTCGACTCTGTGCTCTGACCTCGCCTACACGTGCCAGAAAGGGGTCGCCCACATGCTCCTGAATTGGCATGCCGCCGTCGCAGAACCTCCAGAGGTCGCTGTCGACGCCAACGGAGAAGTGCACCTCGGCGAGGTGAGTGAAGCGAGCAGGGCGATCTTTGACTGGTCGGCGAAGATCAGGAATAGCGTTGACCAGCTTGCCGCGATGGTTGGTGAGCATGTCGGCAACTCCTGTGCTGTCTCATCACCCGCCGAATAGCGGTGTCACGTTGGCCGGCTGGACGTCGGCAGTCGCGGCGTACGTCGGTGCTGGCAGGTTGTTGAGCGCGCCGCCGTCTTCGGTCGGTACCCAATCGCCGTATGTGTCGAGCGTGAGGGTAAAGGTGCTGTGCCCCAACCACTTTGAGACTTGCATGAAGTGCATACCTGCCGATAGCTGCATTGTGGCGAACGTGTGCCGCAGGTCATGGAGCCGGACGCCGCGCTGAGCGGGCCGATGGCGGGTAGCCGGGGCGCTCGCGGGTAGGCCGACAGCAACCAGCGCAGGCTTCATGATCGTGTCGTAGAACGTCCCCATCGCCAGGGGCTGCGTCCAGTCGTGCGGCACGGCGTACCGCGCGCCCTTGGCGCGGAAGCCACCGCCATTCTTGCGGCTCGGCCACAGTGGAGCGGTCAAGTCGGCGGCGTTCGGGTGGACCTCAGCGAGGTACGTCCAGAGCTTCGCCGCAAGCCAGGGCGGCAACGGTACCGAGCGCCGCGACTTCTTGGACTTCGTGGTGCCGACCTGCCATTCCTTGTTACGCCGCTCCTTGGTGCGCGTGACGTGGACGGTGCAGCGCGTCTGGCCGGGGCCGGTGGTGAACTCTAGGTCGCCAACCTCCAGCCCTGTGTTCTCGGCAGCGCGCAGGCCGCTATAGGCCAAGAACTCCACCATCAGCGCATAGATCGGGTAGGCGGGCAGGTCGCCAACCTCGCCAGCGACAGCAGCGGACAGCGCGCCGACTTGCGCAGCGGTCAGCGGGTGGTGCTCGAAACTCTCGCGGTCGCCGGTCGCGCGGTTGGTCTGGAAGTCCACGCGGTCACACGGGTTGGCGTCGAGCGCGCCATGCTGCACCGCGCACTTCAGCACTCGACGCAACACGGTCCAAACGTGCTTCACCGACGCCGGGCTCAGCTGCTCGCCGCAGTTCTGGCGCGAGGGTCGGGCGACCAGGTTAGTCAGGAATTCCTCGCATAGCCGGGGCGTGATCGCGGCGACGGCCATGCCGCCAAACGTCGGTAGCACGTCGTGCTTCAACAGGCGTTCGTAGTCGCCCACCGTGCGCTGCTTCATCCGCCCCTGCTTGACCTTCAACGTCTGCGTATCCAGCCAGCCCTTGAGGCCTATCGGCTTCGGCGCTCGGGTACGGTCCCGGCGTTCGGGGCGCGGTTCCTGCCGCCTAGCTCCATCGGAGACGGTGCTGACGGGCGTCTCCGGCTTCGAGGACGGGACCGAGAATTCAAGTCCGCACAATGGCCGCCACTTGGCCGGGCACGGCGGGGCCGATGGTGACGGCAGCCGGGGCGCTGCGTTCGGGGTCGGGTATTTTCAAGCCGATTCGAGTCGTCGGCGCAGGTCGGCGAAACCCCAGGAAAAGCCCGCCGTAAGTTCTTAAAATCCGCCGAGTGTCGGTTCGAGCCCGACCGGGGGCACTACTGCACCGCCTTGGCCACGCTGATGCACCGCGTGATCCACTCACGCTCGGCGTCGTCCAGCTGGCGATTCACACGTCGCGCATCGTCGACAGCCCAGTGCGCGTTCAGCATCATGCGGACGATCACCCAGTCGCGGGCACGCTCGTCGTCGAACCCGGCCGCTTCCACGACCGCGAAGAAACGCCGCCGGATCGATTCGCGCAGGTAGCCGTCCATCTCGGCCCAGCGGTTCCAGAGCAGCGGCGCCACCTCGTAGTGCGGGTCGCCGGAGAGAGGCTGCGGGTCGATCACCAGCCACGGCTCCCGCTGAGCGGCAAGGACGTTCCCGTAGTGCAGATCGCCGTGCACGATCGTCCCGGCCGAATCCGGATCGGCCACGAACTCCCGTCCGCGTACGAGTGCGCGGTCGATCAGCCGGCGCGGCACCGGCAATTCGTGCGCGCCGGCGTCCATCGCGTCGAGCCACCGCGCCAGCAGGTCAGGCAGCGCGGGGAATCGGCGCGGGGCCGGGCGGTGCAGTCGCGGATAGAACGACGCGACGATCTCGCATGCCTGCAAGTCCCATTCGCCGGACAGATCCTCGTGGCCGAGCCGCTCGAGCAGCATGGCGCGCCGGGCCGGATCGGCGCGGTACATCCGGACGGCACCGTCACCGGCCCATATCTGCAGCGCCAGATGCTCCTGCGCGGACTCCTCGGCACCGTCGAAGCCGACCTTGAGGACGGCCTCGGTGTCGTCGTCCGCGCGGACCGGGATCACGACCGACGCGAAGCAGTGCAGGGCGTCGCCGTCCAGGGTCAAGCGCCATTCGGCCAGCAGCTCGTCGCACAGTCTGGGGAGTCGGTCCAGCCACGACACCCAGTCCGGCCCCAGCCGCCGCTGGGCTTCGAGACCGTCGGGAATCCGCACACGCCCACCCTACGAGCAGTCGTGGGGCGGCGGGCCCACTCGGGTTCGGGCGACCGACCACGTCGGCCACCCCCGAATATCGGCTCACGAGGGACCATTCCCGTCGTCACCTGATATTCGGGGGTGGCCGACGAGACCGCTCGTCCACACCGCCGCCCAGGCAGAATAGCGCCATGCAGACTCCATCCGTCCGGATCATCGAGCGGATTTCCGCAGAATTGATCGCCGCCGACCCCGGCCGTCCCTGGCGCGTCGGCGTCGACGGGGTGTGCGGTGCCGGGAAGTCGACGTTCGCCCGCACGCTCACCGCGGTGATCCAGGGTTCCGGCCGCCCGGTCGTCTTCATCGACTCGGACGGATTCCATCACGCGCGTGCGCGGCGCTACCGGCAGGGACGATCGTCGGCGCGCGGGTACTACGACGACGCGTACGACTTCGACTCCCTGGCGTCCGAGGTCTTGCGGCCCCTCGGTCCGGATGGATCGCGACGGTACGCGACCAAGGTTCATGACCTGGCGTCGGACGAGGTGATCACCGGCGCCACAGCCGTCGCGGCGGCGAACTCGATCGTCATCTTCGATGCGACGTTCATCCAGCGTCCAGAACTCGACGGTCTGTGGGACGACGTGATCTATCTCCACAGCGACGAATCCGCCGCGATCGCCCGCGGAGTGACGCGCGACGCCGATGCCCTCGGTGGCGAGGCCGCCGCACGCATCGCGTTCGAGTCGCGCTACATGGCCGCATGTCGTATCTACCTCGCCGAACGGCAGCCGAGGTCACGCGCGTCCATCGTCATCGACAACACCGATCCCGGAAGACCGGTCGTCGAACGGCTGAACTCTCGCGCGCGCCGGGCCCGCTTTGTAGTCTGAGCGGACAATTGTCCCTCGCTCAGGGGACAGACGATCCGCAAAGGAATCCGCGATGCGTGCACGATTCGCCGCCGTCCTCGCCGCCGTCGGCCTCCTCCTCGGCGTGTCCATCCTCGCTCCCGCGGAAGTACACGCCGCGCCCCGACTCGAGGGGGCGTCGAACTTCCGCGACCTCGGCGGCTATCAGACCTCCGACGGCAGGACCGTCCGCGAGGGCCTGGTGTTCCGGTCGAACAAGCTGAGCGATCTCACACCGTCCGATAAGCAGAAGATCACCGACGCCTCGATCACGCTCGCCGTCGACCTCCGCAATGTCCAGGAACGCAAGGACGAACCCGATCAGTTGCCTCCGGGGGTGCGCTACCAGGTCGCCGACGTGGTGAGCTTCACCAACGGGATCTGGTTCCACGAGCCGGTCCCGCTCACGCTCGGCCGCGGGCTGATCGACTACTACACGACGGGGTCGTCGAACGTCGGCCAGAGCCTCGGCTATCCGTTCATGGTCAGCTATCACGGATCCGATGTCGCCTTCCACGACCTGCTGGTGGCGATCGCCCGCAACACCGACGGCGGCACCGTCTTCCACTGCAGCGCGGGCAAGGATCGCACCGGCTGGGGCGCGGCGATCCTGCTGAGCATCCTCGGCGTCCCGCGGGCCACCATCGACGCGGACTTCCTGAAGTCGAACACCTACCTCGGTCGCGACGACGCCGTGGAGCTGTCGTGGCTGAACGCGGCGTTCGACCAGGTCAAGCGGCTCTACGGATCGATGGATCGCTATGTCCGCCACGGCCTGCGGATCGATCAGCCGACCATCACCGCGCTCCGCACTCGACTGCTCACCTGAACCCGGGCGACTCCAGCTATAGCGGACCGAAGTCCGGATAGGCGGGGTGTTCGGTACCCTCGAAACGACATCGAGAACCGAGGAGAACCATGAGCCTGTTCGACATCGCCGGCCGCGCCCTGACCGGACTGCCCTTCGTCAAGCTCGGCTACGCCGCCGCCACCGCACCCGGCCCGCGCGTCGACATGGCCAAGCCGGTGCTCGATCCGCTGCGCAAGGTGGTGCCGATCCCCGTCGACGACGAGATGGTCGTGCGCGCCAACGGTGCCGCGCAGGCCGTCGGCGGCGCCCTGCTCGCCGCCGGGGTCCTGCCGCGCGCCGCGGCGCTCGGCCTCATCGCCTCGCTGGTCCCGACCACCCTCGCCGGTCACGCCTTCTGGACCTCCGACGACCCCGCGGTCCGCGGACAGCAGCAGGTGCAGTTCCTGAAGAACGTCACGATGATCGGCGGCTTGACCGCGATCGCCGCTACGTCACGGAAGTAGCCGGCGCCGCCTCGGCGTCGCCGGGGACGTCGACGACCTCGATCTGCGCGGGCGCCCGTTCGGCCAGCACGAACGAGGTGCCGAACCCGACCGCGAGCAGCGCCGCGAGAATGACGAAGACCCAGCGCACGCCCACACCGTCGGCGATCATGCCCAGCAACGGGCTGACCACACCGCCCAGCGACAGGGTGAGCCCGAGCGTGACCCCGCTGGCCACGCCGATCCGGTTCGGCAGATACGAATGCGCGAGGGTGATCTGCCCGGCGAACGGCGCGAACAGCGCCAGCCCGAGCGCGCCGGTCGCCACGAAGACGACCAGCGGGGACGGCGCGAGAACGATCGCGACGATACCGCCGACCCCGGCCAGGTAGCCGCAGCGCAAGACCGGCAGCCGGCCCACCCGGTCCGAGAGCCACCCGCCCGCCAGCGTGCCGACCGCGCCGGCGGCGGGGAACACCGTCAGGGCGATCGACGCGTAGTCGGGCGTGGAGTGAAAGCGCGCGACGCAGTACAGCACGACGAAGGTCGAGGTGCCCACGTAGGCGACAGACCAGGTGGCGAGCACCGCGGTGAGCCAGCCGAAGGCCCGCCAGTCGTCGCGCAGATCGGTGTGCGCGGCGACCGCGACATCCCGGGGTCTCACCCGCCGGAACAGCTGATGCCGCGCGACGACGAAATACGCCAGCGCGAGCACGACTGCCGGCACGATCAACAGCCCGGTCCCCCGCAGCCCGAACGCACCGACCACGGCGACCGCCGCGGCGGGCGCGAGTGCCACCCCGGCGTTGCCGCCGACGGAGAACAGACTCATCGCGGCCGTCGTGCCGCCGCCGGCCTCACGGGCCTGCATGGTCGCGGCCGGATGATAGGCGGCCACCCCGATTCCCGACATCGCGATGAGTGCCCACACCACGATGTACGACGATGAGAAGAACCCGCTCAGCGCGACACCGGCGCCCGCGGCCAGCAGTCCGGCGAGGCTGATCCAGCCGAGCCCGTACCGGTCACTCAGATAACCGAAGCCCGGTTGCGCGATGCTCGACAAGGCGGTCGCCGCCAGTGTGATGCCCGCGACCGCCGCATACGAGTAGTGCGCGTGCAGCACGAAGAACGGAAGGAGCGCGGCCACCGCCCCGGTGTAGAAGTCGTTGGCGGCGTGCGTCGCAGTCAGCACCCACAACTGTGCGCGGCGCCGTTCGGGCGCTACGGTCGAATCCATGATGTTCCTCTCGATCTCCCCTGCCAGGGACGAGACGGACTCTACACAACTCCTCAGACAAGTAGACAATTGAGGTTACGGTGAGCCAGGTCAAAAGAACTCCACTCGCGAATCAGGCGGCCGAGCTGCTGCTGGACCGGATCCGCGCCGGGGAGTGGCCGCTCGGAGCCAAGATCCCCGGTGAAACGACCCTCGGGCCGCAGCTCGGGGTCGGTCGTTCCACGGTCCGGGAGGCCATCCGGCAGCTCGCAGGCAAGGGCGTCCTGCAAACGAGACAGGGAGCCGGAGTGTTCGTCACGGCGCTCGACGCTGCCGAGGACTGGAACACCGTGTTGCAGCGGGCCGAGATCGCCGCGGTGATCGAGGCTCGCACGGCCATCGAAGCCGAGGCCGCCTACCTGGCCGCACAGCGTCGCTCACCGCAGGCGTTGCGCGCCATCCGGCGCACCCTCGCCGACCGCGAGCGCCACCGGGAATCCGCCGCCGACTACGTCGACGCGGACATGCGCTACCACCGCGCCGTCGTCGAGGCCGCAGACAATCCCGTACTGCTCGAGCTCTTCGACTCTTTCGTTCCCCGGCTCCGGCAGGCGATGATCGACATGCTCGCCCTCGGCGCCGGCATGGATGACGACGCCGACCGCGGCGCACACGAGCAGCTCACCGAGGCGATCGCCGCCCACGACGGCGACGCGGCACGTCGGCTCAGCCGAACCCACCTCGACGCCCTGTGCGAACGCATCGCACGCTGACTACAGCCGGAGGAGCCGATTCCGCACCGGGAAGTGTCCGTCGATGGTGAGCCACAGCGGGTCTCCGGCGAAGGGCTTCGCCGGATCCGGCGACCGCCGCTGCGCATGGACGTGCAGGTGCGGTTCCGCCGCGTCGCCGCTGTTCCCGACCTTGCCGAGCGGAACGCCGATCTCGACGTGGTCACCGGCCCGCACCACGACGCTCTCGTGCTGCAGATGCGCGAGGAGCACCTCGTAGTCGCCGCAGGAGACGAGCACATAGTTTCCGGCCGGGTTGTCGCTGTCGGTGTCCGGAACCCGATGGTCCGGCAGGTCGGCGCGCGTCTCGGCGACCGTCCCGACGCACGGGGAGATCACCGGCGCACCGTAGATGTAGTACGCGGCCGGATCGGCCGGCGCGATCCCATGCGCACGACGCCCCAGGCCGTCGACCTTGACCAGATCGACGCCGCGGCGCTGCCCACGCCACTGATCCGAATCGGATGTCAGCAGGTGCCGGTTCACGGCGGAGCGGGACCCACCACTGGTGACGTAGTACGCACCCGGGTCGAGCGGTTCGGCGATGTCGACCGCCCCCGGCGGCTGGGAACGACCCGCCGCGGCGGGCACCACCAGCAGTGCGACGACCGCCACCACGAGCAGCGCCACGATCGTCGTCTCCGACCACCGCCAGCCGCGCCGCCGGGTGGTCCCCCGGCGCGACAGCCGCAGCACCGGCCGGACGAAGCTCGCGAGCGCCAGAACGACCAGCACGAACGGCGTCCACCACGGCGGATACAGCCACGTGCCGCCGAGGATCAGCCAGGCCAGCCCGGTGGCCAGCAGCAGTGCGCGCAGGCCGAGCGCCCACCACGACGACGCCGGCACCACCGCGTTGAGCAGGATCAGCAGCAGCGGAATCCCCACCTGGATGATCGCCAACTGTGCGATCGGCGTCATCGGCGCGCCCTTCTACGATTCTCGATCTGCCAGGATTCCGTCATCTCATCTCAAATCGGTCACCGTGACGCATCGACTCGACCACACAAGTAACACCCGACTCTTCAGTAACGCGAGACTTCTCGCATAGTCCCCAATTCAGGTGACACGACTGGAGAAAGATCGACCATGACCACCGTCCTCCGGCGGCTCGCCCTCGTCCTGGCAGCCCTGCTCGTCCTCCCCGTTCTGCTCGCGGCGCCACCCGCGCGGGCCGCTACCCCGCTGAGCCAGCTCACCGCGCGCGGCGGTGCCATCGTCGACGCACAGGGCCGCACCGTGCTCCTGCACGGCGTCAACAACGTCGACAAGGAACCGCCGTACGTCCAGCTGAACGACGGCTTCACGCTCACCGAGAACGACGCCCAGTACCTCGCCGACCAGGGCCTCAACGTGGTCCGCCTCGGTGTCTCGTTCGACGGCCTGATGCCCGAACGCGGCCGGATCGACCACGCCTTCATCGATCGCATCGTCGCGGTGGTCGACCTGCTCGCGGCGAAGGGGATCTACACCCTCATCGACAACCACCAGGACGGCCTGTCGTCGATCTGGGGCGGCAACGGCTTCCCGGCCTGGTCCCTCACCGCGCGCCCGGCCGGCTGGGAACCCAACCCCGGGTTCCCGCTCTACTACCTGATGCCGAGCATGAATCAGGGCTGGGACGAGGTCTGGAGCAACAAGAACGGCGTGATCGACTACCTCGGCACCGCGCTCGCCGCCGTCGCCGACGCGGTCAAGGGCAAGCCGGGCGTCGCCGGCATCGAACTGTTCAACGAGCCGTGGCCCGGCACCGCGGCACTGACCTGTTTCCCGGTCGGCTGCCCGCTGTTCGACCAGCAGTACCAGTCGGTGATGAACAAGCTGACCACCCGGATCCAGGCCGCCAATCCCGCGGTTCCGGTCTGGTGGGAGCCGAACGTCACCTGGAACCAGCTGATGCCGAGCTACCTGGGCCTGAGCAAGATCGCCTCGCCCAATGTCGTGATCTCCCCGCACGACTACTGCATCCCGTCGCAGCTGGGCATCTACCTCGGCCTGCCCGAGCAGCTGCGCAGCCTGTGCCCGCTCCAGCACGACCACACCTGGAGCAACATCGACCTGGTCAAGGCCCGCACCCGCCGGCCGGTGGTGGTCACCGAGTTCGGTGACATCGACCCGACGGTCATCGGCAACACCGTCACCCGCGCCGATGAGCGGATGGCCGGCTGGATCTACTGGCACCTGAGCTCCGGTCAGCGATTCGGCGCCGACGTGGCCAAACACCTGGTGCGCACGTACCCGCAGGCCACCGCGGGCGCGCCGCTGTCGATGTCGTACGACGAGAACACCGGCGCCTTCCGCTACACCTATCGGCCGAACCGCGCGATCAGTGCGCCGACGGTCATCGCGGTGCCCGCGCTGCACTACCGCGGGCACCCGGCCATCACCGTCGACGGCGGTTCGGTGGTCGGCCCGACGGACGGCCCGACCGTCTCGATCAAGGCCGACGGCGCCGGTCCGGTCACCGTGAACATCGTCGCGGGCGGCACCGCGTCGCCGTAGGCTCGGCACCATGACAGACACGTTCGACGTCGGCGCGGTCCTCCTCGACATGGACGGCACCCTGGTGGACTCCACCGCCGTCGTCGAACGTGTCTGGACCGCCTGGGCACACGAGCACGGCCTGGACCCGGCGGCCGTCCTGGCCGTCTGCCACGGGCGGCAGGGTCACGAGACCATGGCGGAACTGCTTCCCGACCGGCCGCGCGAGGTCAACGTCGCCGAGAACGACGCCCTGCTGAAGGTCGAGACCACCGACCTCGACGGGGTGGTCGCGATACCCGGCGCCCCGGAATTCCTCGCCGCCCTGCACGACGTCCGGCACACGCTGGTCACCTCGGCCGACACCGGGCTGGCCACCGCCCGGATGGGTGCGGCCGGGATGGCGCTGCCGGAGCTCTCGATCACCGCGGAGAAGGTGACCCGCAGCAAGCCCGACCCCGAAGGCTTCCTCGCCGCCGCGGCCGCGTTGCACGTCGACCCGGCCGACTGCCTGGTCTTCGAGGACTCCCCCGCCGGCATCGCCGCCGCTCATGCCGCCGGAATGCCGGTGGTCGCGGTCGGCCCGCACGCGACGGATCTGCCCGCCGAGCGGCACATCGACGACTATCTCGGAGTCCGGGTCACCGCGCGGCCGGACGGCCGGGCACTCATCCTGATACCAACCTGAGGAATCGGGCCTCAGCGGGCACTCGCACCAGATAGCGTGTGCGTCGCATATGTCCACCCAGAGCAGGCGGTCACCCGACAAATGATGAAGTTCCTTCAGAACCTCGGCAAATCAATCATGCTGCCGGTGGCTGTGCTGCCGGTCGCCGCGATCCTGGTCGGTATCGGCAACTGGATCAAGGGCGCGGCCGGCCCGAACGTGGTCGAGGCCTTCCTCACCACCGCCGGTCTCGCCGTCGTCGGCAACCTCGCCCTACTCTTCGCCGTCGGTGTCGCGATCGGTATGGCCGAGAAGTCCGACGGCACGTCGGCCCTGGCCGGCCTGGTGTCCTGGCTGGTGATCACCAGTCTGCTCGCGCCGAGCTCGGTGATGAACCTCCTGGGCAAGGGCTTCACCTCGACGCCGGTCGCCGACGGGACGGCCGTCACGGCCGGCCAGCAGATCGCCGAACAGAACGGGCACTTCGTTCTGCAATCACCGGACGTCAACGCCGCGTTCGCGCCCGGCGCCTTCCAGAACGCGTTCATCGGCATCCTGTGCGGCATCATCGGCGCGCTCTGCTACAACCGCTTCAAGGACGTCCAGCTGCCCGACGCGCTGTCGTTCTTCTCCGGCCGCCGCAGCGTCGCGATCGTGACCGCGGGCGTCTCCCTGATCGTCGCCCTGATCCTGCTGTTCCTCTGGCCGCTGATCTACACCGGCCTGGTCAACTTCGGCGAGTGGATCGTCGACCTCGGCGCCCTCGGCACCGGCCTGTACGGCTTCTTCAACCGCCTGCTGATCCCGTTCGGCCTGCACCACGCGCTGAACTCGGTGTTCTGGTTCGACGTCGCCGGCATCAACGACCTCGGCAACTTCCTCCAGGGCAGCGACGGCCCGGGCGTCTTCGGCGTCACCGGCCAGTACATGACCGGCTTCTTCCCGATCATGATGTTCGGCCTGCCCGGCGCCGCCCTGGCCATGTACACCACGGCCAAGCCCACCCAGAAGAAGGTGGCCTACGGCATCCTGCTGTCCGGCGCGGTCGCGTCGTTCTTCGTCGGCGTCACCGAGCCGCTCGAGTTCTCATTCATGTTCCTGGCACCGTTCCTGTACGTGCTGCACGCGCTGTTCATGGGCATCTCGATGGCGATCAGCCAGCTGCTGCCGGTCCGCATGGGCTTCGGTTTCTCCGGCGGCTTCGTCGACCTGGTGCTGAACTGGACCAACCCGCTGGCCGAGAACCCGTGGATCATCCTGGTGATGGGCGTCTGCTGGTTCGTCATCTACTTCGTGGTGTTCCGCTGGGTGATCCTGAAGTTCAACCTCAAGACGCCGGGCCGCGAGGACGACGCCGACTTCGTCGAGGAAGAACTCGACAACGGCGGCGACAGCCCGTTCCTCGGCACCGCCGCCCGCTTCATCGACGCCCTGGGCGGCGCCGCGAACATCACCAGCCTCGACAACTGCGCCACCCGGCTTCGCATGGAACTCGCCGACACCTCGGTGGTCGACGAGGCCGCGCTCAAGAAGGCGGGCGCCGCCGGCACCATGAAGCCCGGCGGGCACTCGATCCAGGTGATCTACGGGACGCGCGTCCAGTTCGTGAAGGACGCGATGGAAGACCTCATCGCGGGCCGCGCCGCCGCACCGGTGACCACCGCGGTGCTCGACAAGCCGGCCCCCGAGGACGACACGCCCGAGGACGACGCCGACGAGCCCGCCACCGGCAAGACCGTCGTCCTGCAGCAGCCGATCCCGGGCGAGGTCCTCGCGCTCGACGCGGTCCCCGACAAGGTCTTCGCCAGCGGCATGATGGGCCCCGGCCTGGCCGTCGACCCGGCCGCCGGTCTCGTCGTCGCCCCCGCCGACGCCACCGTGGTGACCGTGTTCCCGACCGGTCACGCGCTCGGGCTGAGGCTGGCCGACGGCACCGAGATCCTGATCCACGTCGGCCTGGACACCGTCAAGATGAAGGGCGACGGCTTCTCGCCGCTCGTCAAGGCCGGCGACACCGTGAGCGCCGGGCAGCCGTTGCTCGAGGTGGACCTGGACAAGATCCGCGAGGCCGGCTTCTCCCCGATCACCCCGGTCGTGGTGATGAACGACAAGCAGGCGACCGTCACGTTCGGCTGATCGGCTACCGTCGAGCGTGTGAGCCACCGTCTCCCCGAGCCCGCGGACTCACCGGCCGCGAGCGGCCCGCCGCCCGGCGCATCGCCGGGCCCGGCGCCCGGTGGCCACACGCACGCCGGCCACGTCCACGCGACGGGACCGGTGGAGAACCTCGCCCGCTACTCCCGGCCGGCCGTCGTCGGTCTGCTGGTCCTGGCCGCGCTGGCGACGGTGATCGGCGCGATCCTGCTCTGGCCGAGCCACGCCGAACGACCGCTGCCGATCCCGTTCCAGGCGGCCGACGGCGGGCCGATCCGGACGGTCGACGCCACGGTGATCTCGCAGTCGCGCGCCGACTGCGGAACGCTGACCCCGGGCACCGCGACCACCGCGTATCCGGCGATCGCGGCGACCGGCGGGCCCTGCATCGCCTCGGTCACCCGGCTCACCTCGGGGGCGCAGCAGGGGCAGTACGTGGTGCTGTCCATCGCCACCAACCGCACCCAGACCGACGACGTCCCCGGCCAGCCCTCCACCAAGGGACTGGACCCGAACGCGCCGATGGCCGGACAGCCCGACCTGCACCTCGACGACCATCTGCGGCTCTCCGTCATCACCGATCCGTCGGGCACGCTCCGCTACGCCTTCTACGACTATCAGCGCGGCACTCCGCTGATCTGGTGGGCGCTCGCCTTCGTGGTGGCGGTGGTGGCCGTCGCGACCTGGCGCGGACTGCGGGCGGTGATCGGACTGGTCTTCGCGTTCGGCGTGCTCGGCTACTTCACGCTGCCGTCGATCCTCGACGGGCACTCGGTGGTGGGCGTGGCGCTCGTCTCGTCGGCCGCCATCCTGTTCCCCGTCCTCTATCTGGCGCACGGGGTCAACATGCGGACCAGCTCCGCGCTGTTGGGCACCATGGTCTCGCTCGTCCTGGCGGCCGGGCTCAGCCAGGCGGCCGTCAGCTCACTGTCCCTGACCGGCCTGTCCGGCGAGTCCACCCGGACCCTGCAGCTGTATCAGGGCTCCCTCTCGCTGTCCGGGCTGCTCCTGGCCGGCTTCGTGATCGGCACGCTCGGCGTGCTGAACGACGTCACGATCACCCAGGCGTCGACCACCTTCGAGCTGGCCGCCGTGCCCGGCCAGTCCCGGCTGGGCGCGTTCCGCGGTGCCATGCGCGTCGGCCGCGACCACATCGCCAGCACCGTCTACACGCTCGTCTTCGCGTACGCGGGCAGTGCGCTGCCGCTGCTGCTCCTGTTCTCGGTGGCCGGGCAGCCGTTCTCGTCGCTCCTGACCGGCGAAGAGGTGGCGATCGAGCTGGCCCGCACCTTTGTCGGCGGTATCGCGCTGGCCCTGTCGGTGCCGTTCACCACCGCGATCGCCGCCGCCCTGATCGCACCGCCGTCGCCGGAACCCGGCGTCGCGCGGCCGTAAAGTGGGCGGCATGTACGCCAAGGTATGCGGCCTGACCGCGATCGACGACGTCGACGTGGCCGTCGCCGCGGGCGCCGCCGCGATCGGCGTGGTGATCAACCGCACCAGCCCCCGGGCCATCGCGCCGGAGCTGGCACGACGGATCGTGGCCGCCGCCGACGGCCGGGTCGACACCGTCCTGGTCGTGAACGACATGCCCGCCACCGACGCGGCCGAACTCGCCACCGACCTCGGCGTGAGCATCCTCCAGCTGCACGGCACCTACACGCGCGACGACTTCGCCGCCGCCACCGCGCTCTTCGGCCGCGTCTGGCGCGCCACCTCCCTCGCCCACGACCCCGACCTGCACGTCGGCGCGTACGGCGAGGAGACGCTGCTGCTCGACGCCCCACGCCCCGGGTCCGGTGAACAGTGGGACCTGAGCGCGCTCGCCGAGAACGGCCCCGACGGACTGTGGATTCTGGCCGGCGGACTGCGCCCGGACAACGTCGCCGCCGCGATCACGCAGGCGCGGCCGTGGGGCGTCGACGTCTCCTCCGGCGTCGAGTCGTCGCCCGGACGCAAGGACCACGATCTGATCCGTCACTTCCTCGCCGAGGTGTGCGCGGCTTCACGCTGAAATCACGTTGCCGACGGAAGTATTACTCAGTAACACTTGTTGGCATGTCCTCAGTTCTCTTCCGGCTCGGCCGGTTCTCCTTCCGTCACAAGTGGTGGGTACTCGCCGCGTGGGTCGCGGTCGTGGCGATCTTGAGCACCCTCGTCCTCACTCTGCATCCCAAGTTCGCCAAGGACTTCGAGCTGCCCGGCACCGACGGCGGCATCGCGATGGAGCAGTTGCAGAAGAACTTCCCGGCACTCTCCGAACAGCAGACCAAGTCGCGCACCATCGTCGTCGTCGGCGCGGAGAACGGCCTGGCCGCCCACACCGGGCAGATCAACAAGCTGACCGGTGAACTCGCGAAGCTGCCCAGCGTGACCGATCCGCAGACCATCACCGACCCGGTGACCGCGGCCAAGGCCGATCCGGCGATCGCCGAGAAGGTGCTGTCCAAGGACGGCAAGATCGGCCTGATCACGGTCAGCCAGGACGTCGACCTCATGGACGTCAAGGCCGCCGACAAGGAGAAACTGGTCAAGATCCTGGAGGACAACCGCACCGGCGGCCTCCAGGTGGAGGCGACCGGCAGTCTGATGCAGGCGCGGGAACAGAGCATGGCCGAGGTTCTCGGCTTCGCCGTGGCCTTCGTCGTCATGATCGTGGCGTTCGGCGCCCTGATCGCGGCCTTCATCCCGCTCATCACCGGCATCGTGGGCGTCGGCCTGACGATGATGCTGCTCATGGTCAGCGCGACGTTCATGAGCGTCAACCAGACCGCGACCGGCATCGTCATGATGCTCGGTATCGCCGTGTCGATCGACTACGCCCTGTTCATCGTGACCCGGTACCGCACCGAGCTCAAACGCGGCGGCTCACCCGCCGACGCCGCGGGCCGGGCCGTCGGCACGGCGGGCACCGCCGTGGTCTTCGCCGGCCTCACCGTCATCATCGCGGTGGTCGCGCTGATGGTGATCGGCATTCCGCTGATCACCCAGATGGGCCTGGGCGCCGGTCTGGCCGTCCTGGTCGCGGTGATCGCCGCCCTCACCCTGATCCCGGCGCTGCTCGGCGCCGTCGGACGCTTCGCCTTCCTGCCGAAGATCCCGTGGATCAAGCACGCCGAGGAGTCCGACACCGCCGATACCCTCGGGGTGAAGTTCGGCCGCGCCGTCGTCGCCAAGCCGATCCCGTTCATCGTCGTCGGCCTGGCGATCCTGATCGCCGCTGCCATCCCCGTCAAGGGCATGCAGCTCGGCATGGACATGAACTCCGATGAGGAGGCCGCCGCGCAATCCCTGGTCGCCAAGGGCTTCGGCGAAGGAATCAACGGCGAGCTCTACGTGGTCGTCCACGCCGACGACGCCGCGGACCTGGCTCCGGCCGCCGATGCCGCGGTCGCCCGGATCAAGACCATGAAGGACGTGTACCAGCCCGAGTCGCTGGCCTGGATGGGCAACGGCACCGACAAGCAGAATCCGAACGCCGGTGCGGACACCGCCCTCATCGTGGTGACCCCGAACAGCAAGCCGAGCGCGCCACAGACCCACGACCTGATGGAATCGGTCCGCGCGCTCAGCCCCCAGCTGCGCGAACAGCACGCGGAGATCCACGTCGGCGGCCAGACCGCGATCATGTCCGATCTGTCGGCCAAGCTCGACAAGGCACTGATCCCGTACATCGCGGTGGTCGTGGGCCTGGCGTTCCTCATCATGATCGCGGTGTTCCGGTCGATCTGGGTGCCGCTGATCGGCACGCTCGGCTTCGTCTTCTCCGTGCTGGCCACGTTCGGCATCACCACCCTGGTGTTCACCGACGGCGCCCTCGGCCTGATCGATCACACCAAGCCGCTGCTGTCGTTCCTGCCGATCTTCCTGGTGGGTGTGGTCTTCGGCCTGGCGATGGACTACCAGGTGTTCCTGGTGACACGGATGCGCGAGGAGTTCTTGCACGGCATGTCGCCCAAGGACGCGATCATCGCCGGGTACCGGCACGGCGCCCGCGTGGTGACCTCGGCGGCGATCATCATGATCAGCGTCTTCGCCGCGTTCATGCTGTCGCCGGAGACCACCAACAAGATGCTCGGCTTCGCGATGGCCGTCGCGGTCTTCTTCGACGCCTTCATCATCCGGATGACGGTGGTGCCCGCGGTGATCTCGCTGCTCGGCGAGAAGGCGTGGGGTCTGCCCCGCTGGCTCGACAAGCTGGTGCTCAACTTCGACGTCGAGGGCAGCGCGGTCCGTAACCGCGGCCTGAGCGAGGAGACCTCCGAGCCCGTCGAACTGACCCCGGCCACCCCGGCGGCCGCCACGTGATCGAGCCCCGGCCCGGGTCGCGCGCCGAGCACAAGGCGCGCACCCGGGCCGCGATCCGCGCCGCCGCCCTGGAGCTGATCTCCAAGCAGGGTTACCAGGCCACCACGGTCGCGCAGATCGCCGAGCGCGCCGGGGTCTCGCACACCACACTGTTCCGGTACTTCGACTCCAAGGAGCAGGTGCTGGTCACCGATGACCTCGGCGAAGCTCGGCAGCGGATGCTCGACGCGGTGCCGCCCGGTCTGAGTCACTTCGACCTGGCCCGCCGGATGCTCACCGACCTCTTCGAGGTGGCCCGTGACGACCCCTGGGCCAGTGATCCCGAACGGCTGCATCTGCTGCGCACCGAACCGGTACTCCGCATGGCGTATCAGCTGGAGGCCGACCGGGTGATGCTCGAAGCCGTCGAGTTCGTCGCCGACTACACCGGCACCCCCGCCGATGCCCTCGAACTGCGGGTCTTCGTCGCGGCGCTGTCCGGGGTGATGATGATGATCGCCGAGCAGGCCGCCGAACCCGACGAGGCCACCCTCGCCGAATTCCTGGCCGCCGTCGACCTCCTGGAACAGGGCTTACCGCTGGTCACCCGGTAACCTCGACCCCTATGAACACGGGGGATCGCCGGGGAACACAGCTCGGCCCGTACCGCCTAGTCCGGCTCCTCGGGCGGGGCGGTATGGGCGAGGTCTACGAGGCCGTCGACACGGTCAAGGACCGCACCGTCGCACTGAAACTGTTGCCGCCGCAACTGTCCGGCGACGACGACTTCCGCATCCGCTTTCTCCGGGAGTCCCAGACGACGGCCAAGCTGCACGACCCGCACGTCATCCCGATCCACGACTACGGCGAGATCGACGGCCAGCTCTACCTGGACATGCGGATCGTCCGCGGAGACGACCTCCGGGCACTCCTGCGACAGGGACCTCTGCCGGCCGAGCGGGCCGTCGACATCGTCTCGCAGATCGCCGGCGCGCTCGATTCGGCCCACGACGCCGGACTCACCCACCGCGACGTCAAACCGGAGAACGTCCTCCTCGACAAGGGCGGCTTCGCCTACCTCGTCGACTTCGGGCTGGTCCAGTCCGCGGGCCAGACCTCACTCACCGCCACCGGTGCGGCGATCGGGTCGTTCAACTACATGGCGCCGGAGCGATTCGGCGCCGGTGCGCCCGGCACGGCGGTCGGCCCGGCCAGCGACACCTACGCCCTCGCCTGCGTGCTCTACGAATGTCTCACCGGCGCCAAGCCGTTCGGCGCCACCAGCATGGAGCAGATCATCGCCGGGCACCTGCACCGGCCACTGCCGTCGACCGGTACCGCGCTCGACGCCGTCATCGCACGTGGGACCGCGAAGGACCCGGCGCAGCGGTACCCCACCACCGGGGAGTTCGCGGCGGACGCACGGCGGGTCCTCGCCGGCTCGCCCCCGGCGCTGCCCGCGCCGCCGCCGGCAGCGCCGTTCACCGCCGAGGCACCCACCGGGCCGACGCCGGCCGGGACTCGCCCCGCGACAGGATCGGCCGGGTTCACCACCCCGACGTACCCGCACCCGGTCGGCACCGCCGGGCACCCCGCTTCGCGCCGGGACGCCCCGAACACCGCACTCCTGACCATCGCCGCGGTGATCGCCGTGCTGGCACTCGCCGTCGTCGGCATCTGGCTGTGGCCGCGCGGAGACGACAGCCACCAGACCACGACCGCGGCCGGCGATGTGACCGTCACCGAGACGTCGCCCGCGACCTCCCCCTCGGCGGGCGAAGCCCCCGCCGGCACCGTCACCCGGACACAGACCCCGATCCCGCCCGCACCGCCGGGTACGACCACCGCCCGCGGCGTCGGTGACCTCGGCCTGTCCACCCCGATCTCCACACCGCCGTGCGACGGCCGCATCATCACCATCGTGCAGAGCCCCCTGGGCGACGCTCCTGTCGCCGAAGTGCAGGCCGCTTTGGACAAGTACGAGGGCTCCCAGTACCTGCGCGCGGATCAGTCGTGCTCATCGCTGCGCCCGCGCGACGAGCACGGCAACGTGATCTACGCCGTCTACTACGACGGCTGCTCGAAGAAGTATCGGTACCCCGGCTCCTACGGGCGCCGCCTGGAGAACTCGGGTGTCACCGGTGTGGAGGTCTGCTGATCACCGTGGTCGCTGAAACACTCGTTGACCTGCCATGACCGACCTTGGTCACAAGGTGTTCCGATCCCGTCTCGGTTGTTCACCTTGAGGGGTTACCATCCACACGTGCTGGAAGATCTCAACAAAAAGGCGAAGGGCGTCGGGTTGCACGTCGCCGACGCCAAACGGTCCAAGCTCTATACCATCCGCAAGGTGAAGAACGGCAAGCTCGTGGCCAAGAACGTCGACGCCGACGAGGCCTTCAAGATCATCAAGAAGTACAAGTGATCCCCGGCGTGCGCGCCGTGATCACCACGGCGCTGCAGCCGGCCCGCACCCTCACCGACCTCCCCCGCCTTCTCGGGTTCCAGCACACCGATGCCGCGGGCGACCTGGTGGTGATCACCGGCGCATCGTCGGGAATCGGGGAAGCCGCGGCCCGTCGGTTCGCGCGGTCCGGTGCGGAGGTGGTCGCCGTCGCGCGGAACCTCGACGCGCTGGCCGCCGTCTGCGACTCGATCGCCGCCGACGGCGGAATCGCCCATCCGGTCACCGCGGATCTGTCCGAGGTCGCCTCGGCCGAGGCCCTCGCCGAGACCATCCTCGCCCGGTTCGGCACCCCGGACGTCCTGGTCAACAACGCCGGACGCTCGATCCGCCGCTCCGTCGTCGACAGCGTCGACCGATTCCACGACTTCGAGCGCACCATGGCCGTCAACTACTTCGGCGCGGTGCGGCTGACCACCGCGCTCCTGCCCGCCATGCTGCAGCAGCGCCGCGGCCGGATCGTCAACGTGGTCACCTGGGGCGTCGGCGCCGGCTCGATGCCGCGATTCAGCGCCTATCACGCCTCGAAGGCCGCCCTCGCCGCGTTCGGGCGCAGCCTCGACGACGAGTGCCGCGGCACCGGCGTCAGCGTGAGCAACGTCGGGTTCCCGCTGGTGCGGACCCCGATGATCGCGCCGACCGCCGAGTACGACGAGGCGCCCGCCCTCGACGTCGACGACGCGGCCCGCTGGATCGTGCGCGCGGCGGCCACCGGCCGGCCCGCCACCTACCCGCGCTACACCGTCCTCCTTCGCGCGATCGCCGACGTCTCCCCGCGTCTGGCCGGTGAGCTGATCCGCCGAGCCGGAATCTGAAACCGAGCGAGCGATCTGTCAGACTCGTAGGCATGGCCGACTTCATGTCTCGCGACGACCTCGACTTCCTCCTCTACGAATGGCTGAACGTCACCGAGCTCACCGAGCGGGAACGGTTCGCCGAGCACTCCCGGGAGACCTTCGACGACGTCCTCGACCTCAGCCACGACATGGCGGCCAAACTCTTCGCGCCGCACAACAAGAAGTCGGACCAGAACGAGCCGTCTATCGGCCCCGACGGCAAGGTCGTGCTGCTCGACGAGGTGACCGAGGCGGTGCGCGCGTTCTCCGCCGCAGGTCTCAACGCCGGCTCGTTCGACGAGAAGCTGGGCGGAATGCAGTTGCCGCACACCATTTCTCGCGCGTCGATGGTCAACTTCCAGGCCGCGAACGCCGCGACCTCGTCGTACGCGTTCCTCACCGTGGGCAATGCGAACCTGCTCGCCAAGTACGGCACCGACGAACAGATCGACACCTGGGTGCGCCCGATGCTCGAGGGCCGTTTCTCCGGAACCATGTGCCTGTCCGAGCCGCAGGCGGGGTCGTCGCTGGCCGACATCACCACGCGCGCCGTACCCGCCGGCGACGGCACCTACCGCATCACCGGCACCAAGATGTGGATCTCGGCCGGTGACCACGAGATCACCGAGAACATCGTCCACCTGGTGCTCGCGAAGGCGCCCGGCGGCGGCCCCGGGGTGAAGGGCATCTCGCTGTTCATCGTCCCGAAGGTCCTGCCGGACGGGACCAGGAACGACGTCGCCCTGGTCGGTCTCAACCACAAGATGGGCAACCGCGGCACCACCAACACCCTGCTGAACTTCGGCGACGGCACCTTCGCCCAGTCGCCGGCTGAGCCCGGTCGAAGCCCCGGCGCCGTCGGCTATCTGGTCGGCGAGGAACACAACGGCCTGCGCTACATGTTCAACATGATGAACGAGGCACGGATCGGCGTCGGTTTCCTGGCGACCGCACTCGGCTACGCCGGCTATCTGCAGTCGGTCGAGTACGCCAAGACGCGCGTCCAGGGCCGTCCGGTCGACGCCAAGAACGCCGACGTGCCGCCGGTGCCGATCATCGAGCACGCCGACGTCAAGCGGATGCTGCTGGCGCAGAAGGCCTATGCCGAGGGCGCCCTCGCGCTGGGGCTGTACGCCTCGCGGCTGGTCGACGAGGAGATGACCGCACCTGTGGAGGCGGACCGGGTCGCCGCACACACCCTGCTTGAGGTGCTCACGCCGATCGTGAAGAGCTGGCCCAGCCAGTGGTGCCTGGAGGCCAACAGCCTCGCGATCCAGGTCCACGGCGGCTACGGCTACACCAAGGAGTTCGACGTCGAGCAGCTCTACCGGGACAACCGGCTCAATCCGATCCACGAGGGCGCCCACGGCATCCACGGCCTGGATCTGCTCGGCCGGAAGATGGTGATCGACGGCGGCGCCGGATTCACCGTGTTCGCCGAGGCCGTCGGTGCCACCGTCGCCACCGCGCGCGACGCCGGAGGCGACGCCGCACGGTACGCGGACGCGCTGAACGACGCCGTCGGCCGGCTCGGCGCGGCGACCGCCGCCGCCTGGTCCTCCGGCGATCCGGCGCTCGCCCTGGCGAACGCCACCGCGTATCTGGAAGCGGCCGGGCACATCGTCGTCGCCTGGATGTGGCTGGAGCAGCTGCTGGCCGCGGGCGACAAGACCGGCGACTTCTACGACGGCAAGCGCGCCGCGGCCCGGTACTTCTTCGCCTATGAACTGCCCAAGACCCGGGCTCAGCTCGACCTGGTGTCGTCGAACGACCGCACGACGCTCGACACCGATCCCGCCTGGTTCTAGGCGGCGAGCCCCCATGGCCCGTCGAGCCGCCCCCAGCCCGTCGAGCCGCGCCCAGCCCGTTGAGCCGTCGAGCCGATAGGCGAGACGTGTCGAAACGCACCCCCGACTGAAGGCCGCTTCGACACGGCCGGGCCCTGAGGGGCCCGACCGGCTCAACGGGCTACTGACGTGGTGCCCGGCCGGCTCAACGGGCTACTGAGGATCCGGGGTGCTCGCCCAGCCACGCGAGCACGTCGTCGAGCACCTCGCCCTCAGCTCAGTCTTGGACGAGCTGGATTCGCACCTTCTCGTCGCTCATCTCGTTGACGGACTCAACCCGCCAGCCTTCCTCGCCGTGTAGCTCCGTCTGAAACTCGATCTCGCGGTCGAGGTCGAGTACGGAGGTGACCACAATCATCTTGCACTTCGGCGTGACCAAACCCTTCGGTAGATGGTCAGATTGCCAGCGGAACCAAGGTGCCGTCCGGCTTCTTCACCATCAGTTCCAGTTCGCCGCCGACGGCTTCGACGTACCTCTGGATGGTGGAGACCTTGGTGCCGGACAGGTCGCCGCGTTCGATCTGCGACACACGGTTCTGCCCGACTCCGAGGATCGCCGCGATGTCCGCCTGAACCAGGCCAGCGTCTTCGCGGAGCTGGACGAGGCGGTAGAACGCGGCGGTGCGCTCCATATCGGCCCGAACGCGGTCGATCCGCTCACGGTTTCCGGGGCGGTGAGCCCGCAGGTCATCAAGGGTAGTCATCGCTTCCTCCTGTTCTTCTTGCGCTTCTTGGTCTGCTGAGTGTTGGCTGCGACCCGTGCGCGGACTTCAGCCTGGTGGGCGGTGAACAGTCCATCCGCGATCGGGATGTTCTGGTCGTACCACCCCTTCCAGTTGCCTGCCTTGTCACCACCGACCAGGGTGATCGCCCGGCTCTCTGCGTCGAAAGCGAACAGCACCCGAACCACCTCCCCGGTGCTCGTTGGACGTGATCGCAGCTCTTTCATGTTGTGGTGTTCGGACCCCTCCACGCGGTCCACGTAGGGTCGTCCGGCGGTGGGGCCGTGGTGTTCCAGGTACTCGATCGCGGCGAGGGTGTGATCGTATGCCTCGTCACCGAGGCCGAGGAGCCACGCCTCTACGCGCGTGACATCGACCTCCCACTTCTTCACAAGGCCAAGAATATCAGTTACAGATGATACTAGCTAGAGCTGATAGTCGAGACTCATCGACCCGCGATCCCCCGTGCGCTGCCGCCACGCATCGGCCAGCGACACCTCCCCGGCGTCCACGGTGACACAGGGGACCAGCTTCTGGGCCCTGCCGACCGGCTCCACCGGCCCGGCCAGTGCCTCGATCAAGAGCGCCTGCGGATCGGGGGTGTGCGACGGCGGCGCGGAGCCACACGGCGAACGCGGTCAGGTCCACGGCGGTGAGGTCCTCTGGGAGCCACGGACCGAGGCGATCGGAGGCACTAGTGGCTTCGACACGGTCTCGCCCTGCGGGCTCGACCGGCTCAGCCGGCGGGGTGCTCGCCCAGCCATGCGAGCACGTCGTCGAGCACCTCGTCCTGTTCGGGCTCGTTGAAGATCTCGTGGTACAGCTCGGGATAGACCTTCACGGTCACGTCGCCGCCACCGCCGAGCTCGCCGATCATCCGGGTGCCGTCGGGGTTGGCGAGGACGTCGCGGCCGCCGTGCAGCGCCAGGGTCGGCACCCGCAGCGTCGGCAGCCGTGCGGGGAACTCCCCCATCGCGCCGATCAGTGCGCCGCCGAGCCCGGCCGGGATCTTCCCGTGCCAGACCAGCGGGTCGTTCTCGTAGGCCGCCACCACGGCCGGGTCGCGGCTCACCGCCGACGCCGACAGCGCGGCCGCGGGCAGCCGCGGCACCAGCTTCCCGAGCACCGGCGCCGCCTTGATCATCAGCGGCGAGAGGTCGTCGCCCGGCATCACGGCGGGCCCGGAGAGCACCAGACCGGTGAGGTCGTCGGGGTGGTCGAGCGCGTAGCGCAGCGCGATCGCGCCGCCCATGCTGTGTCCGAGGACGTACAGCGGAAGGTCGCCGGTCCACACCGCGGCGATCACCCGGTGCAGGTCGTCGCCGAAATCGCCGAAGTCCCGCACCTCGGCGAGGGTGCCGGACGACCGGCCGTGTCCGGCGTGATCGGGCGCGACCACCAGGTAACCGGCGCCGGTCAGCCGGGACACCACGTGCCCGTACCGGCCGGCGTGCTCACCGAGTCCGTGCACCAGGGCGATGACACCCACCGGGTCACCGTCGGGGCGATGGACGTCGTACACGATGGTCCGGCCGCGCGAACCGGTCAGCGAGCGTTCCTCCGACCTCACGCGCCCACCCCCGGCGTCGACTGGTCACGGACGGGCAAGGCGGGGCGCGGCGACCGCGACGTCTTACCGCCGAAACCCAGCAGCCCGGCCACGCCGTGCGCCGCGGACTCGACGGCGCTGATGGGCCGCAAGGCCGTCTCGGCGATCGCGACGAGGCCCTCCACCTGCGTGACGATCCGTTCCAGCCGGGTCACGACTCCCGCCATCCGGTTGACGGTGCTGTCGACGTTGTCGAGCGAGGTGTTGAGCCGTTCCAGCGTGACGTCCAGGCTGTCGATCGACCCGTCGAGGGAAGCGACCGTCGTGGAGAGTCCTTCCAGCACCGGTCCCATGTCGCCGAGGATGCCTTCGACCTGGTCGACCGTCTGGTCCGCGTTCATCGCGGCCTGCGCGAGCTTGCGCAAGCGCTGTCGTTCGCGGCCGGGCCGGTCGTTCAGGGGGTTCGCCATGCTTCTGATTATGACGGTTGTCACTTCAGTTGGGAGCGATTGGGCCGGGAACCGCCGGGAATAGACCGTCCCGTGACACAGTTGAGTCGTGTGTAATACTTCAAATCTGAACTACTTTGGAGGACACCATGCCCGCCATCACCGTCGACACCCTGACCCTGCCCCGCCTGGCCGACGCCGCTCCGGCCGAAACCGAACGCACCGTCGTCTCGGTCACCACCGGTCCCCGCGCCTACGAAGGTGAGGGCTTCCCGGTGGTCCGCGCCTTCGCCGGCGTCTCCTCGGCCGCGCTCGACCCCTTCGTCCACATGGATCAGATGGGCGAGGTGGAGTACGAGCCGGGCGAACCGAAGGGCACCTCGTGGCACCCGCACCGCGGTTTCGAGACCGTCACCTACATGATCGACGGCCTCTTCCAGCACCAGGACTCCGCCGGCGGCGGCGGTCTGATCACCGACGGCGCCACCCAGTGGATGACGGCCGGCTCCGGAATCCTGCACATCGAGACCCCACCGGCCGAACTCGTCGAGTCCGGCGGCACCTTCCACGGCATCCAGCTGTGGGTCAACCTGCCGGCCAAGGACAAGTTCGCCGCACCGCGCTACCAGAATCTGGAAGGCAGCGCGACCGCACTGGTGTCGTCGTCCGACGGCGGGGCGCTGCTGCGCGTCGTCGCCGGTGAGGTCGACGGCCACACCGGGCCGGGCGCCACCCACACCCCGATCACCTTCGCGCATGCGACCATCGCACCGGGCGCTCAGCTCTCGGTGCCGTGGCGCCGCGACTTCAACGCGCTGGTCTACGTGCTGTCCGGCAACGGCACCGTCGGTCCCGAGCGGCGCCCGATCACCGGCGGCCAGCTCGCCGTGCTCGGCACGGGCGACCGGATCACCGTCGCCGCCGACGCCCACGGGCAGGACTCGCATCGCCCGGCGATGGAGGTGCTGCTTCTCGGTGGCCTGCCGATCCGCGAGCCCGTCGTCTCCTACGGCCCGTTCGTCATGAACACGCGGCAGCAGCTGATCGAGGCCCTCGAGGACTACCAGGCCGGACGGCTCGGCGTGATCCCCGACGACGCCCTGATGCCACACGTCGCGGGGAGCGACCGCTGAGCATGCAGCCGCTGCCGATCGACGACGCCGACCCCCGCGGCGTCGCCTGGCGCCTGTTCATCGAGACCAGCGCCCGCCTCACCACGGCGCTCGATGAGCAGCTCCGCCGGGACGCACACCTGACGCTCGCCGACTTCCATGTGATGCTGCTGCTCTCCGAAGCGCCGGATGGGCGCCTGCGGATGAAGGAGGTCGCCGAGCGGATGGTCTTCTCCCCGTCCCGGCTCACCTATCAGGTGGATCAGCTGTGCAAGCGCGGCTGGCTGTGCCGCGAACGGGCCGCCGAGGACCGGCGCGGCAGCTACGCCGTCCTCACCGATGACGGCCACGAGGTGTTCGCGACCGCGGCCCGCGACCACGCCGCGCTGGTGCACCGGCTGTTCCACGATGCCCTTTCCCCCGCCGACGGCGGCGAGCTGGCGACCCTGATGCGCCGGCTCGCCGACCACCTCGACCGACAGGACCCGCGATGACCAGCGAGATCATCCGTGCCGACGACCGGCACCACTGGCGCAACGAATGGCTCACGTCGTGGCAGTCGTTCCCGGCCACCGGTAACTACGACCTGTTCGGCAACGCGCACGGCGTGCTGGTGGTGCACAACGACGACGTCGTCGATCCCGGCGAGGGCCTGGACGCCCACCATCACCAGAACATGGAGATCCTCACCTGGGTGGTGGAAGGCGCTGTGGCGCACCGCGATTCGTACGGCAACGAGGTGGTTCTGCGGCCCGGAACAATCGGCCACATGAGCGCCGGGCGCGGAATCACGCACTCCGAGCGCAATGCCGGAACCCGGCACGACGGCGCGCGCCTGCGAGTGGTGCAGATGTGGGTCGCACCGCACGCCGACGGCCTGCCACCGGCCCACGCCGAGCACGACTTCTCGGCGGAGCTCGCGACCGGAGAACCGGTCGCCGTCGCCTCCGGCCGCGCCGGGCACCCCGGCGCGCTGCCGATCGCGAACCGGTTCGCGACACTGCATGTCGCCCGGCCGCATCGGGGCACGGCCATCGAGTTGCCCGCGGCGCCGTTCGGTCACCTGTACGTCGTGCGCGGAAGCGTCGTCGTCGTCGAGGATGCGGAGCTCGCCGCAGGCGACGCCCTGCGGACCACCGGGGCCGGCGGTCTCACCCTGACCGCGCCGGACGACGCGGAAATCCTCTACTGGGAGATGCACGCCGCGTTCGACGTGTGACAGTGGAGGGATGACACCGAACCCCCTCGCCGACCGCGTCGACGCTCATCTGGATCTCGCCCGCTCCGACCTGGCCGCGCTGGTGGCCCACGCCTCCGTTCACGGCGACCCCGCGCGCGCCGAAGCGGGTCGGCTCAGCGCCGAATGGGTGGCCGGCCGCTTCGGCGAGCTGGGCTTCGCGTGCGAGGTGATCGTCACCTCCGACGGCTCACGCGCCGTCGTCGGCCACCGGCCCGGTCCGGCGGGCAGCCGCACCGTGGCCCTCTACAGCCATCACGACGTGCAGCCCGCCGGGGACGAATCCCTGTGGAACACACCGCCTTTCGAGCTGACCGAGCGAGACGGCCGCTGGTACGGCCGCGGCGCCGCCGACTGCAAGGGCAACGTGATCGCACATCTCACCGCGCTGCGGGCACTGGGCGACGATGCGTCGTGCGGAATCCGGATCATCATCGAGGGCTCCGAGGAGGCCGGCGGCGAGGGACTGGACCACCTGGTGCGCGAACGGCCGGAACTGTTCGACGCCGACCTGATCCTGATCGGCGACACCGGCAACGTCGAGGTCGGTGTACCGACGCTGACCACCAGCCTGCGCGGTGTGGTGAATGTGCGCGTGCGGGTGGCGGCGCTGGCCGGTGCGGTGCACTCCGGACAGTTCGGTGGTGCCGCTCCGGATGCGATGGCGGCGCTGATCGCCCTGCTCGGCACGCTGCGGGATGCCGACGGCGACACTACGATCGACGGCCTGCCCGCCGATCAGACCTGGGCCGGAGCCGCCTATCCGGTGGACCGCTTCCGCACCGATGCCGGCGTGCTGCCCGGCGCCGACGTGCTCGGCTCCGGCACCCCGGCGGACATGGTCTGGGCACGACCCGCCGTGACGGTGATCGGTATCGACGCCCCCGGCATCGACGACTGCGCGGCGGCCGTCGTGCCCGTCGCGTCGGCACTGCTGAATCTGCGGATCCCGCCGGGCGTCGACCCGCAGCGGGCGTACGACGCGCTCGCCGCGCACCTGCGCGCCCACGTGCCGTGGCACTGCGACCTGCGGGTCAGCGCCGAGGCGATGGGCGCACCGTTCGCGCCGGCCACCGACGGCCCCGGCTACGCGGCGCTCACCGCGGCGATGTCGGAGGCGTATGACGGAGCCGCCGTGGTCCAGTCCGGGCAGGGCGGCTCCATTCCGCTGTGCACCGCGCTCGCCGAGGCCGTCCCGGGCGCCGAGATCGCGCTCCTCGGCGTGGAGGAACCGCGGTGCGCGATCCACGCGCCGAACGAGAGCGTCGATCCGGCCGAGATCCGCCGCACGGCCCTGGCGGAGGCGCTGCTGCTGAGCCGGTTCTGACCGGTCTCCGCGGCGCGCGCCGCCCCCTACCGCCGTTCCGGTGCCGGAGTCGTGACGGTCGGAGCCGGGGCCGTGGGAGTCGAGGTGTCGGGAGCCGGGACCTCGGGCGACGCCGGCACCGGGGCCTCGGCCGCCGGTGCGGCGAGCGGCGCGCACCGGCCCGCGGGCAGCTTGTCGAGGTTGGCGAGCAACCATTTGCCGACGCGGGTGACCATCGCGGTGCCGTCACCGAACGACCCGCTCGCCGGCAGCGCCGCGATGGAGACCCCGTAGCGGCCGGCCGGCGTGGTGACGACGGCCAGCTGGCGAACGACGTACTTGCCGGTGGCATCGCTGGCCGGGCCCCAGCCGCCCTTGACCGCCGAGGTCACGGACTTGGCTTTAGGCTTGGCGACGCCCCACTGCTGATTCGGCGCCACCCGGTTCATGTGCCGCAGCACGTCCGCGGTGCCGGGCAGGCACGGCAGGTGCGCGGCGAAGACCGACTGGTCCCGGAGGGCCCAGGGCGTGTAGCCCGGGTAGCTGCGCGGCACGTCGATCTCCGACGAGACGCGAGTGTTCGTATCGTGCCCTTCGCGCAGCACCGCGGTGACGGCGTCGACCGAGGACCGGCCACCGCCGAGCGAGGCCCAGAGCGCCTCGGCCGCGTCGTTGTCGGAGAGTTCGATCGCCCGGGTCTCGGCGGGCGCCACCACCGCGCCGCGGGCACGTTGCGCGGCGATCGAGACGGGCACTTTGAGCGTCGACCAGGCGCGCGCCGTCTTCAGCGTGCCGAACGAGACCGGGACGTCGCCGTTCACCGGGGTCACCGCGAGACCGATCCGGCCGGGCAGGGTCTTGGCGAGTGACTTCGACATGGCCGCGAAACTCTTGTCGAGCTGCGCCTTCGGCACCACCGGGTCGCCGAGGCTGCCGAGCGGCGGCAGCGGCAGCCCCTGGGCGGCCCCGGCCCCGGTCACCACCGCGGCCGTCACCACGGCCGCCACACCGAATCCGACCATCATCCGCCGAAGCTGCACCACACTTACCCCTCACGCCACTTTAGTAACAGCAGTAACACTAGGGAGTCCGCCCGACCGGAGCCAGCCGGGCGCCCTCGCCGAGACCCAGCCGTAGCCGCGCCGTGACCGGACTCCGGCGAATCCGGCAGAATTCAGCAGCGCCCGCCCGGCATGGCGGCGAGATGAGCGCCGATCCAGGTGCCGACCTGGTTGAGTGCCGCGATACCGCTGTTCATCGACGCACCCGGCGCATGGGTACTCAAGGCGAACGCGACCTGCGTACCGTCCTTCCGGGTGAGCAGACCGAGCTGGCGAACCACGTAGCCGCCATCGAGGCTGGGACCCCAGCCGCCCTTGACCGCGGTGGATCGCCCGGGGATCACTTCGATCCCCCACTGCTGGTTGCCCGCGACCTGCCCCATGAGCGTGACCACGTGCTTGCTGTCCGGCAGGCAGGGCAGGTGCGCGGCGAAGGTCGCCGCCGCGGGAAGCGCCCAGACCGTCTGCCCGAAGATCGTGAACTCACCGCGCCGCCGCACCGACGGCACCGTGGTGGACGTGTCCCCGCCCTCGCGCAGCACCGCCGTCACCGCCGCGGCGGCCTGCGCGTCGGTGCCGAGCGAGGACCACAGCGACTCCGCGGCGTCGTTGTCGGAGTTGACGATCGCCGGAGTCTCGGCCGCCAGGACACCGTTCTTACGCTGCGCGGCGATCGCCAGCGGCACCTTGATCGTCGACCAGGCCACCTGCGCCGTCTGGTCCCCCAGATCGATCGGCGCGCCGCCGCCGACCGGCACGATCGAGACCCCGACCGGCTGACCGAGCGTCTTCGCCAGCGCCGCGTAGCTCGTCCGCAGACCGGCCGCGCCCTTCTGCGTCGGCACCGGCGCCGAGGAGGCCGCCGGTGTGCTCGACGACGCCCCGGCCGTCACGTACACGATCTCGGTGGCGGCGGGCTTGCCGTCGTCGTTCGATGAGCACGCGGTCAGTCCCGCGGCCGCGACCGTGACGGCGAGCAGCGCCAGCGCGCGGCGCGGTGACTTGCGTTCGGAACGCACGATCACGAGGAATTCCGATCAGTAGATGTGGACGATGGCGTTGTTACCGCCCCGGCAGACGACGATGCCGCCTTCCGGACCGCACGACATCGTGTAGTTCACGCCGGTCACCGGGCTGTAGGCACTGATGACGCGGGCGCCACCCTTCGGGCCCGCGGCCAGATAGGCGGCGCGGACACTCGCCGCGAACTCGCAACTCGTCACCCCGCTGCCGATTCCCTCCGTCGACGAGCACGGGGTCGACCAGGACGGCGGAGCCGCCACCGTGGTGGCGCCGTCCGGGGTGACGGTGCTGGTCAGGGTGGTGGTCGACGACGGCGCGGCGGACGAGTCGTCGCCACCGCCGCCGAAGACGCCCAGCCCCCACGCGATGCCGAGACCGGCGAGGACCGCGATCAACAGGCCGATGAGACCGGCCAGCACATAGTTGGTGGCGCGGCCGCTCTCGGGCGGCTGCTGGTAGCCGATCGGCCCGGAGTACATCGGCGGCGCACCGTAGGGGCCGGTCACCTGCGGCCCGGAGACCTGCGGTCCGAGCGGCTGCGGTCCGCTCGCGCGCAGCTGCGTCGCCGAATACGCCGCACCCGCCTCCGGGCCCGTGGCATGGACCTCCGTGGGGCCGGGGATCACCCCGGTCGGCATCACGACCGTCACGCCGCCGCCGGAGAGGGCCTGTTTCGCGGCGCGGCCGAGATCACCGGCGGTGGCGAAGCGCTGCGCCGGACTCTTGGCGAGCCCGCAGGCCAGCACCGGATCGAGTGACGCCGGCACCGCCGGATTCACCGTGCTCGGCGCGGGCACGTCGTTCAGGACGGCCGCCTTGATGATGGCGCTGACCGACTCACCGTAGAACGGGGCGCGACCGGTGAGCAGTTCGAAGAGGACCGCCGAGAGCGAGTACACATCCGAGGCCGGTGAGACCGGTGCGTTGTCGAACTGTTCGGGCGCCAGGTACGACGTGGAGCCGATCGCGGTGCCGGTCTTGGTCAGACCGGGGTCGGCGTCGTCGTGCGCGATGCCGAAGTCGACCAGGTACGCGAATCCGGTGGGCGTGAGCAGGATGTTCTCCGGCTTCACATCGCGGTGCACCAGCCCGGCCACGTGCGCGGCGTCGAGCGCGTCGCCGACCTGGGACACGATGTCGATCGCCTTCTCCGGCGGCAGCGCACCCTCGCGACGCAGCACCTGGCGCAGGTTCTCGCCGTCCACCAGCCGCATGTCGAGGTAGAGGCGGCCGTCGATCTGCCCGTAGTCGTGGATCGGGATGATGTGCGGTTCGCCGAGCTTGGCGACCAGGTGGCACTCGCGGCGGAATCGCTCGGCGAACGTGCCGTCGTCGGCACCCGAGCCGCCGAGCAGCTTCAGCGCCACCTCGCGGTCGCGGACCGTGTCGTAGGCGCGGTACACCGCGCCCATCCCGCCGCGCCCGATCAGGCCGTCGATCCGATACGGGCCGAACCGAGTCCCCACCAACTCGTCACTCATCGAGTCCTCCACTGCCCCATCCCCAGGATGACCATGATCATCTGCTTCTCCGTGCGCTCGACCAGGGCCTTCTCCGCCCCGGGCCGGCCGTCGCCGTCGAGCAGTTCGGCGATCGCGGTCATCATGATGGTCACGATCAGGTCGGCGGCGACCTCAAGATCATCGGCCTCCCAGCTCGCCAGCGCGGGAGTACGCGCCAGATCGATCGCCAATTCCCTCGAAAAGAGCCGCAATTCCGTGTTGATGGCGCGGCGCACCTCGGCGACGCCGCCGTGCTGCTCGCGAATCAGGAAGCGGAATTTGGCCTCGTCGGCGTGGACGTGGCGCAGCAGGATCGCCAGCGATTCCCGCGCCGGAGGCAGTCCGCTCGTCGCCAGATCGCGCCGCCCCTCGCGCAGCGCCCGCCGCAGGACCCGCATCGAGTCCTCGACCAGCGTGACTCCCACGTCCTCCATCGACGCGAAGTGACGGTAGAAAGCGGTCGGCACGATCCCCGCACCGCGGGCCACCTCGCGCAGCGAGAGGCTGCCGAATGAACGGTCGTCCACCAATTCGATCGTGGTGTCCAGGAGCGCCTGGCGGGTCTGTTCCTTCTTCTCCGCGCGGGAGCCGCCACCCTCGGCGCCGGCGCGACCGCGACCGGTACGACGGCGCGCCCCGCCAGCGGAATCGGTCGTTGCAGCCACTCGTTCAGTCTAGGCGGTGACGGGCGACACAATCGAAACCGCTTGCCGACCACCGGCCGATGTGTCAATCTTTTTGGTGTACAGACGTTCACCGAAACGGAACACAGCCCAAGGAGAAATCATGGCAAGCCGACTCGCAGGCCTCCTGGAGAACCTCGTCGAAGCGACCGCCACCCCGTATCCGGTGGATCGCTACCTGGAATTCGTCTCGCCGATGCTGACCTGGCGTGAGACCCACGCCAAGGTGGTGGGCCTCGAGCACCGCACCGACCGCACCGTGACCCTGACCCTCGCGCCGACGCGACAGTGGAAGGGCCACACCGCCGGTCAGTACATCGAGGTCAGCGCCGTGGTCGACGGCGTTCGCCATCGCCGGTTCTTCTCCCCGGCCAACGCCGAGCAGGACACCAAGACCATCGAGCTGACGGTCACCGCGCACGACGACGGCTTCATCTCCAAGCACCTGCGCGACGACCTCGGCCTGGGCGACGTGCTGACCATCGGCGCTCCCGCCGGCGATTTCCAGCTCCCCGCCGCGCGCCCCGAGCGCGTGATCCTGGTCAGCGGCGGCAGCGGCATTACACCTGTCATCTCAATGTTGCGCACCTTGATCGCCGAAGGACACTCCGAGCCGATCACGCTCGTGCACTACGCCCGCACCCCCGGCGACGTGCCCTACGCCGTCGAACTGGACGTCGCGGCGCGGACCCTCGACAACGTCGACGTCCAGCTCCACTACACCCGCGAGGCCGACGGCGGACACTTCGCACCGGAGCATCTCGACGGACTCGCCGACGCCGAGGGTGCACAGGTGTTCCTGTGCGGACCGCCGTCGCTGATGGCCGCCGTCCGCGAGTACCACGACGAGCGCGGGCTGTCCGACCGGCTGCACAGCGAAGCCTTCACCATCGACACCACCCCGGTGATCGACCCGAACCAGCCGATCACCGGCACCGTCACATACTCCGAGTCCGAGACGACGAGCGAGAACGACGGCCGCACCATCCTGGAGCAGGCCGAGGCCGCCGGACTGAATCCGGAATTCGGCTGCCGCATGGGGATCTGCTTCTCGTGCACCAAGGTCCGCAAGTCCGGCTGCACCCGCAACATCCTGACCGGCGAACTCGACTCGGAAGCCGATCAGCAGATCCAGATCTGTGTCAGCGCCCCGGTCGGCGACGTCGACATCGAACTCTGACCCTCCCTCCCCTTCCCCGCCCAGCCACTCAGAGAGGCGACCATCATGGCCATCAACATCACCGACTACTTCAAGAGCGACAAGAAGTCCGACGTCATCGAGGTCGATCTGACCGCCGCGCAGGTGGAACAGATCGGTGCCGAGCTCGACGAGCTGCGCGCCCGCGTCGTCGCCGACCTGGGTCAGTCCGATCGCGACTACATCTACGGCATCATCGAGGCGCAGCGGAAGCTGGAGTTCGCCGGCCGCGCCATGATGTACGTTCCGTTCATCCCGCCGGTGTGGCTGGCCGGCGTCGCCTCGCTCGGTGTCGCCAAGATCCTCGACAACATGGAGATCGGCCACAACGTGATGCACGGCCAGTACGACTGGATGCGCGAGGACACCTACAACTCGCGCGAGTTCGACTGGGACAACGTCTGCCCGGGCGACCAGTGGAAGCACAGCCACAACTACCTGCACCACACCTTCACCAACGTGCTCGACGAGGACCGCGACATCGGCTACGGCATCCTCCGGATGGCCCGCGACCAGAAGTGGAACCCCTACTTCCTGGGCAACCTCGCCTACGCGACCGCACTCATGCTGCTCTTCGAGTGGGGCGTCATGCTGCACGACCTCGAGGCGGAGAACCTGGTCCAGGGCAAGCGCAAGTGGAGCGACGTCAAGGGCCTGGTCAAGGGCATGTGGCGCAAGGCCAGCAAGCAGGTCGCCAAGGACTACATCCTGTGGCCCGCACTGACCGGACCGTTCTTCGTCACCACGCTGATCGGCAACGCCGGCGCCAACCTGATCCGCAACGTCTGGGCGTACTCGATCATCTTCTGCGGCCACTTCCCGACCGGCGCGCAGACCTTCACCAAGGAGGAGACGGCGAACGAGACGAAGGGCGAGTGGTACCTGCGCCAGATGCTCGGCTCCGCCAACATCGAGGGCGGCGACCTGTTCCACATCATGAGCGGCAACCTGAGCCACCAGATCGAGCACCACCTGTTCCCCGACGTCCCGGCCAACCGCTACCCGGAGATGGCCAAGGAGGTCCGGGCGATCTGCGAGAAGTACGGCCTGCCCTACAACACCGGCAACCTGCGTCATCAGCTCGGCTCCACCTGGATGAAGATCGCCAAGCTGTCGCTGCCGAACTCGTTCACCGCCGATGACAACAACATCGTGCTGAACATCGAGCGCGAGCACGACGCGAGCAAGGCGACCCGCTCCGAGAAGGTGGCCTGACCACCGCCTCCGAGTCATCGAGGGGAAGGGCCCGGTGCGGACAACCATGTCCGCACCGGGCCCTGTCGGTATCCTCGTACCTCGAGCGAAACGAAGGAGTCGCCATGGTCGGCAAGCTGGAACGAAACAAGGATCTGATTCAGGACGTGGTCGAGAACACCGCGCGCGGTGTCGGATCGATCACGTCGATCATCACCGGGGCCGTCGCCGATGTGACCCGCGAGATCGGCGACATCGTGACCGACGGATTCGAGATGCGCGAGGCCGCCAAGGCGGCCGGTCGTGCCGAGCGCGCCGGGGCGGCGGGCCTCGACGCCGGCGAGGCCGCCGACACCGAACTCGACGCGGCACCGGAGCCGGAGCCCGCACCGGAACTGGAACTCGAGGCCGCCCCCACCGAATGGGAACTGGAGCCCGCACCGGGCGACGACTCGGCCGCCGGTTGAGCCCCGTCGAAACCTCGGCCGGCGCCGAGACGCCCGCGCGCCAGACGCTCCGCACCGTCTTCGGCTACGAGGCGTTCCGCGGCGATCAGGAACAGATCGTCGAGCAGGTGATCGGCGGGGGCGATGCCGTGGTCCTGATGCCGACCGGCGGCGGTAAGAGTCTCTGCTATCAGATCCCCGCCCTGGTGCGCCCGGGCTGCGCGATCGTCGTCTCACCGCTCATCGCGCTGATGGCCGACCAGGTCGGCGCGCTGCGGCAGCTCGGGGTCCGGGCCGCGTACTTGAACTCGACGCAGAGCCTCGACGAGCGGCGCGACGTCGAGCAAGCGTTCCTCGCCGGCGAGCTGGATCTGCTGTACATCGCGCCGGAACGCCTCAGTCAGCAGTCGGCGCGGGAATTCCTGAGCCGCGGCGAGCTGAGCCTCATCGCGATCGACGAGGCGCACTGCGTCTCGCAGTGGGGGCACGACTTCCGGCCCGACTACCTCGCGCTCGGCGACCTGGCCGAACTCTGGCCGGACGTCCCGCGCATCGCGCTCACCGCGACCGCCACCGACCGCACCCACGCCGAGATCACCGAGCGCCTGCACCTGGACCGGGCACGGCACTTCATCGCCAGCTTCGACCGGCCCAACATCAGCTACCGGATCGAGGCCAAAGACCGCGTCCAGCAGCAACTCCTCGAGTTCATCGCCGCCGAGGGGTTCGACGACGGCGTGCCGCTCTGCGGGATCGTCTACGCCCTCAGCCGCAAGAGTGTGGAGAACATCGCGAAGTTCTTGTCCGCCAACGGAATCGACGCGATGCCGTACCACGCGGGCATGGATGCCGCGGCGCGCGACGCCACCCTGCGCCGCTTCCTCCGCGAGGACGGCGTGGTGGTGGTCGCCACCATTGCGTTCGGCATGGGGATCGACAAGCCCGACGTCCGCTTCGTGGCCCACGTCGATCTGCCCAAGAGCGTCGAGGGTTACTACCAGGAGACCGGCCGCGCGGGTCGTGACGGACTGCCATCGGTGGCGTGGATGGCCTACGGCCTCGCCGACGTGGTGCAGCAGCGCCGGCTGATCGAGATGTCCGACGGCGACCAGATGCACAAGATGGCGCAGGGCCGGCTGCTCGATGCCATGCTCGCGCTCTGCGAGACCGCGACCTGCCGCCGGGTGCAGCTGTTGCGCTACTTCGGGCAGGAGATCGCCCCCTGCGGCAACTGCGACACCTGCCTGAATCCCCCCGCCACCTGGAACGGGACCGTCGCCGCGCAGAAGGTGCTGTCGACGGTCTGGCGGCTCGACCGGGAATTCAGCGGTCAGCGCTACGGCGCCGGGCACCTGATCGACATCCTGCTCGGCAAGGAGAACGCCCGGATCACCCAGTTCGGGCACAGCCGGCTGTCGACCTACGGCATCGGCACCGAACTCGACGCGAACGCCTGGAAGGGGGTGATCCGTCAGCTCATCGCGCAGGGCCATCTCGCCCCGCACGGCGACTACGGCGTCCTCACCCTCACCGAATCGTCCGCCGGTGTGCTGCGCGGCGAGGCGACGGTGACCTTCCGCGAGGAGGCCAAGCGGGTGCGGTCGTCGTCGGGCGGCCGGTCCAAGCGGACCGCGACCGAACTCTCCGGCGAGGAGGGGCAGCTGTTCGAGGTGCTGCGGAAGTGGCGGTACGCGGTGGCCAAGGAGGCCGACGCCCCGGCCTACACGGTGTTCAACAACGCCACCCTGGAGGCGATCGCCCAGGTCCGTCCCGGGAATCTGGACGAGCTGCTCGGCATCTCCGGTGTCGGCCAGGCCAAGGCCGACAAGTACGGCGAGGCCGTCATCGGCGTGATCGCCGACTTCGACGCCGCCTGAGCCCTTCGACTCCGCTCAGGAACCACCGGGCGAGCCCGCCGGGGCGAGACCGAGTCGAAGGCAAGCCGCCGTCTCGCGGGAGTTCGGATCACGGCGCGCACAACCCTGTCGTGCGCGGCGCCACCGCCGTACCGTGAAGCGTTCGGTAAGCATGGAGGTAGCAATGACGGACCTGTTCACGCAGGTGGACGAGTCGATCTCGGTGGAACGGCGGGGCGTGTTCGCGTTCCCCAATCCGGTCAACGACTACGCCGCCCGGTCCACCGCGGGCCTGGTGATCCTGCTGGCCATCGCCGCCATCGTGGTGAACCAGTGGTGGCTGTACGCGGTGCTGACCGCCGGATTCGCGCTGCGCGTCGCCGGTGGCCCGCGCTACTCCCCCTTCGGGCGACTGGCCGTGCACGTGATCGTGCCGACCGTCGTGAAGAAGACCAAGCTGGTGCCCGGCCCGCCCAAGCGCTTCGCGCAGACCGTGGGCCTGGTGTTCTCCGGCACCGCCCTGATCCTCTCGGCCACCGGCTTCGGTCTCGCCGCGCAGATCGTCACGGGTGTGCTGATCGCCGCGGCCTTCGCCGAGTGCGCTTTCGGTTTCTGCCTGGGCTGCGTGGTCTTCGGCTACCTGCAACGCGCCGGGGTGATCCCGGACACCGTCTGCGAGGCCTGCAACCGCGTCGGCGCCTGACCCGGCGTCGGCGCCCGACGTCCGCGTCGCGGACCCCCGCCGTTCACCCAGCGTTTCCTCAGCATGGATGCGCGACGATGTCCGGATGACCTCGTCTCGCAACACCCGGATGACCGCGGGCCTCGTGCTGCTCGCCCTGGCCGTGATCGGCGGAGTGGTGTTCGCCGTCCACCCGGGTCCGCTGGGCGTCGATTCGTCCATCGCGCACTGGCTGATCGACGGCCGCACGCCCAGCCTCGACCGCGTGGCGAAGGCCCTGACCACGGTGTTCGGTCCGAGCTGGATGCTGGCGGCGGCGCTGCTGATCGGCGTCGCCCTGGCCGTCCACGACCGCTCACCGCGCCGCGCCCTCCCGGTCGTGGCGGCGGAGGTGGCCGCTTTCGCCGTCGCCGAGGTCCTCAAGCTCGGCGTCGACCGGCCGCGGCCGCCGCTGTCGCTGCGGATCGGTACGCCCGACTCGTCCGCGTCGTACGTCTCCGGGCACGTGTGCGGCCTCTCGGCGCTGGTCGTGGCGCTGCTGGTGGTGGTCGTACCGTCGTTCCCGCGCGGCTGGGCCGTCGTCTCGTACATCGCCGGAGTCACGCTCATCGCATCGTGCATGTGGACCCGCGTCTACCTCGGTATGCACTGGCCGACCGACGTGCTCGGAGCACTACTGGTGGGCGCCGGCAGCGCGCTGGTGGTACCACCGCTCGTCGATCAGGCACTCGCCCGACTCCGGCCCCGGCAGGAGGCCCGGCACCGGGCCGGAGCCTGACACCCTCAGCGTTCACTCAGCACCGGATCCGCACCGTGGACGTATGGAATCGGTACGTGGCCGGCAGCAGCTCGGCATCGTCTTCTTCGCGCTCGCCGTGCTCGGCGCCGGCCTCTTCGCGGCGCATCCCGGGCCGCTGGGCATCGACACCTCGGTGTTGCACGGGCTCGCGTCCACCCGGAACCCGGGTCTGACGACCTTCGTCGACGATCTGAGCTACCTCTTCAGCCCGGTCGCGACCACCGTCGCGGCCGGGGTGATCGCGGTGGTCCTGCTGCTGCGTGACCGATCATTGCGGCGGGCGCTGCCGGTCGGCGCCAGTGTCGCGATCGCCGCCGGCGTCGCGGGCGTACTGAAGCTGGCCACCGCACGCCCCCGGCCGCCGGAGTACCTGCAGGTCGGGTCCCCCGAGGCCACCTACTCGTACCCGTCGGGCCACGTGACCGGCACGTCCGCGCTGGTCGTGGCGCTCCTCGTGGTGGTGGTGAGCACCTGGCCGCGCCATCGGGCGATCGTCGCCGGCGTGCTCGGCGCCGCCGTCGTCGCGATCTGCGCGTGGACCCGCCTGTACCTCGGCATGCACTGGTTCACCGACGTGACCGGCGCCGTCCTCCTCGGCCTCTCGGCCGGACTCCTCGTCCCGCCAGTGGTCGATCTCCTCCTCGCCCGTCTGGGCCCCCGCCTCGCTCTGAAGGAACACCGATGACACACGCGAGATCCGCCTTCACCACCGTGCTCCTGAGCAAGGTGCCCGAGGTCACGCTCTACTTCTGGATCATCAAGATCCTCTCGACCACGGTCGGTGAGACGGCCGCGGATTACCTCAACATGAACCTGGGCTTCGGCCTGCGGTGGACTACGCTCATCACGGTGGTGCTTCTAGCCGCAGTCCTGACCGCCCAGTTCCGGCTGAACCGATACGTTCCGGCCGTGTACTGGGCCGCGGTGCTGCTGATCAGCGTCACCGGCACCCTGATCACCGACAATCTGACCGATGTCGCGGGCGTCCCGCTCGCCGCGTCGACGACGGTCTTCGCGATCGCGCTCGCGGTTGTGCTGGTCGTCTGGTACCGCGTCGAGGGCACCCTGTCGATCCACTCGATCCGGACGCGCCGCCGCGAGGCCTTCTACTGGCTGACGGTGCTGGTGACCTTCGCGCTGGGCACCGCGGCCGGCGATCTGATCGCCGAGAAGCTCAGCGTCGGCTACGGCTGGTCGCTGGCGATCTTCGCCGTGGTGATCGCCCTGATCTTCGCCGCGCATCGCGGTCTGGGCCTCGGCGCGGTGCCCGCGTTCTGGGCCGGGTACATCGTCACCCGCCCGCTGGGCGCGTCGGCGGGCGACCTGCTGATCCAGCCGGCCGGCGCCGGCGGTCTGGGTCTCAGCTCGACCCTGGTGAACGTCGTGTTCCTCGCCGTGATCGTCGTGCTGGTCGCCTATCTCTCGATCAGCCGCGTCGACCGGATCGACGACGAAGGCGCCAGGGCCGATGCTCCGCTGGCTGCCTGACCGGGCGCGGTCGGTCCGGGTCCGCACCACACTCCTCGCGACCGGACTGGTGACGCTCGCTCTGCTGTTCGCCGCGGTCGTCATGGTCCTGGCCCTGAAACACATCCTGATCCGGAACGCCGACGCCGCCACGCTGGCGCGCGCCCATCAGATCGAGACGGCGCTGGCGACCGACCGGCCCGCCGACCTCGACCGTGCGCTCTTCGTCGCCGCGGGTGATGTGGACGTGGTCCAGGTGATCGACGGCTCCGGGCGGGTCCTCCTCGCGACCGATCCGCGGTACTCCACCCCGCTGAGCAGGCCCCTCGCCCCGGGCACACGGATCACGATCGACGACGGCCACGCCGCCGGCGACACCGACTACCGGGGCAGCGCACTCGGCATCCGCACCGGGGAGGGCGACCTCACCGTCGCCGTCGGCACCGCCGAGGAACCGCTGAACCGACTGGTCGTGATCGTCGGGGTGCTGTGCTGCATCCTGTTCCCGCTGATCGTGATCGGCATGGCGGTCCTCACCTATCTCCTCGTCGGGCGGGCGCTGCGACCCGTCGACGACATCGCGTCGCAGGTCGACGAGATCACCGGCGGCGACCTGAGCCGGCGCGTGCCGGTGCCGGATACCGGCGACGAGATCGCCGGTCTGGCCGCCACGATGAACCGCATGCTCGCCCGCATCGAGCGATCCCGGCGGGAACAGCTGCGCTTCGTGGGCGACGCCTCCCACGAGCTGAACAGCCCGCTCACGACGCTGGTGGGCCTGCTCGATCTGGCCCGCGCCACCGGGGAACCGATCGACGCCGAAACCGCGGGCACCGTGATGCTGCCCGATGCGCTGCGGCTGCAGCAGATGGTGGCCGACCTGCTGTTCCTCGCCCAGTCCGATGAGAGCGGCGTACCCCTGGCGACCGGCGAGGTGGACCTGGACGACGTCGCGGCCGCCGAGGTCACCCGCCTGCGGGCGATGACCGGCCTGCGGGTCGAGGCCCGGATCGTGCCGGTCCGGATCGACGCCGACCGCGACAAGATCGTCCGCGCGCTGCGCAATCTGGCCGACAACGCGGTGCGCTACGCGGCGGGCGCGGTGTCGCTGCGGATGAGCGTCGACGACGCCGGCGTCACCCTCCTGGTGTCCGACGACGGTCCGGGAATCCCGGACGCTGACAAGGCCCGCGTCACCGAGCGGTTCGTCCGGCTCGACGATGCGCGCGGCCGCACCACCGGCGGCTCCGGCCTCGGACTGGCGATCGTCACCGAGATCGTCCACGCGCACGGCGGCCGGATGATCGTGGCCGATTCGGACAGCGGCGGCGCGGCCGTCGGTTTCACCCTCCCCCTCCCTGACTCAACCGCCGACTGATCGGCGCACACCACTGGGGCGGGCTCCGATCGGGGCCCGCCCCAGTGGCACTTCCCGACGGTCAGCGGCCCGCGGTGTCCGGCGTGTCCCCGGGCTCCGGCATATCGGCCTGACCGGCGACATCCGGCGTGTCTCCCGGTTCGGGCGTATCCGCCTGACCGACCGCGTCCGGCATGTCGCCCGGTTCGGGCGTCTCGTGCTGGGTCGCCGACGGGGCGGCCGACGAGCCGACCGCATGGGCGATACCCAGCCCCGCTCCGGTGCCGAGTACCGCCACGGCGCCGACACCGGCGGCGATGCGCCGCAGACGTCGATTGTTCTTCCACTGATCCGGCATGATCTGACTCCTCTGCTGCCGACGTTCGATCGCCGATCGGCGATCTACGACCACCGTCCGCCGCCCGCGCTGTGACGACGCTGAGGCCTCCTTGAACCGGCCTGAACTGGGCAATTCGTCCAGCGGCTCAGCAGATCCTTAGCGCCGCAGGGGATTCTGGTGTTCATGCGCCGCGCCCTGCCCCTGCTGCTGATCCTCTTGATCGCACTCACCGGTTGCTCCGCGGCACCGCGCCATCACCCGCCCCACCCGTCCGCGGCGCCGGCCGGACCGCCCGCCCTCACGCTGGCCTACCCGGTCACCGACCCCGATCCGGCGCAGAACGTCGGCGACCTCTACCTCCCGCCCGCGCGCACGGGCCCGCGGCCACTCATCGTCTTCTTCCACGGTGGCGGCTGGCACGACCGGATCGGCTACCACGCGACCGCATCTCTCGCCCAGCACATCGCCGCGAAGGGCTTCGCCGTCTACAACGTCGAGTACCGGCGCACCGGCTCCGGCGGCGGATGGCCGACGACGCTGACGGATGCGCTCGCCGCCGCCCGGTACGGCGAGACGCTGCACCAGCGGTTCCCGCAGATCAGTCCGGTCACCTACCTCGCCGGCCACAGCGCGGGCGGTCAGCTGGCGGTGTGGGTGTCCGGGCATCTGCCCGACCCACCGGCCGGCGTCGTCTCCATCTCCGGCCCACTCGCGATGGCGTACGCGGCCGGGCGCGGCGACCGCAGCGTCCTCGGATTCCTCGGCGGCACACCGGCTCAGGTCCCGGCGCGCTACCGGTACACCGATCCCGCCGAGCAGTGCCCGACCGTGCCGATCGTCGCGATCCAGGGCACCCGGGACAGGGTGGTGCCGCCCGCCGTTCTACAGGCGTACCGGGCGGCGACCGCACGGTGCCCGGGTCACCGGCTCCGCGTCGTGGAGGTGCCGGGCGCGACGCACCTGTCGCTTCTCAAACCGCACCACACCGGTTATCCGAAGATGCTCGACACGCTGATCACCAGCGTCCGCGCGTGACGGCGGTCATCCCCCGTCGGCGGCCAGCCGGTAGCCGACACCCCGCACCGTCTCGATGGCCTTGCGGCCGAACGGCGTGTCGATCCGGCGGCGGAGGTAGCTGATGTACACCTCGACGATGTTCTCTTCGCCCTCGTAGTTCACATCCCACACCGAGTCGATGATCTCCGTCTTCGACACCGCGGTCCCCTTGTGCCGCAGCAGGAAAGCGAGCAGCGCGAACTCGCGGGGTGTCAGAGTCAGCGGCACACCGCCGCGCGCGGCGGTGTGCGCGGCCGGATCGAGTTCCAGGTCGCCGGCGGTCAGCACCGCGGGACGCTCGACGGCGTTGCGGCGCGCCAGCGCCCTCAGCCGCGCGGTCAGCACCACGAACGAGAACGGCTTGGTCAGGTAGTCGTCGGCACCCAGATCGAACGCATCCGCCTGGTCGTACTCACCGTCCTTCGCCGTCAGCATCAGCACCGGAGTCCAGACCCGCGCCGCCCGCAGATCACGCACCACCTCGTAGCCGTTGCGGCCGGGCATCATGATGTCCAGGACGATCACGTCGAACGAGCCGGTCAGCGCCTTGTCGAATCCGGCGGCACCGTCGTGCACCACATCGACCACCCAGCCCTGGGCCACGATCATCCGGCGGACGGTCTCGGCCACGTTCCGGTCGTCGTCGACGAGGAGAATACGCATCCTTTCAGCATGGCCGCCCGGCGCTGTGAAATCACTGAACCACCCTTCGGCCATGCGTCTGGGTGAATGAATCGAACCGCGCTATGGTGATCACCAGACAACCGATTCGGGGGATCCAGCACAGCCATGACCGACGTCTCGCCGACGACGAGCGCGTTCCTCCGCACGATCTACAACCTGTCCGAGGATCACATCCCGGTGCGCCGCGCCCGCATCAAGGAGCGCCTGCATCTGTCCGGACCCACTGTCACGCAGGCCGTCTCGCGCATGCTCGACGCCGGGCTGATCGAGATCCGCCACGAACAGTATCTCTCGCTCACCGAGCAGGGCCTGCACGCCGCGATCGTCGGGGTGCGTCGTCACCGCCTCGTCGAGCTGCTGCTCACCGGGATGCTGTCGCTCCCGGCCCAGCACGCGCACGCCGAGGCCACCCGCTGGGCGTCGACCATCAGCGAGGAGACCGAACGTGCCGTCTTCGCGGCGCTCGGCGGCCCGGTGGCATCGCCGTGGGGCAATCCGATCCCCGGTCTGGAGCTCATCGGCGGACCCGTGCCGGACTTCATCGAGCCCGACCTCCTCTATCAGCTGGGACCGCCCGGCACCACGGTCGACGCCGTCGTCCGCTTCGTCTCCGAGGACGCCCAGGACGACCCCGAGATCGCGGCGGCGCTGGTGACGGCGGGCATCGTGCCGGGGGCGGCGGTCACCGTCCGGGTCGGCGACGAGTCGTACGAGCTGCGCGGCCTCAGCCGCTACGACCTCCCGGTCAAGAACGCCCACATGGTGCGCATCGACCTCGCCCGGTAGCCGCCGCGGCCGGTCACCGGAACCTTAACGACCGCTTAAGCCCGCTATGTCCGATGCCGCGGGGTCCGTAAAGTCGAGCCGGTGTCCGACGTGTCTCCGTCGGTAGGCGCTGCCCTACGGACCATCTACAACCTCCGCGAAGACCGGATCCCGGTGCGGCGCGCGCGGATTCGTGATCGCCTCGGACTGGCGGGACCGACGGTGACGCAGACCGTGGGCCGGATGGTCGACGCCGGGCTGGTCCGCCTGCGCGACGAGCAGTACCTCGAATTGACCGAGGACGGCGATCGGGTCGCCGCCGCCCTGGTCCGGCGGCACCGTCTCACCGAGCGGCTGCTGACCGACGTCCTGAAGGTGCCCGCGGCGCTGGCGCACCATGAGGCCGTCACGTGGTCGAACGCCCTCGCCACCGCGACCGAACGGGCCATCGTCGACCAGCTCGACGCGCCGTATCTCTCCCCGTGGGGCAATCCGATTCCGGCGCTCGACGAACTCGGCGTGTGCCCACCCGAGCCCGGGCCCGAACCCGCGTCGCTCGCTCAGCTCGGGCCGCCCGGCGCCACCCTCCCGGTGGCCGTCCGATGGATCTCCGAGGACGCCCAGGACGACGAGGCCCTCGTCGCCCAGCTGGTCTCGGCCGGGATCGTCCCCGGCGCGCAGGTCCGGGTGACCGTCACCGACGGCGGCTACGAGCTCCGCGGGCTGTCCCGGATCGATCTGCCGACTAGCCTGGCTCACGTGGTACGTCTGGACGTGATGGCCGGCCGATGAGGTTCCGGCTGACGCTGATCGCCACCCTGCTGGTCGCGGTGGCGCTCGGCATCGCGGGCGCCGGTCTGTCGCTGGCGCTCAATCACATCCTCACCGAGTCCGCGACCAACGCCGGGCTGGCCCGCGCCGAACAGCTCACCGGCGCGCTGGAAGCCGGCGGCCTGCCCGCCGTCACCACCGCGATGATGCGGCCCGACGACGACATCGACATCGTCCAGATCATCGACTCCAGCAGCCGGGTGGTCCGCAGCTCGGCCACCGAATTCCATGTGGCCCTCGCCTTTCCGGTGCGGCCCGGAGTCGTCGAACGACGCGGGCATCTCGAAGCCGATTTCGGCACCGACTACCGGGCGACCATCGCCGGCGCACGCAGCCCGGCCGGCGGCGACTACACGGTGATCGTCGCCTACGCCGGGCACCGGATCGAGCGGACCGTCATCACGGTGGTGGCCCTGTGCTGCTTCGCGTTCCCGCTCATCGTGGCCGGCGTCGGCTGGCTCACCTACCACCTGGTCGGACGGACCCTCCGGCCGGTCGAAGACCTCCGGTCGCATGCCGCGGAGATCACCGGCGGCGACCTGTCGCACCGGCTGCCCGTCCCCGGCACCGGCGACGAGATCGATTCCCTCGCCCGGACGATGAACGAGATGCTCGCCCGCCTCGAAGCCTCCCGGCAGCGCCAGTCCCAGTTCGTCAACGACGCCTCACACGAACTCAACAGCCCGCTGACGTCGATCCTGGGGATCGTCGAACCCGCGGCAGCCGGGGACCGGGGTGTCGACGCCGCGACCGTCCACACCGTCGTGCTCCCCGAGGCCCTGCGGCTCAAACAACTGATCGCCGACCTGCTGTTCCTGGCCCGTGCGGACGAGCGCGGTGTCGCTCGCCGCGACATCCTCCTCGATCTGGACGATCTGGTCCTCACCGAGGTCGAGCGCCTGCGGCACGTCAGCGCGCTCGATCTCGAGGTCGACATCGTCGCCGCGCGGGTGCGCGGCGACGCGGCGCAGCTCGGCCGCGCACTGTGCAATCTCACCGACAACGCGATGCAGCACGCCGAGGACCGCGTCGCCCTCCTCATGCGCGTCGACGACGGCGCCCGGACCGTCGTCGTCTCGGTGATCGACGACGGCCCCGGAATCCCCGACGCCGACCGCGCCCGGATCTTCGGCCGGTTCGTGCGGCTGGACGCGGCTCGCGAGCGACGGGCCGGGGGAACCGGCCTCGGTCTGGCGATCGTCGCGGAGATCGCCGGTGCGCACGGTGGCCACGTCGCGGTGGTCCCCAGCGAGTCCGGCACGCGGATCGACCTCACGCTGCCGCTGGCCGCGGCTCAGGCGGAAGCGCCACCGTCGGCGGCGAGGCGGTAGCCGACGCCGCGGACCGTCTCGATGGTCCGCCGCCCGAACGGCAGGTCGATGCGCTGCCGCAGGTAGCTGACGTAGACCTCCACGATCTTGTCCGATCCGGAGAAGCTGGAATCCCAGACGGCGCCGACGATCCGCGCCCGGGCGAGCGCCTCGCCCTTGTGGCGCATCAGGTACTCCAGCACCGCGAACTCCCTCGGCGTCAGGTCGATTTCGGTCTCCCCGCGCCGGACGATGTGCGCGGCCGGGTCGAGCGACAGGTCCCCCGCGGTCAGCACCGCCGGGCGCACGACGGCGGACCGGCGGCCCAGCGCGCGCAGCCGCGCCAGCAGCACCACGAAGGAGAAGGGCTTGGTCAGGTAGTCGTCGGCCCCGAGATCGAACGCATCGGCCTGGTCGTACTCGCCGGTCTTGGCGGTCAGCATCAGCACCGGGGTCCACACCTGCGCCTGCCGGATGTCGCGAAGCACCTCGTACCCGTTGCGCACCGGCATCATGATGTCCACGATCAGGATGTCGTAGGTGCGGCGGCACGCGCGGTCGACGGCATCCGCGCCGTTGCCGACCACGTCGACCACCCAGCCCTCGGCCACCAGGATCCGGCGCACCGCCTCGGCGATCTTCTCATCGTCGTCGGCCAGGAGAATCCGCATCCGCCCGGGGCCCGTTCAGTCGAGCAGGCCGAGGGCGATGCCGTCGAGGATGTCGTGCTCGGAGACCACGAGCTCGTCGATCCCCGCGCGGCGGGAGAACTCCCGGGCCAGCGCCAGCGTCACCAGGGCGCCGCCGCCGATCACGTCGACGCGGCCGGGATGCATGGGGCCCAGGGCCGCCCGCTCGGCGCGCGGCATGGCGACCAGTTCCCGGCAGATCCGTTCGATCGACGCGATCGGGTGGCGCGACAGGTGGATCTTCTCGGAGTCGTAGTGCTCCAGACCGAGGTTCAGCGCGGCGAGCGTGGTGAGGGTGCCGGCCACCCCGACCCAGGTGCGGGCCTTCTCCAGCGGCACCGCGGCGAACGCGGGGGCCAGGCGCTCGGCGACGAAGGCCTCGGCGGCGTCGACCTCCGCCGGGGTGGGCGGATCGGAGTGCAGGCAGTGCTCGGTGAGCCGGACGCAGCCGATGTTCGACGAGTAGGCCGCGGAGTCCATGACGATCTCGGTGCTGCCGCCGCCGAGGTCGGTGACCACGAACGGCCCGCTCCCCTCGCCCGTTGAGCTTGTCGAAACGCCCCCGACGGCACCGCGGAACGAGAGCGCCGCCTCCTCGTCACCGGAGATCACCTCGGCGACCGCACCCGGTGCGACCCGGCCGAGCAGTTCCGCGGTCATCGTGAAGAAGTCGTCCCGGTTGCTCGCGTCACGGGTGGCCGACGTCGCGACCATCCGCACTCGCGTCACGCCGTGGGTGCGCATCGCCTCGACGTAGCCGTCGAGCGCGTCGCGGGTGCGGCCGATCGCCTCGGTGGTGAACCGGCCGGTCTCGTCCACGCCCTCGCCGAGCCGCACGATCACCATGTCGCGCACCACGTCGGTGAGCGCGCCGTCCCCGGCGTCGTCGGCGATCAGCAGCCGGATCGAGTTGGTACCGCAGTCGACGGCCCCGACACGCGTCATCGCGCGGCCCGCACCGGCCAGTCGGCGGGCACCGCCGTGCCGCGCAGGCCCTCCTCGTCGGCGAGGAGAGCGACGGCCTCGTCGCCGAGCGGGTTGACCCCGGGCCCCTTCGCCAGGGAATGAGCCACCAGCACATGCAGGCACTTGACCCGGTCCGGCATGCCGCCGCCGGCGAAGTCGGTGCCGAGCGATTCGATGGCGTCACGTTCGGCGAGGTAGCTCTCGTACGCGGCGCGGTACGCGGCGGCGAGTTCGGCGTCGTCGGTCAGGCGCTCGGACATCTCCCGCATCACGCCACCGGATTCGAGGCGGCTGCACGCCCCGGTCAGCCGCGGGTCGGTCAGGTAGAAGAGCGTCGGGAAGGGCGTGCCGTCGGGCAGGCGCGGAGCGGTCTTCACCACGGCGGGCTGGCCGTCGGGCGTGAGGTAGCTGACCTCCAGCACCCCCCGCGGCTCCCGGCCCAGTTGGGCGGCGATGACGTCGAGCTGAGACTGGGGAACGGTCACTTGTCCTCCGGCGGTGTGGACAGCGAGTCCCACAGATTCTGGTACCAGGGGTTGGCGGCGTATTCGCGCGCCTTCTTCTCTTCGGCCTTCTGCTTCTCCCGCGACGGGTAGGTCAGCACGACGGTCTTCTCCCCCGGCATCGCGTATTGCAGTCGTTCGCGGGCCTGCGCCTCGATCCAGGCCGGATCGTTCTGCTCGGTCACCTTGCGCTGGTAGTCGGCGATCTCCTTGGAGAGCTCGACGTTCTGCGCCTGCAAGCGGCTCATCTCCGAACGCTGCGAGAGGTACGTGCGGATGGGCACGACCAGCGTCAGTGCCACCAGGATCACGACCACCGTCAGCGCGAAGGCCCGCGTGGAATTGACCGATGCGACGCGCTGCCACAGCGTGGAAACGGCCGAGCGAGCCCGGGCACTCGAGGCCGAATGAGGGGTCTCATTCTCGCCTTCGGGGTACCCGGACTCGTTCGTCACCATGCGTCTAGCTAATCACGCTCACACGTTGAAACGCGGGAACGCCAGGTCACCGGCGTAGCGCGCGGCGTCGCCCAGTCCCTCCTCGATGCGCAGGAGCTGGTTGTACTTGGCGACGCGCTCGCTGCGGGCCGGGGCGCCGGTCTTGATCTGGCCGCAGCTGCACGCGACGGCCAGGTCGGCGATGGTGGTGTCCTCGGTCTCGCCCGAGCGGTGGCTCATCATCGTCTTGTAGCCGCTGTTGTGGGCCAGCGCGACGGCGTCGAGCGTTTCGGTGAGGGTGCCGATCTGGTTCACCTTGACCAGCAGGGCGTTCGCGATGCCCTTGGCGATGCCCTCCTCGAGTCGCTCGGGGTTGGTGACGAACAGGTCGTCGCCGACCAGCTGCACCTTGTCGCCGATGGCCTCGGTCAGCGCGGCCCAGCCGTCCCAGTCGTCCTCGGCGAGGCCGTCTTCGATCGAGACGATCGGGAAGTCGGCGACCAGCTTCTCGTACACCGACACCATCTGCGCGGCGTCGAGCTGCTTGCCTTCGAGGGTGTACTTGCCGTTCGAGAAGAACTCGGTCGACGCCGAGTCGAGCGCGATGGCGATGTCGCTGCCGAAGGTGAAGCCGGCCTTCTCGACCGCCTTGGCGATCACCTCGATGGCGGCGTCGGTGCCCGGCAGGTCGGGGGCGAAGCCGCCCTCGTCACCGAGCGCGGTGCTCAGGCCCTGCGCGTGCAGCACCGACTTGAGCGAGTGGTACACCTCGGCACCCCAGCGCAGCGACTCCTTGAAGGTCGGCGCACCGATCGGCGCGATCATGAATTCCTGGAAGTCGATGCCGTTGTCGGCGTGCTCGCCGCCGTTGATGATGTTCATCATCGGCACCGGCAGGATGTGGGCGTTCGGGCCGCCGACGTAACGGAACAGGGGCAGGCCGGCCGACTCGGCGGCGGCCCGGGCGACGGCCAGCGAGACGCCGAGCGTGGCGTTCGCGCCCAGCCGGCCCTTGTCCGGGGTGCCGTCCAGATCCACCAGGGTCTGATCCAGGATGCGCTGGTCGTCGGCGTCGATGCCGATCACCTCGGGGGCGATCTGGTCGAGCACGCCCTCCACGGCCTTGGTGACGCCCTTGCCGCCGTAGCGCTCGCCGCCGTCCCGCAGCTCGACGGCCTCGTGCTCACCGGTCGACGCGCCCGACGGGACCGCCGCGCGCGCGAACGTGCCGTCTTCCAGAAGAACCTCGACCTCGACGGTCGGGTTACCGCGCGAGTCCAGGATCTCCCGCGCGCCTACCTGCTCGATGATTGCCACTGCTCGCCCCATTCGCCGGGTTGGATGTCGGCGCCGAAGAATTCGCCGACGGGTACGGCCTCAGCCTAATGGAGGTCAGTAACGGACGTTGACGGAGTACGCATTGGCGTAGTTGCGCACCCGGATCACGTAGTTCATCGAGTTGTTGTAGGTGAGAATCGCCTTCTCCCAGCCCTTGGCGGTGGTCATGTCGCCACCCGAGGAGACGCAGAGATAGCGCGCCGCGGACAGCGCGGCATCGTCGATGTTGTCCGGGTCGGCCTTGCCGTCGCCGTTGGCGTCGACGCCGAAACGCTGCCAGGTCTCCGGGATGAACTGGAACGGGCCCATCGCGCGGTCGTACTCGGCGTCGCCGTCGAGCTTGCCGTGATCGGTGTCCTTGATCTCCCAGTTCCCGTTGGTGCCGTCGAGCACCATGCCGCGGATCTTGGGCCGGACGTCGCCGTTGGGGGCGACGGTGGAACCCCGGTGGGTGCCGTGCTTGCTCTCCACCCCGGCGATGCCGGCGATGGTGGTCCAGGTGATGCCGCACTCGGGGTGCTGCTGACGCTGGATCTCCGCGGCGTTGCCGTAGGCCTCGAGCGAGGTCACCGGGATGCCGGTGGCGTCGGCGATCGGGACCGCCCACTCGTGCATCTTGTCCGCGGTCCGGCCCGGCGCCTGAATGTCGATGTACGGCTGCTGAACACCGCCGCCCGGGGGAATGCCCTCGGGGATGTCGGGCTTGCTCCACGGCATCGAGATACACGCGGTGCTGGTCAACGCGACCGCGCCCAGCATCAGCGGAGCCGCCAGACGTCGGCGCAGCGTCGTGCGTACCGGCATCGGCGACTCTCCTCTCGGTACGGCGGACACGGCTCCGCCCCGACGGGGAAGACTGCCATACCAAGGGGGTAACGACGCAAGTCGTGCAAGAGTTCCCGGAAGTGACGGGACAGCACCCACCTGCGCACTCACACGCGCGACCGAGGCCGGGACCAACGGCCCGTCTTCAGCGTTTCCCAAGCTTCGCATTGTTCACCCGGGCTGAGCGCGCGCTATTGTAAGCCTGTCCAAAATTAGGACTGGCTAAGGCAAGAGGCCACCGAACGACGAGAGAACAGTATGACCATCCTCGCAGAGGGCACGCCCTCGGTCGTGACGCAGATGTTCGGCAGCGGCCTGATCGGCGTCCGTGAGGGACTGGAAGCCGGAATCGTCGTGATGGTGCTGATCGCCTTCGCCGCCAAGTCCGATCGGCGCGATGCCCTCAAGTGGATCTGGGCCGGCGTCGCCGCCGCCCTCACGATGACCATCGGCACCTTCCTGATCATCCAGTTCGGGACGTCGACCATCTCCAGTCTCACCGCCGAATTGATCGCGGGCATCGCCTCCCTGGTCGCCGTGGTGATCGTGACGTCGATGCTGCTGTGGATGCGCAAAGCATCGGCGCACATCTCCGGGGATCTGAAGTCGGGCCTGAGCTCGGCACTGGAAATCGGCGGCATCGCGGTGTTCGGTCTGGCTTTCCTTGCCGTCGGGCGCGAGGGCTTCGAGACCGCGCTGCTGATGGTCGGCTACGCCGAGAGCGTCTCCGGCGGACTGTGGCCGCTGATGGGGCTGCTCCTCGGCATCCTGATCGCCGCGCTGCTGACCGCGCTCCTCTATTACGGCGCGATCAGCATCAACTTCAGCAAGTTCTTCACCTACACCGGACTGTTCCTGGTGATCGTCGCCGCCGGCATCTTGTCGTACGGCGTGCACGCGCTGCAGGTGTACGGCTGGCTGCCGTGGCACGGCGCCCTCGCCTACGACATCAGCGCCACCTACGACGCCAGTTCCTGGTACGGCGTGATCCTCTCCGGAATCTTCAACTTCTCTCCCAACCCGTCGTGGTTGCAGGTCATCGCCTGGATCCTCTACGTCGCGATCGTCACCCCTCTGTTCCTGCTGCGTGGCAGGACGCCCTCCCGAAAGGAAGTCGCCGATGGCGCCACTGTCTAAGTCCCTGCGCATCCCCGCCCTGGTCGGGCTCGCCGTCGCCACGCCACTGGTGCTGACGGCGTGCGAGTCCAAGTCCGGTGGCGACGCCATCGCCGTCACGTCGACCGACGACAAGTGCGAGCTGGCGACCACCGACGCGAAGACCGGCGAGGTGAGCTTCGCCATCACCAACAACGGCAAGAAGATCACCGAGTTCTACGTCTTCGGCAAGAACAACCGCGTGCTCGGCGAGGTCGAGAACATCGGTCCGGGCCTCAAGGGCAAGCTGACCGTCGACATCACCGAGCCGGGCACCTACGAGGTGGCCTGCAAGCCGGGCATGGTCGGCACCGGCATCCGGCAGAAGATCAACGTGACCGGCGAGAAGAAGGATAAGTCGCAGGCACCAGCCGACGTCGCGCAGGCCAAGGCCCGCTACCTCGATTACGTCCGCGGCCAGGTCGACGCGCTCGTCGCCCAGACCGAGGTCTTCGTCAATCACGTCAATTCGGGCGATCTCGACGCCGCGCGCGCCGAGTTCGGCCGCACCCGCACCTTCTACGAGCGCGTCGAGCCCGTCGCCGAGAGCTTCCAGAACCTCGATCCGGCGATCGACATGCGGTGGGACGACACCGAGGACGGCAAGCAGCCGTTCACCGGCTTCCACCGCCTCGAGCGCTACCTGTGGCCGCCGAAGGCCGACGAGATCGGTGACGCGCCGGGTCAGATCGCACCGGCCGACGCCGACGATGCCAAGAAGAACGACACCAAGGAGAACATCACCGCGGCGGCCAACCAGCTCCTCAAGGACGTCAAGTCCCTGCAGGCCGAGGTCACCAAGCCGGACTTCGAGTTCGACACCCGCATGTTCGTCCAGGGCCCGCAGGCGCTGATCGACGAGATCGCCGCGACCAAGGTCGGCGGTGAGGAGGATCGCTACAGCCACACCGACCTGTGGGACTTCGCGGCCAACGTCGACGGCGCGGAGACGCTGATCGCGGAGATGCAGCCGATCATCTCGGCCAAGAACCCCGCGCTGATGGACAAGATCACCGCGCAGTTCGCGGACGTGCGCAATGCCATCGACGCCCTGCGCGAGGGTGACGGCTTCATCTCGTACGACAAGGTCCCCGAGGCCACCCGCAAGGAGCTCTCGGACAAGATCGACGCACTGTCGGCGACGCTCTCGCAGGTGCCGGGCGTCGTCATGCCGAAGTGACCGTCCCGCCGACTGAGCCGGCCGAGGCGCTCGCCGAGGCCGAGGCGAAGCCCGCAGCGGATACTTCGCCGACCGAGACCGGGTCGAAGCCCGCAGCGGAGAAGTCCACCGTCTCCCGCCGCACCGTCCTCGGTGCGGCGGGGGCCGGTGCCGGCCTGGCCGCCGCCGGATTCGCCGGCGGCTGGGCGGTCGGCCGCACCGACAGCGGCCCGCACGGCGACCAGGTGGTCCCCTTCCGCGGCACCCACCAGGCCGGGATCGTCACCGAGGCGCAGGACCGGCTCCATTTCGCGGCGTTCGACGTCGTCACCGACGACCGCGCCGCCGTCGTCGATCTGCTGCAGAAGTGGACCGTCGCCGCCGAGCGGATGACCCGCGGCGAGGAGGTGTCGCCGGACGGCGCCACCGGGCTGGGCGACTACGTTCCGCCGTCGGACACCGGCGAGGCCCTGGGACTCTCGCCCGCGCATCTGACTTTGACCATCGGTTTCGGGCCGGGCCTGTTCGGCCCGAGTGCCGCCTATCCCGACCGCAAGGACCGGTTCGGGCTGGCCTCCCGCAAGCCGGCTGGCCTGACCGACCTGCCGGCCTTCGCCGCGGAGAAGATCGAGCCGCTGCGCAGCTATGGCGACATCTGCATCCAGGCGTGCGCCAACGACCCGCAGGTCGCCGTGCACGCCATCCGCAATCTGGCCCGGATCGGTGTCGGCATCGTGTCCGTGCGCTGGTCGCAGCTCGGTTTCGGCCGGACGTCGGCCACCACCCGATCGCAGGAGACCCCGCGAAATCTGTTCGGTTTCAAGGACGGCACCAACAACATCCGGTCCGACGAGACCGATGACCTGGGCAAATGGGTGTGGGTGTCGGAGGACGACAACCCGCCCGCCGCGCAGTGGATGACCGGTGGCAGCTACCTGGTGACCCGGCGTATCCGGATGGACATCGAGCCGTGGGACCGCGCGAACCTGCTGGAGCAGGAGGACATCATCGGGCGCACCAAGCGGGCCGGGGCGCCGCTCGGGCAGGAGAACGAGTTCGACACCCCCGACTTCCAGATCAGCACCGGCAGCGCACCGATGATTCCGCGGAACTCCCATGTGGCGATCACCAATCCGCAGAATCGCGGCGGGGTCCGGATCCTGCGCCGCGGCTACAACTTCACCGACGGGTCCGACGGCTTCGGCCATCTCGACGCCGGGCTGTTCTTCATCGCGTTCAATCGGGACTCGCACAAGCAGTTCATCCCGATGCAGCAGGACATCTCGCGTAAGGACGCGATGACCGAATACCTGATCCCGAACGCGTCCGCGCACTTCGCCGTCCCGCCGGGCCTGAAGCCGGGCGAGTACTGGGGCCAGCACCTCTTCGCGTAGTCCGGCACGCGAGCACCGGCCCGGTGGCTATTCTCAATACTCGTGAACCGGTCACTCCTCGTTGCCGCCGCCGCGGCGCTACTGCTCACCGCAACGGCGTGCACCACCTCCGGCCAGGAGCCGGCGGCCACGTCGTCGGCGTCCGCGGTCGCCTCCGTTCAGCCCAGCGCCGCCGACTCCGCGGTGAGCGTGTCGTCGTCGACCAGCAGCACCGCGACGGCCACCACCACGCCCCTGTACGCGCGACTCGACGCGGCGAGCGCCGCTGGCCAGACCGGCACGCGCGTCGACCAGCAGGTCGACGGCCAGAAGGTGGAGGCGACGGGCATCTGGATCGGCTGCGACGGCACACCAGCCACCGCGACCTACGACCTGGACGACGACTTCGCCTCCCTGACCGGCGACCTCGTGCTGGCCGATCCGACGCCCGCCCGCGTCGAGGCGCGGGTCGACTTCGTGGTCGACGGTAAGACCGTGCACCGCGTTCAGCTGACCGCGGGCACCGACCCGACTCCGGTGACGATCGATCTCAAGGGCGCGAAGATCCTGACCGTCAGCGCCATCTCGATCGCCGGCGACTGCTCGACATCGGACCTGCCCTACGGTGCCTTCGTCGGTGCGACACTCACCGCCGGGAAATAGGTGGCAATTAGACGAACTGCTTGCGCTCGAAGAAGAAGCGCCATAATCGTCCGGCACGCTTCGGCATTTCGTCGGGCGAGAAGTCCGCAAGCGCGAGCAGTTCGGGATCGACCTCTTGGCCGTTCTTGATCCGGCCGATGACAATGATGCGAGCCTTCTTACGCTCGATCTCACGAGCGTAGGCCCGTCGTTCTTCGACCGAGAGCGCGTGTGGGTCCGCCATCAGACTGTCCCGTCGTTCCGGAGGCCACGCGGGTCATCCGGGGCCTTCATCGATCCTACCCAACGGTCGAGCAGGACACGATCGGCATTCGTCGCCAACTTGGAGTCTTGGAGCACCTCGAGGACCTCCAAGCCGACTGAGATCGCCTCGGCCTCTCGTGACAGCACGTGATCCGCCGCCCACGCCGCCCGGCGCCACCACTCAGCGCGCCGATCCGCATAGGTCCGCTGAAACAGTCCCGCCGCAACCCCGCCGAAGCCGACCACCCCGACGATCAATGTCACCCACGCCTGCGCCGGCATCGCCTTCCCCCTTCCTCCGACGATCTACTCACCGTAGAACGCCGCGCACCGAGCCGCGCCGGGCTGTCCACAGGGTCGGTCCAGTGTGAGTCCGCTGTCCACAGGCCACCCGGCAGGCGGATACTGGCGCCATGCCCGACGACTACCTCTCGCCCGACTGGCCGAATTCCGCTCTGGTGATGATCGACGTCCAGAACGACTTCGTTGACGGCGCAACACCTATCCCGGGCACCGCGGAATCGCTTCCGGCGATGGCCGGCCTCGTGGGACGGTTTCGGGCCGCGCGAAGGCCGATCTTCCATGTCGCGCGGTCGTACACGCCCGGCGAGCACGACGTCGACCTGATCCGCCGCGCATCCATCGAGGCGGGCGCCGAGGTCGTCGCACCTGGTACCGAGGGTGCACGGATCCCCGGCGCACTGTTGCCCCGAGATTCCCCAGAGCTCGACTGGCCGGCGCTTCGCGCCGGACGGCTGCAGCGGCTCGGCCTCGAGGAGTACGCGCTCTACAAGCCGCGGTGGTCGGCGTTCCACCGCACACCGCTCGACGACGAACTTCGCCGACGCGGTGTCACCGCCATCGTCGTCGCGGGCTGCAATCTCCCGAATTGCCCGCGCGCCACCCTGTTCGACGCGTCCGAGCGCGACTACCGCACCGTGCTGGTCACCGATGCGACCTCGCAGGTGACGCCCGAGCGTCTGGCGGATCTCGCCTTGATCGGCGTGCAGACCCGGTCGGTCTCAGAGATCGGGGAGTTGCGCGGCTAGATCGCGGTGCCCTTCCGGCGGCGTCTCGACCACCAACGCTTCCGACGCGGCCGCGGGACATAGTCGAGTTCGGCGAGTTCCACCGCCCAGGCTTCGGGCTCTTCACCATTCATCACTCGTCCAGCGACGATCGCACGAGCCGCCGCGCGCCGGACTTCTGGCACATAATCCTGCCGGAGAGGCTCCGGACGCATATCCGTCATGGCGCACCGTCTCCTTCCCGGTCCTCACCGGCACCTCCCGGACCAGCGATGGACGCCATCCAGTCGAGGAACAACGCACGATCCTCATTCGACGCGAGCTTGGAGTTCTGCAACTCCAGAAGCGCATTCTATCCAACGAGCTGGGCCTTCGGGTGGCTCGACAGTGCGTGATCGGCCGCCCATGTCGCCCGTCTCCACCATTCGGCACGACGGTCCGCGTACGTCCGCTGGAACAGCCCTGCGATGACCCCGCTGAATCCGATCACGCCGACGATCAAGGTCGCCAATGCCTGCGACGCCGCACGTGCCTACTTGATCGTCCGCAACTCGAAAATCGGGAAACGACGGCCCTCCGCGGTCTTCGTGTACTCACCGAAGCCCTTCGATCGGTCGGTGAACCGCTTCCAGGCCGGCGCCCACTCGTCGTCGTCGAGTTCGCGCGCGTGGACCTGTTCGGTCACGATGCCGTCGTCGCCACGCCGTTCGATGGTGACGTCGGGGTTGGCGCGGAGGTTGTGGACCCAAGCGGGGTTCTTCGGCGACCCACCCGCGGATCCGACGATCAGGATGCCGCCATCCCCGGACGGCAAACCCATGAGCGGGTTCTCCAGTTCGCGTCCGGTCCGGGCTCCGACCGTGTGCAGAACCACCAGGTGCGACCCGAATCCCATCGTCGAAACGACGCCGTGGTGTTCGCGGAACTCCGCGATGATGTCTTCGTTGAAAGCCATGCTTCAGGTCTACTCCTTCTTCGTGTTACAACGGGTCATGCTGTTCCGCCAACTGGAGTATTTCGCTGCACTGGCCCGTGAGCAGCATTTCGCCCGCGCCGCCGCCGCGTGCCACGTGTCGCAGCCCGCACTGTCGGAGTCGCTGCGCAAACTGGAACGCGAGCTCGGTGTGCCACTGGTGCGACGGGGCTCGAACTTCGAGGGACTGACCGCCGAAGGCGAGCGACTGCTGCGCTGGACGCGGCGCATCCTGGCCGACCGCGAAGCGATGCGCAGCGAGGTCACCGATATACGGGCGGGCCTGCGCGGGCAGCTGCGGATCGGGGTGATTCCGGCGGCCACCGCGAGCGTGGCAGGGATGGTCGACCGATTCGGCCGCCGACACGGCATGGTCGACGTGCGCATCCATTCGGGACTCACCTCGGCCGAGATCGTCGAGCAGGTGCGCACCTTCGAGTTCGAGGTGGGACTGGTGTTCACCGACGCTGTCGATGTGGACGACGTGCTGCTCACCCCGCTGTACGAAGAGCACCATGTGCTGGTGGTGCCGCCCGGACTGATCGACCACAAGGCGTCGACCATCGACTGGGACGCGGTCGGCGAATTGCCACTGTGCCTGCTGCACAAGGGGATGCGCGGGCGTGACGTGCTCGATGAGGCGGCCGCGATGGACGGCTTCCACCTGCGACCGCGCGTCGAGACCGACTCGGTGAGCACGCTGCTCGCCCTCGTCCAGACCGGGCACTGGGCGTCCATCGTGCCACGCTCCCAGGTGGTCGGCGACCATGGGACGCCTGCGCTGCGGACCATCGACCTTCCCGCTCCCCCACTCGGCAAGGTCGCGGTGATCCGGAGCGCCCGAGAACCGGCGCCGCTGCTGGCCACTGCGTTGATCGACAGCTTGAAGTCTTCGTGAGCTAGTCCGATAGCCGTCGCCTATCGGCCGATCGACACCAGGGCTTGGACGCGCACACCCACGTAGGGCGACCGTAGAAGAGGAACAAACGAGTTCCTCTCCCAACCGCCATCCGCTGCGAGGAGTGACTGACATGGCGAAGATTCTCTGCGTGCTCTACCCCGATCCGGTGACCGGCTACCCGCCGGTTTACGCCCGCGACTCCCTGCCTTCTCTCGGCGCCTACCCGGACGGTCAGACGCTGCCGACGCCGAAAGACATCAGCTTCAACCCGGGCGACCTGCTCGGCTGCGTCTCCGGCGAGCTCGGTCTGCGTCAGTACCTCGAGGCCGAAGGGCACGAGTTCGTCGTGACCTCCGACAAGGACGGCCCCGACTCGGTCTTCGAGAAGGAACTGCCCGACGCCGACATCGTCATCTCGCAGCCGTTCTGGCCCGCCTACCTCGATGCTGACCGCATCGCCAAGGCACCCAAGCTCAAGCTCGCCCTCACCGCCGGAATCGGCTCGGACCATGTCGATCTCGACGCCGCGATGAAGGCCGGAATCACCGTCGCAGAGATCACCTACTGCAACAGCATCAGCGTCGCCGAGCACGCCGTCATGCAGATCCTCGCCCTGGTCCGCAATTACCTGCCGTCGCACCAGTGGGTGCTCGACGGTGGCTGGAACATCGCCGACTGCGTCGAGCGTGCCTACGATCTCGAGGGCTTCGACGTGGGTGTGATCGCGGCGGGTCGTATCGGCCAGGCGGTGTTGCGCCGGCTCGCTCCGTTCGACGTGAACCTCCACTACTTCGACACCCGGCGGCTGCCCGAGGAGACGGAGAAGGAACTGAATCTGACCTACCACCCGAACGTGCAATCGTTGGTCAGCTCGGTCGACATCGTCGATATTCACGCGCCGCTGCATCCGCAGACCTATCACATGTTCGACGCCAACCTGATCAACTCGATGCGTCGCGGCTCGTACATCGTCAACACGGCTCGCGCCGAGATCATGGTGCGCGACGACGTCGTCGAGGCCCTGCGTACCGGCCAACTCGCCGGGTATGCCGGCGACGTGTGGTTCCCGCAGCCGCCGGCCCCCGACCACCCCTGGCGGACCATGCCGCACGAGGCGATGACTCCGCACATCTCCGGCACCACCCTGTCCGCCCAGGCCCGCTACGCGGCCGGTACCCGCGAGGTCCTGGAGAACTTCTTCGACGGCACGCCGATCCGTGACGAGTACCTGATCGTCGAGGGCGGTTCCCTCGCCGGTACCGGCGCCAAGAGTTACACGGCCGACGGCAAGGCCAGCCCCGGCGCCCAGACCGAGGCGAACGCCTGACCCACCGCGCGCACGTGCGCCCGCAGACGATCCCCGTCTGCGGGCACGCTTGGCTGTCGCTCGGGCGGTTCTGACCTGGCCGGTCACGAGCAAGTCGTGCACGTCGACCGGCACCCGGGCCTCTCCCGCCAGCTGAACCACCCCCAAGTCGCCCGAGCCAAGTCGACACCACAACACATCTGACCAGCGATCTTGTCGTACTCCCGCGATACCCTGGGTAGTAGAACACCAGTTCTATCCAGGGGGTTTCCGATGTCCGACACCAATCTCTTCGACCGCACCGCACCCGTCGATCTTGACGACGAGCAGCTCGCCGAACGCGTCATCGGCTACGCAACCCAGGTCGCCGCCCTTACTGCTCACATGCTCGACTACCTCGCCGAATTCGACGAGCGCAAGGCCTGGGCCGGCGAGGGCATCGCCTCGTGCGCGCACTGGCTGGTCTGGCAGGCCGGCTTCAGTCTGCGCACCGCGCAGGAACATGTCCGCGCCGCCCGCGCACTGCGCGACCTCCCGAAGATCCACGACGCTTTCGCTGCCGGACAGCTCTCCTACGCCAAGGTGCGCGCCATGACCCGCGTCGCCACTCCCGACCGGGAAGAAGAACTCCTCAACGTCGCACGCGCAGCGACCGCCGCGCAGGTGGAGACTCTCTGCCGCGCCATCAGGGACAACGACGCCCGAATCAACGACAGCAGCGGCGATGACGACGCTGAGCCTCCACTGCCCGAATCGTGGGGACGCTGGAAGTGGAACTACGACGGCACTCTCTCGGTGAACGTGCGGCTCAACGCTGTCGACGGCGCCCACTTCCTCGCCGCGATCGTCCGCGCCGAATACGACCGCACCCGGACTCCCGCCGACCCCGCGCTCCCGACGTCGCCGCCTGTGCCCCCATCGCCTACTGCGCCCTCATCGCCGGTTGATCCCTCGTCGCCCGTCGAGTCGTCCACGCCGGTTGAGCCGTCCCCGCCGGTTGAGCCTGTCGAAACCACCGGATATGTCGATACCCGCCGCGACTTGTGGCGCAATGTCCCGGGGAACATCGCCCCGGCGCTCAACGCGATCGCTGACACCATCATCGCCGGGATCGATATGCCCGAGGTCGCCGCCGGTGCGGAAATCCTCATCCACCGAGTCGATGACGAAGCATCGCTCGACGACGGCCCGGCCCTGCGTTCCGCGGAACGCGAGGAAATGGAATGCGGCGCCACCGTCCGCGAGATCGGCCATGAAGCCGGCAACTCGGTGACCGTAGGCGGGCGCCGGATGGGGCCTGTGCTGTGGTGGGGCCGCAAGCGTCGCGTTCCGAACGCCGCCCTCGTCCGCACGATCCTGATGCGGGACCGGACCTGCCAGGCCCCAGGTTGCACGCGCACCCGCCACCTGCACATTCACCACGTCACCATGTGGTCCGCCGGCGGCACCACCGATCCTGACAACCTGATCCTGCTCTGCAGTTCGCACCACCGAGCCCTGCACCACGGCGCCTTCTCGATCGAAGCGCTCGGCCACCAGCGATTCGCGTTCCGCGGAACGCAAGGAGAGACCCTCAACCTGGCACCCCTGCACACCCCACCCGGCGACTGGCACCCCGACCTTCATGTCGAACCCGACGGTGTCACCACTGTCGGCGGAGGCCGTATCGACTACGGCTACGCCACCGAAGTCCTGTACGCCGCCTGGGCCTGGCGAGCACGCCAGAAGTACGACGAGGACCCGACGTACGCCGAGGCGGCATGATCCGCGTTCCGCGGAACGCTCATGACGAGGCCTTAACAGCCTCAGGAGCTTCCGCGGCCTCGGACGTACCGACAGGTGACTTCAACCGCGCCAGCACTGCCACCAATCTGATCTCTATCGACATCAAACATCAAGGAGCCTCAGCCATGACCTGAGTTGGGCCTCCAAAGCCCTCCACCGACGTCATCGAACAGATATGCGCAGATCATAGCCTCTCCGGTAGCCGATTCCGGCGCCACCGGTTCGCCGTGATAAGAGGGATTGATCGGCGCAGACGCACACGGCAACCAGGGCGTCCCGATCCCCGAAGCGCCTCAGCGGCCGATGTTTGCGCCGACAGTCACGCCGTGAGCACTCCGGGGTCCAGCTCAAGCTGCGCACAATTCTCTCGACCCCCATTGATCAAGACACCGTGCAATTGAAGATCGCCCACAGTTGCTGCAACTCATGCAGTGCCGAGTCGGCGAGGTAAGAATACCGGAGGCTGACTTCTTGATGGCCGCAAAGTGCGGCTAGTACACCGGGCGCAGCATCGGAATGCTACTCGATCACCTCTCGGGATCTGGCTCCCACCAGATTCCGGCGGTCAGGGAGAGCGCCCGGGCCCCGTCCAGTATGTTCTCATTGTGGACAATTTGAGCGACAGCGACGCGGCACTGACCGCCGTCGCCGAGCAACTTCGACAAATCGACCCGGACGGTACACGGTGGGCTGCGGTCCTTCGAAAAACCTACGACATGATTTACAACGGGCAGGAGACCGGCCGATACCGCTGGGACCAGCTCATGAAGACTGAGAAGACCCACTTCGGAACTCTGTTCGAGATCAATGCCCAGCGCGTATTCGAGTTTGACGGCGGCATTGAGACCGACTACAGGATCGCCGGGCACCAGGTCGATGCGAAGTGGAGTCAGGCAGACGGTGGCTGGATGCTCCCTCCGGAGGTGTTCGATAAACTCGCACTGGTTGCGACCGGCAGCGACGCCGAGTCCACATGGTCGCTGGGACTAATCCGGGTCACTTCGGATGTTCGGCGCGAAAAGCGCAATCGGGACAAGAAGAGTCAACTGACGGCGGAGGGCCGGAAGGCCATCAGATGGCTGTGGCGCGATGCTCCCCTTCGCCCGAATGTGCTCCTCCAACTCCCCCGTGAAACCGTCGATCACATCTTCGATAGCCGCTACGGCACCGAGCGCACGAACCGGCTCTTCCGCGCGGCTGAGGGCATGATTGTCAACCGCAACGCGGTCGCGACAGTTAGTCGACAACTCGATGCGCAGAAGCGTGTCCGCTACAACGGCGGCGCTCGCTCAGCCCTTCAACCAGACGGATACCTGATCCTAAGCGGCGTGTACCACCGCGACCTAGCCGCCGCACTCGGCGTCCCGGTTCCACTTGCCGATGAGTACGTGTCCGTTCGTGTAGTCCCGACCGATGGCTCAGATAGCATCGAATTGGAAGGCCGCAGATGGCGCCAGGTACGGCCCGGTGAGCCTGTGATCGAGCCTGCGCCGAAGTTGCCGACTAGCTGACCTTCGAACGGTGTTCACTTATGTACTCATGCCGAAAGTGAGCATCCTGGCCAACAAACCCGCGGAAGTCACCTAATCGATGCACAGTCTCGCCATTGACCTCGGTCGCCTCAACCTCAAAATCGAGTTCGAGTTTCGCGAGGCGCTTAGCTAGCGTGGACGGCGTCAGTTCAGGCAGTTCAGCGAAGATCAGCGTCTCGGAAACACCCTCGGTATGGCGATTGAGCAGGCTGAACAGCGGATCGTCGGCCTTCGCCGTCTCCGAGTTTGACACCTCGACACGATCGAAGGCCCGGACTATCGATCGCCCCACCGCCTCCGCGACCGGCGGCGGGAAGGCATTACCGATCTGTCGGTACTGCGAGGTCTTCCGGCCGGAGAACTCCCAACCGTCCTCGTCACGCCAGCCTTGGATGCGGCGAACCATCTCGATCGTCAGTCGCGGCGGCAGGGCTGACGGGTGCGGTGAGTCCTTCGCGGGAGCCTCGTTCGCGATCCCCTTGCCGTCAACACCGAGCAGCCGCCAGGCGGCCTTGGCACGAGTGGGACCGAGGTCTGCACCGCCGTGCTTCTTGGAGCCTCCGACGATCGTCGGCGCGATGTCGTTCGCCATCTTGCGCCATGTCTCAGCGTGCTTCCAGCCATTCGCGGCCATCAGATCGAACAGCTCATCGCCTACCGTCGGTGTGTGCTCGACCGGCTCGGGCCACGAGAAGTACCGTGCGTCCTCCGGCTTGAGCGCTACGAGCACGAAGCGCGGACGAAGTTGCGGCACCCCGTAGTCCGCGGCGTGCAGCAGCTTCCAGAACGGCTCGTAGCCGAGCGCAGCAAGCCTGTCGAGAACCCGCTGGCGATACGCCGCGAACCGTGGCTGAGACAGGCCGCGGACGTTCTCCAGCATCAGGGCCCGCGGTTTCACGATCGCGACCTGCTCGACCGCCCACGCGAACAGGTCGCGCTCGTCCGAGGCACCAAGCTGTCTGCCTGCAATGGAGAACGGCGGGCACGGAACGCCTCCAGCCAGCAAGGAAACCTCAGCGAAGTCTGCGGGGTTCCAGACCCCGGCGCTCGCAACGTCACCGGTCCGGATGTCCCAGCTCGGCCGGTTCTGCCACAGCGTGTTGGCAGCATTCTCGTCGAGTTCGACAGCAAGCTCGTGTGCGAACCCAGCCTTTTCCAGACCAAGCGCTTGACCACCGGCGCCGGCACAGATCTCGACGACTGTGTAGTCGTCCTTGCGTCGATCTGGCCCAGCGGTCACGGCGTCCATCTTCCTACATCTCAGAAGCGAGCCGTCAATCGACTCGCTCAGGTACATCTGACTTTGCATGGCGATCCCCCTTCGACTGCAGTCTGTCGATCATGTTGTACCGCGCACCCCCGACAGTCCAGCCGGGCACGCTGCCACGCAGGTGGGTTAGGTTGGCGGTATGGACGCCCAGCCGGAGCTCGAACCACCATCGGCAGGCCGTTCCCGGAACATGGCGGCCATCAGGCGTACCGACACGAAGCCCGAGATCGCGATCCGCCGTGCACTCCACCACCAAGGACTCCGCTTCCGGAAGGACCTGGCCGTTCGCGCTGACGGCCTCCTCGTGAGACCAGACATCGTGTTCACGCGACAGAAGATCGCGGTCTTCGTCGACGGATGCTTCTGGCACAGCTGTCCGGAGCACGGCCGGCACCCGTCGAAGAACGCGCAATACTGGTCGCCCAAGCTCCAGAAGAACGCCGAACGCGACCGCCTACAGACCGCCGCACTCGAGTCAGACGGCTGGACCGTTCTCCGATTCTGGGAGCACGAAGACCTTGACGTCGCTGTTCAGCGCGTTGCCGCTGCGGTTACTCGCCTCCGCGAGATCCCCCGATGATCGCCTGCAGTTCGTCGGGCCGCAGCCACGGCCGCGAGCGATGCACCATCGCGTGACAGTTCGCGCAGAGCAAGATCAGAGCCGACAAGTCGTTTTCGACCTCGTTGGTGATGTGCAGGGGAACGCGGTGGTGCACATGGATGTAGCCGGCGCCGAGCTCACCGAACGTCTCCTCAAAATCGAAACCACACGTTTCGCATGAGATGACACCACGGTCCCGCCGCGACTGCGCAATCTTGGCGCGTCGAAGGCGCGGGTTCCGTTCCCGCACGATAGCCCACCTGCGCGCAACGGCACCCTCAATCGCGGCGGTCGGACCTTCCTCCGCAATCTCGTCAAGGTCAATGAAGTCATCGACGCTCCGGTCGTCGGGGTCTTCCGTAACTTTCAGAAGGCCCGGGTTGCTACGGATGAACGTCGCCAACTGCATCAGCCGAGACGGACTCTCCGCGAACGAGTCCATGACATCCTCGGTCGCTCGTCCGCCCTTCGTCCGCTTCCCGGCATAGCCGGGTAGAAGGGTCCTGAGATCCTCCAGCTTGCGGCGCACCGAGCCCGGGCTCCGGAACTTCGGATCAAAGGCCAACGCAGGATTCGCCGCCCGGAGGAACTCGGACAGCTCGAACAGGCGAGGGTCGTGCACACTCGGTGATCCCGCCCAGCCGGTCTCTTCCCGAAGGGCAACGGCGAGGATCAACTCCGGCCGCGTCCAGTCTGCGGTCGCCACGAGAGTCAGTCGTCCTCGTCGTCCCACTCGTGACGGATGACCATCTGCGGAACGTCCGAGCCGTACGACACGTCGACCTCGCGCTCCGTCGCCGCGTGCGGGTCGACGTCCACCGTGCGGTACTTCGGGGGCGGGCCGGGGAAGTCGTCGGGCTCGGGGAAGTCGTTGCTCGGCGCCGGTTCGGGCTCGGGGGCGGCGCGGTGTTCGGCGAGATCGGGGAAGTCGAAACGCTCGCCCGGCTTGGGGAACTCGAAGTAGTAGGCGCGGGGATCGGTCGAGGGAGCGGCGACGCGGACGGGCCGGAACTGGCCGGTCGTTTCGGCGTCGACGGGGGCGGGCGTTTCGACACAGCTCGTCACTTCATTCGTCACCGGCGGGGAGGGTGATCTCGACTCCGCTCGATCATCATGGAGAGCTCGATCGTCGGGGGGCGTTTCGACACGGCTCGTCGCTTCGCTCCTCACCGGCTCAACGGGCTGCGAGGAAACCGGCTCAACGGGCTGCGGCTCAACGGGCTGCGCGGGAATGACGGTCTCGTCGTACGACATGCCCAGGTATTTCCGCCACGTGTTCTCGTCGCGCGGGATCACGCCGTCGACGCCGGCGGCGTTCTCGGCGGCGCGGACGTCGGACATCAGCTGCATCACGAGGCGGCGCTGGGAGTCCTCGACGCTGTCGCGGGCGTGGCGGCGGATCGGGATGTCGATCCGGGTCAGCGACGGGCTGATCGCGTTGCGGGGGAAGTCGGCGGCGACGAGACGCTCGAACAGCTTCTGCGTCAGCGCCAGGACGGGCTGACTGGTGACCAGACCGTCGAGCACACTCCCCCGGCTCCGCTCGGCGGCCTTGCGATCCTCCCACTCCTGGATCTGCCGTTCGAGGTCGGCGTGCTCGCCCGACAGCACGCCGGGCGTCCGGTACGACACCTTGTCGATGAAGCTCTGCGCGACGTCATCGATGGTGAACGCGCCCTGCGCGGCGTCCTCGGCGATCCGCGCGTGGAACAGCACCTGCAACAGCAGGTCACCGAGTTCGGAGCGCATCTCGTCGGCGTCGACCCGATCGAAGGTGTCGAGCAGCTCGTACACCTCCTCCAGCAGGTAGCGGCGCAGCGAGTCGTGCGTCTGCTGCTTCTCCCACGGCCCGGTGCGCCGCAGCCGGTCCATCAGGGCGACGGCCTCGAGGAGCCGCGTTCCGCGGAGCGCGTCGGCGGTGATCACCTCCTCACCCCGCGCGACCTCCTGGCGGACCAGCGGATGCGTGCGATCCGACGACAGCACGACGGCACGCGGCGGCAGGTCCCGCGCGAAGCTCACGTACTCGTACGACGGCAGGTCCCACAACAGCCTGGGATGGACGTCTTCGGTGACGAACACGTGCCCCGCCAGATACGCGACCCCGCGCGCCGGGATCAGGTCGGGCAGCGCAGGATCCATCAGGATCACGGGCATCGGTACACCTCCGGGTAGTCACTCGAAGAGAACCTTACTGACAATGAGTCCACTCGCGCGCCACCGTTCGTGAGCACGGGTGTTACAACTGCGCGTCCGCGCTCTCGCGGGGCTGCAGGGTCGTCAGGAAGGTCGTCAGGTACGCGACCAACTCGTCGTCGCGCAGGCGCGGGGAGCCGACGCCGCCGGTGCGCGGGATCGGGAGGGTCACCGTGTGCGTCGTCGCCCGGTAGTTCGCCGACGAATACAGCCGGTTGAGCCGGACCTGCTCGCTGTCGACCAGCAGCATCGGCGCCAGGCGCACGTTGGTTCCGGCGAGCGTCACCTCGGTGATCCCCCGCTCGCGGCACCGCAGGCGCAGGCGCGCGATGGCGGCGAGCCGCTGAGTCTGGACCGGCGGCTCACCGTAGCGGTCGGTCAGCTCGGTGATCACCTCGTCGACATCGGCGTCCGACGACGCCGACGCGAGCTTCCGGTAGGCCTCCAGCCGCAGCCGGTCGGCCTCGACGTACTCGACCGGGATGTGCGCGTCGACCGGCAGGTCGATGCGCACCTCCTTGGTCTCCTCCTGCGCGACGACCTGGCCGTCCGCCGCGGCGCGGTACGCCTCGACGGCCTCGCCGACCAGCCGCACGTACAGGTCGAATCCGACGCCGGCGACGTGCCCGGACTGCTGCGCACCGAGCACGTTGCCGGCACCGCGCAACTCCAGGTCCTTCAGCGCCACCGCCATGCCCGCGCCGAGCTCGTTGTTCTGCGCGATGGTGGCGAGCCGGTCGTAGGCGGTCTCGGTCAGCGGCTTGTCACCGCTGTAGAACAGGTAGGCGTACCCGCGCTCCCGCGACCGGCCGACCCGGCCGCGCAGCTGGTGCAGCTGGGACAGACCGAAGTTCTCGGCGCGGTCGACGATCAGCGTGTTCGCGTTCGAGATGTCCAGTCCGGTCTCGATGATCGTCGTGCACACCAGCACGTCGAACTCGCGGTTCCAGAAACCGTCGACCGTCTTCTCCAGCAGTTCCTCGGGCATCTGGCCGTGCGCCACCGCGATCTTCGCCTCCGGCACCATCCGGGCCAGATCGCGGGCGGTCTTGTCGATCGTCGAGACCCGGTTGTGCACGTAGAACACCTGACCGTCGCGCAGCAACTCCCGGCGGATCGCCGCACCGACCTGCTTCTCCGAATACGCACCCACGTAGGTGAGCACCGGATGCCGTTCCTCCGGCGGGGTCAGAATGGTCGACATCTCGCGGATACCGGCCATCGACATCTCCAGGGTGCGCGGGATCGGCGTCGCCGACATGGTGAGCACGTCGACGTGCGTGCGCAACGACTTGATGTGTTCCTTGTGCTCGACGCCGAAGCGCTGCTCCTCGTCGACGATCACCAGGCCGAGGTCCTTCCAGACGACCCCGGTCTGCAACAGCCGGTGCGTGCCGATGACGATGTCGACCTCGCCCGACGCCATCTCCCGGATGATCTCCTTCGACTCGGCGGGCGAGGTGAAACGCGAGAGTCCCCGCACCTTCACCGGGAACCCGGCCATCCGCTCGGTGAACGTCTGAAGATGCTGGCCCGCGAGAATCGTCGTCGGCACCAGCACGGCGACCTGCTTGCCGTCCTGCACGGCCTTGAACGCCGCGCGCACGGCGATCTCGGTCTTGCCGTAGCCGACGTCGCCGACGATCACCCGGTCCATCGGCACCGGCTTCTCCATGTCGGCCTTCACCTCGCCGATCACCGTCATCTGGTCGACGGTCTCGGTGAAGTCGAAGGCGTCCTCCATCTCCCGCTGCCACGGGCTGTCCGGGCTGAACGCGAAGCCGGGCGCGGCATGTCGTGCCGCGTAGAGCTGCACCAGCTCACCCGCGATCTCGCGAACGGCCTTGCGCGCCTTGCGTTTCGTATTGGCCCAGTCGCTGCCGCCGAGCTTGGACAGCGAGGGCTGCTCACCGCCGACGTAGCGCGACAGCTGGTCCAGCGAGTCCATCGGCACGTACAGCCGGTCGCCCGGCTGACCGCGCTTGCCCGGCGCGTACTCGATCACCAGGTACTCCCGGCGCGCCCCGCCGATGGTCCGCTCGATCATCTCGACGAACCTGCCGATGCCGTGCTGGTCGTGCACCACCATGTCGCCCGCGGTCAGGGCCAGCGGGTCGACCTGATTGCGGCGCTTGGCCGGCAGCTTGCGGCCGTCCTTCACGCCGACGACGCGGGCGCCGGTCAGGTCGGCCTCGGTGACGATCACCAAAGACCCTTCGCCCTTCGACTCGGGCTCGTTCCTCGCCCGGCTCAGGGGGCGGATCGAGGGGCAGACCAGTCCGTGGCGGAGGGTGCCGTGGTACACCGTCACCGCGTCGGCGAGCGGCTCCTCACCGTCAGCGGCGAGCCGCGCCGGCACCTCGGCCTCCCCGAGACGTTCGACGAACCGCTGCGCCGTGCCCTTGCCCGCGGCGACCACCGCGGCACGACCACCCGACGCCAGCTGAGCGCGGAGCCCCGCGAGCAGGTCCGCGATCGCCGAGTCGTCGCCGTGCGGCGCGGGCCCGGGCTGCAGGTCGAGTTCCACCTCGTCGCCGCTGCCGGACGACAGCGGACTCATGGTCCACCAGGCACGACCGGCCGCCACCGTCGCGGCCTCCACCTCGCCCACCGGCCGGTAGGCGCTCGCTTGCAAATCGACGCTGCCGGCCTGCACCGGCGCGCCCGCGCCCAGCGCCGCGGCGTTCCACGACGCCTCCAGGAACTCCGCGCCGGTGCGTTCCAGATCGGCCGCACGGGTGCGGACCTTCTCCGGATCGAGCACAAGCACCCGGGTACCGACCGGCAGCACCTCGGTGAGCAACTGCATCCGTCCCTCGACGAGGGCCGGGATCATCGCTTCCATGCCCTCGACCGGGATGCCTTCCGACAGCTTGGTCAGCATCTCGGCCAGCGCCTCGTCGTCGGTGGTGGCCGCCAGCTCCGCGGCCCGGGCACGCACCTGCTCGGTGAGGACCAGTTCGCGGCACGGATGGATCATCACCGTGGCCGCATCGATCTCCGGCTGCGTCCGCTGATCGGCCACCGAGAACGCCCGCAGGTCGGTGATGTCGTCGCCCCAGAACTCGACGCGCACCGGATAGTCCGCCGTCGTCGGGAAGACGTCGAGGATGCCGCCGCGCACCGCGAACTCACCGCGCCCGCCGACCATGTCGACGCGCTCGTACGCCATCTCGACGAGTTGCTCCACCAGGGCGTCGAAGTCGACCTCGAGGCCCTCGCGCAGGGTGACGGTGCGCAGCTCGCCGAGCCCCGGCGCCATCGGCTGGATCAGCGACCGCACGGTCGTCACGACCACCCGCAGCGGATCACCCTCCGGAGCGGCGAGCCGGTGGAGTACGGCGAGCCGCTGCCCGACGGTGTCCGCACTGGGCGAGAGCCGCTCGTGGGGCAGCGTCTCCCACGACGGGAACTGCGCGACCGCGTCGGCACCGCCCGCGAGAAGCTCGCGCAGTTCGGCGGTCAGATCGTCGGCCTCCCGGCCGTTCGCCGCGACCACCAGCAACGGGCCGTCGCCGGACCCCGCCAACGACGCGGCGACGAAGGGCCGCGCCGCGTCGGGCGCGGTCAGATCGAGCCGCGGCTGCGCCCGTCGTTCGGCGAGCACGGCGAAGGCGCCGTCCCGCGTGGCGTAGGAGTTCAGCCCGGACAGCGATGGGGTGGTCGACACTCACACCATTCTAGGTGGCGAGCAGCGACGTCCCCAGCGGCGCCTGCGGCGTCGCCCCGGGCAGCAGCGCGTAGACCGCCGACCCGATCGGGGTGGTCCATTCGTTGAGGTCGTCGTGCTCGGCCAATCGCTGCTGGGACGGCAGAAACTGCCGCACCGGATCGCGTTGCACCGTCGTGAAGATCAGCCCGGTACCGTCCGGCCACTCGTCATAGGTGTACGGACGACGCAGGTACTGCTCGTGGTCGGCCCGCCGGTGTGCGCGGGCGATGTGCGACGACGCCGGAATCACCGGAATGCCGCCCTGCGTCATGGCGAAGTCGGGCTGGTCGTGCTCGTGGGTGCCGGTCAGCGGCGCTCCGGTGTCCTGCTTGCGCCCGAGAACCAGGTCGCGCGGCCCGCGGTCGAGTTCCTCCCAGGTGTCCATGTGCATCGCGATCCGCCGGATCACCATCGAACTGCCGCCGGCGAGCCACGGCTGCTCGGCGCCGTCGTTCCAGATCAGCTTGTCGTAGTCGGCCGACGGCGGCTGCTCGGTGCCGTCGATCTGCCCGAACATGTTCCGGCGCGCGTGGAAGCCACGCTGGACCCACGCCACCGGCGCGATGGTCCGCACCTCGGCGGTGAGAATGCTGGTCGCATGCGCGAGCGACATGGCGTCGTCGGACGTGATCAGCAGCAGCAGGTCTGTTTGACCCCAGCGGGATTCGAGCCGGTCGATGCCGAACGCGGGCAGTGGTCGCAGCCACGACGGGCGGCGCCTCGCGAGCACCGGGTTCTCGAAGACCCCCGGCCCGACGCCGACCGTCACGGTCATGCGCGACGGCTCGGCGGCCAGCTCCGGCTCGATGTCGGAGAGACCAGCGAGTCCCTGCGTGAGCCGCGCCCCGTCCTGCGTCCAGAGCTTGAGAACACCGCGCAACGCCTCGGTGTCGGTTCGGTCGGTCAGGTTCAGCCCGATGTAGTTGGCGTACAGGGCCATCGGTGTGGTGATACCCGCCTGATGCCAGCCGTAGAAGTCCACGGTCTCCCGGGCCGGGTCCGCCGTCGACGCATCGCGTTCGACGGCGAACCCGACCGCGGCAGCACCCACACCGGCGCCGGCGAGTCCGGCGGCTCCGGTGAGGAATCCACGACGCGAGATCCCAGCGGATCCGCGCGAGGAGGTCACGGCTGGTAGTTCTCCTCGTTACCGGCGAAATCGCGCGCCACCCCGCTCACCTCATGCGTCGAACCGTCGGCGAGCCGCAGCGTGACGACGACGGTCTCGCCGGCCACGATCGGCTTCTTCAGATCCATCAGCATGATGTGCTCGCCGCCGGGAGCGAGCTTGACGGTGCCGTGCGCGGGAATGGCGAAACCGCCCGTCTTCTCGCGCATGATGCGCTGGCCGCCCTCGTCGACCATTTCGTGCAGTTCAACCTTGCCCGCGACATCGGAGGTTCCGGACACGATGCGGATCTCGGAGTCGCCGTCGTTCTTCAGAGTGCCGAACATGGCGGTCATGCCGCTCGGCGCGGCCTTGACCCACTGGTCGCTGACGGTCAACGCCGCGGCCTTGGCCTTGTCGTCGTCGCTGCACGCGGTGAGGAACGAGGCCGCCGCGATCGTGGCGAGCACAGCACAAAGCAATCGGATTCTGAACATGATGAGTTGCCCTCTCGGGAAAGTAGGTGTGTGATGACGAAACTCAGGCCGAAACGGGCGGAGCACGCATCCCTACCGAGAGGCGCGGCGTGAGGTGATGCAAGACGACCGCGAGGCCCGCGCGCAGCGCTCGACCGCAGTCACCGATGGCAACACTCGTGGCTCGCACGACGGCGTCGATCGTGGAATGCAGGAAGCGCAGGAACCACGAGATCACGCACAGCGCCGCCGCAGAGGCCGGCAGCGCCGCCGCGTGCCAGCCCAGCATGGCGAGGGTGTGCGTATCGTGCTGGTGTCCGGTGGGCGAACTGAGCATCGACAGAGCGATGTGCGATGCCACCTGGCCACCCGACAGCAGTGCGATGACCGTGACGCAGGAGTCGCTGCGCTGCGCCGAACGGACTGCGCCGACCCCGACCGCGATCGCCCCCAGCATCAGAAGCTGTCGCGAGTCGGGCACGTAACCGCCCGCGATGCCGTGCGCCGCGATTCCCAGCAGCAGCGAAACGGCGGCCGCTAGCACACCGTTCGCCCTGGGAATCATGTCTCTAGTGTAGACCGCTGCATGATCACGCAATCCAGGCGCTGCCCGAATTTCACCCCGGTCCGGCGCAGCCGGCCGATCTCGGTGAAACCGAGCTTCCGGTGCAGCGCGACGGATCCGGCGACCTCCGCGGAGATCATCGCGACGACCTGCTCCACCTGGACGGGATCGACCGCGTCGAGCAACGCCTGCAGCAGGCGAGAGCCCCGGCCACCGCCGGCCGACTCCGGACGGAGGTAGATGGTGTCCTCGACGGTGTGCCGCCAGCCCTCGATGCCGCGGAACGGCGCCAGATACGCGAACCCGCACACGTGGCCGTCGCCGCCGGCCAGGACCAGGAACGGCAGGCCGAGGGACCGGGTGCTTGCGAGCAGGTCGTCCCACGCGGCGAGGTCTGGCGCGTCGTGGCGCCACGTCGCCGTGGTCTGGTCGACGTAGTGGGCGTATATCTCGGTGATCTGTTCCAGGTCCGACGTCGTCGCGGCCCGGATCTCGCAGCTCACTCCGGCTCCTGATAGTCGGCGTCGACCAGGACCGGATTCGCGTCGAGGCGCGTCAGGCCGTTCCAGCACAGGTTCACCAGGTGCGCGGCGACGACCTCCTTGGCCGGCTCACGGACGTCGAGCCACCACTGCGCCGTGACCGAGACCATGCCGACGAGGGCCTGCGCGTAGAGCGGAGCAAGCGAGGGATCGAATCCGCGCCGCTCGAAGTCCCCGGCGAGGATGTGTTCCACCTGGCTGATGGCATCGTTCAGGAGGCTGCCGTACCTGGTGTCCTCACCGGTGGTGCTGTTGCCGGTCGACTCGCCGCGGACCAGGATCTGAAATCCGTCGGTCCGCTCCTCCATGTAGGTGAGCAGCGCGAGCGCCACCTGCTGGACGCGATACAGCGACCGGTTCTCGACGAGCGACGAGGTCACCATCTCCAACAGCGTCTCCATCTCTCGATCGACGACCACGGCATAGAGTCCCTCTTTGCCGCCGAAGTGTTCGTAGACGATGGGCTTGGACACCCCGGCCCGCAGAGCGATCTCTTCGATCGACGTTCCGTCGAACCCGCGCTCGGCGAAGAGTCCGCGAGCGACCTCGATCAGCTGTTGCCTGCGCTGCGCACCGGTCATGCGCGCACGCGGCGCCCGCACCACGCCCTCGGACTCTGTTCCCTTCTCGGTCCGCCCCACTGTCATGCTCCTCATTCTAGGGCTCACCTACGACACCGCTTCCCCGCCCGCCTGGCAGGTCGTATCTCACGCGCGCTGCGGGTTGGGTCGCCGCGTGTCGGGCAAGCGCCGCTCCATGACAGTCGAACGCTGCCGTACGGGAGCGACGCCTACGCCCCATGCCACAGTCGAATGCGCCCACCGAGTGCAGCCCATGACGGCCGAGCGGAGCCTCATGAAGGTCGAGCAGAGCCCATGATGGTCGACCGCAGCCCCTGCGGTCGATGGCACCATGTGACGGTCGAGTGGAGTCGAGACCACACCCACGCCCGGAGCGGCGTCGACCGGGCTGAGAGTCGCCCAGCTCCGGGAATTCTCGCCCCTTTCGCCCGATTCCCCGGTCTCGCCCCCACTGCTGAGGGGGCGAGACCGGGGAATGGGTGCCGGGCACCCTTGGTGCGGGGGTGAATCACCCCAGGTTTTCTGCCGCTCCTATACGGGGTGCAGCTCTCGGTTGAGGGCGGCGTAGTAGGCGGACTCGAACTCGGCGGGCGGGACCGTGCCGATGCTGGAGTGGAGCCTGTCATTGTTG